>CALJZP010000138.1 GCA_937983545.1 uncultured Azonexus sp.
ATGGAGACAGTGGCGTTGCGTCCGTCCGGGCCGCGCAACTTGTGTTTTTCGATGATCAGATGGCTTGCGTCGGCTCTGGCCGCGAGCAGCGCCGCCGCTTCCGACACCGATGGCGTGCCGGTGTACTTGCGCACGGTTTCCGACGGGTTCGGCACATCGACCGTGGCCAGTTCGGCGGCGGGGTAGAAGCGGACGATCCAGCCGTTGGCCTGGGCGACTTCGGCCATGCCGATCTCGTCGGCCTTGAGGTCGATCGAGGCGACTGCCCGCACGTCGGCCAGCGTCGCGCCGGCCTGCGCCAGGGCTTCGGCGATGACCTGCCGGATGGTGGCGGCCGGGGTGCCACGGTCGCAACCGAGGCCGAGGGCGATTTTCATACCGTCCTCGCGTGACCAAAATCGTTACGGAGTGCCCCCACCCCCTTTGAGAGCGCCGAGCAGCACAGATCGGCCGGGGGCAGTCGGTTCGCATTGTTTGAGCCGCAGGCGAGTTTTGCGAACCGCCCGGCTGATCGAGCAGCACAGGGGACCGGGCCGACGGCCCGGCGCGAACGCAGGGGTCGCCTTTCTTTGCTTCCTTTCTTTGGCGAAGCAAAGAAAGGAAGACGCCGCTCAACGGCGGAAAGCAGCGGTTGAATAGCGCGCATGCCTGTCATAGCGGCCGATAAACCACCCGCCGCCCCGCCAACCGGGCGGCTATGTCGGCCGGCATGTCACGCTGGCTGATCCACAGCACGGCGGCGAAGCGGTCGAGCGGCACGTCTTCGAGTCGGGAGAAATGCGCGACGTTGGCCGGCAGCGGCCCCTGGCGCCCGTTGGCGTGCTTCGCCCACCAGTCGGTGGAACCCGCTTCCTGGACCAGCGCCACCGCTTCGTCGTTCACCATCGCCGCGCTGCAGCGGACGATTTCGTCGTGGGTGGCTTCGAAGGTCCAGCCCAGTTCGCGGCCGAGCAGGTCGACGGCGATGGTTTCGCGGGCGTCCGAGGCGGTGGTCAGCACGGCTTGCGCGCCGAGCGCCGTGGCGAGGTGGCCGGCGAGCTGGTTGGCGCCGCCGAGGTGGCCGGACAGTATGGGGATGACGAATTTGCCGGCTTCGTCGACGACCACCACGGCCGGGTCGGTTTCCTTGTTCTTCAGGTGCGGCGCGATGAGGCGGACGACGGCGCCGAGCGAGACGATGCAGACGATGCCGTCGAAGGCGGCGAATAGCGCCGGCACCTGGTCGCCGACCTTGCCTTCATAGCAATGGAAGGCGCCGGGAGCGGCGTTTCCGCCTTCGGTGCGGAATTTTTCGGGGCAGAACAGCTGGGCGCCCGGCAGCGCAGCGACGACCTTGCCGGCCAGTGCGATGCCGTGTTTGGTGATCGAGACGACGGCTATTTTCATGGGAAGGTTTCTCTGTTGGGGTTGGTTTTTATGGGTTGATCAGGCGGCGGCCGTGGCGGAAGCATCGACGGCTTCCTTGCGCTTGCGGCAGCCACGGCGCAATTCGCCGCGCACGCGCTTGGGGTTCTGCACCAGCATCAGCGACAGGTAGTTCACCTTCTCGCCTTTCAGGCTGAGCACGTCACGCACGACGCGCTCCTCCGGCGAGCCGACCTTTTCGATGAAGAGCGAGGTGGCGAGCAGGTCGCGGCGTTCGAGCAGATCGAGGATTTCATCGACCAGTGGCTTCACCTTGAGCAGGGCGAGGGTGTCGAACTCGTCGAGCAGATGGTCGATGACCTCGACGCCGTAGGCGGCGGGGATGATGGCGAAGGTTTCGTCCTCCTCGGCCAGCGTGACGCCGGTGGTCGCCGCGGCGGCGGCGAAGGACGAGACGCCGGGAATGGTCTCGACCTCGATCTCGGGCACCAGTTCGCGGACAACGCGAGCGAGGTGGCCGAAGGTCGCGAAGGTGGACGCGTCGCCTTCGACCAGGAAGACCAGGTCGCGGCCTTCGGCGAGGAGTTCGACGGTCTGCACGGCGGCGCGGCTCCAGGCCTTGGCCAGTATCCCGGCGTCGCGCGTCATCGGGAAGACCAGTTCGACGGCATCGCCCGGCACGGCAATGCCGCCGCGCTCGACGATGGACAGCGCGTAGGACGATTCCTCGGCCTTCTTCACCGGATACAGCCAGCGCGCGCCGGATTGCAGCGCGTTCCAGGCTCGGCGGGTGATCAGTTCGGGGTCGCCGGGGCCGAGCGAGGCGCCGATCAGTTTTCCAAAATTCGTGCCGTGGCGTTTGGGTTCGGTCATGCGCTTTCCTTGTTTGCGGTGACGATCCAGACGGGGTTCTGGGCCGCCATCCGGTGCATGTCGAGAATCGGTTGCGAGCGGCTGGCCTGGAGCTGGACGACATCCCAGATCGCACCGCTCGCCTTGAGCGCGGCGGTTGCCGTGGCCAGGTTTTCCAGCGTCACGAAGTTCATCACCAGCCGGCCGCCGGGCTTCAGGCGGGCAAGGATCAACTGGATCAACTCGCCGAGTTCGCCACCCGAGCCGCCGATGAACACCGCGTCCGGGTCGGGCCAGCTGTCGAGCAGCGCTGGTGCCTTGCCTTCGCACAGCGTGTAGTTGCCGACGCGGAATTGCGCCGCGTTGGCGCGCGCGTTGGCGGCGTCGCCCTCGTTCTTTTCGATGGCCCAGACATGGCCGTGCGGCGCCAGCCGGGCGCATTCGAGGCCGACCGAACCGGAGCCCGCGCCGATGTCCCAGACGACGGCATCGGGCGTGATGCGCAGTTTGGCGAGCGACAGGGCGCGTGCTTCCTGCTTGGTGATCAGCCCTTTTTCCGGCGCGCGCTGGATGTAATCGAGGTCGTCGAGGCCAAAACTGGGGCGCGGCGTCTCCGGCGTCCGTTCGACGAGGACCACGTTGGGCTGCGGGAAACTCATGCCGGCCGCCTCGGCCGGCGACAGGCCGGCGAAGATCGCTTCGTCGTCGAGCAGCAGGCGGCAGGCGACGGAAAGCTTGGCATCGTCGCCGTAGCCGGCCGTGATCAAGGCCCGTGCCAGGCGATCCGGCGTGTTTTCCGGGCCGGTGAACAAGGCGACGCGGGGATGCCGGGCGATGGCGCGCATCAGCTTGTAGAGGCCGTGCTCGGGCGTCGCGCCGACGAACCATTCGCCGGCATCGGCGCTGTGGCAGGTGGATATTTTCACGTCCTGCCAGGCCGTCTTGAAGCGGGCGAAGGCCAGTTGCAGCGTCGATACGGCTGGGATGATCGTGAAGCCGTCGCGCCCGAGCTTGCCGGTCAGCCATGAGGCGATGCCGTGGCAGAGTGGATCGCCGGTAGCCAGCGCAACGGCGCTTTTGCCCTGTTCGCGGGCGTTCCCGATCCAGCCGGCAACCTGGCCGAGCCGGCCGTCCATGTCGAGAATTTCAGCCCCGGCGGCGAGATGGGGGCGCACCAACTCAAGCGTGCGGCCGGCGCCGATCACGACATCGGCCTCCGCCAGCAGTCGGCGGGCGCTGTCGGAAAGACCGGCCCAGCCATCGTCAAGGATGCCGAGCAGGGTGCAGGGAGGGACAGGCAAATGCATGAAGGTTTCTCCGGGAATCAGGCCGGGCGGGCAGGCGCCAGGGCTTCGGCCTCGTCGACCCGGCAAATGAACTGGCCTTCGAAATCGCAGACCAGCACGGCCAGGTGGTAGTCGCCCGGGTATTGGCCCTTGAGGCTGCGGATGGCCTTTTTCGCCAGCTGGCGATGGAATTCGACGGCCAGACCGAGCTGGGCCAGCCGTTCGGCGGCGAAGCGGGCGGTTTCGGCGGCGCGGATTTCCTCGATCAGGTCATCCGGCGCGCCGACTTCGCGCGCCGAGTCGGCGAGGATGTCGCGGTCGACCTCGGCCTTCCAGGCGTGCGTGACGGCCAGGCCCTGGCACATCTTGGTCAGCTTGCCGACCATGGCGCCGACGTAGACATTCGGCACCTGGCGCTTGATGGCGCTGGTGAAGGCCGCCTTGACGAAGTCGCCCATCTGCACGAAGCAGGATTCATCCAGTTCCGGCAACTGCTTCATGGCGAACTTCTCGGTGCGGCCGCCGGTGGTGAAGACCACGCTGGTCTGCCCCTGCTTGGCCGCGACATCGACGGCCTGCACGACGCTGGCGCGGAAGGCGGCGGTCGAATAGGGGCGGACGATGCCGGTGGTGCCGAGGATGGAGATGCCGCCGAGGATGCCGAGCCGGGCATTGAGCGTCTTTTTCGCCATCTCGTCGCCGCCGGGGACGGAAATGGTGACTTCCAGCCCGTCGTGGTCGAGCAGTTCGCCGGCTACGGCACGCACGTTGTCGACGATGTTGCGGCGCGGCACCGGGTTGATCGCCGGGCCGCCGACTTCCAGCCCGAGGCCGTCCTTGGTCACGACACCGACGCCGAAGCCGCCCTTGAGCACGACCTCGCCGGCCCGGTGCTTGAGGATGCGCACGTCGGCGGTCATGTGCGCGCCGTGCGTCGCGTCCGGGTCGTCGCCGGCGTCCTTGACGATCACCGCGTGGGCGTGGCCGGCGCTTTCCTCGACCGAGCCGTCGATCACCGCGAAGGCGACATCCTGCCCGTTGGGCAGATGGCAGATGACCATTTCGGGCACTTCGCTCTGCAACAGCCCGAGCGTCGCCGCCCGCGCCGCCGCCGCCGAGCAGGCGCCGGTGGTGAAGCCGGTGCGATTGCCACGCTCGCGCTTGGCGTCGCCCTTGCGGACCTTGGCGGGTTTTTCGAGCGGTTCAGTAGCCATATTCGCGCTCGACCCGGGCTACGCGAACCCTGAAGTGGCGATACCAGTCGTGTGCGCGCTGCATGGCGGCACGGTGATCGACATTTTCTTTCCAGGCGGCGATGGCTTCTTCGCTTTGCCAGTAGGAAACCGTAATGCCGAGTTCCTGGCGCGCCGATTCGATGCCAAGAAAACCCGGCTGTACCCTGGCCAGGTCGACCATGGCCTGGGCTGTTGCAGCGTAGCCCTGATCTCCCTCGGTCCTGACCGAGGTAAAAATCACCGCGTAATACGGTGGCCGGGGCGTCGTTGCCGGTTGGATGGCCTGGCTCATGCGGCTTTTTTCTGCGCGGCTTCGGCCAGCGACAGCATGGCGTGGATGGCGGCGACAACCAGCGTCGAGCCGCCCTTGCGGCCCTTGATGGCGACCCATGGCACTTCGTTCACGGTCATCATCAGGTCCTTGGATTCGGCGGCGGAGACGAAGCCGACCGGCATGGCGACGACCAGCGCCGGGCGCACGCCTTCTTCCCTGATCAGGCGCACCAGTTCGATCAGCGCCGTCGGCGCGTTGCCGATGCCGACGATGGCGCCGTCGAGCTTGCCTTCGCGCTGGGCCTCGCGCATCGCCTGCACGGCGCGGGTGCTGTTGACGGCCTTGGCGGCCTCGATCACGTCGGCGTCGGAAATGTAGTGGTGGGTGGTCAGGCCGAAGTGCTGCAAACGCGGTTTCGAGAGACCGACGCAGATCATTTCGACGTCGGCGACGATGGGCGTGCCGCCTTTGAGTACCGCGTTCATGCCGGCCTGCATGGCGTCCGGATGGAAGGCGGTCAGGCCGTTGAATTCGAAATCGGCATTGGCGTGGATCATCCGGCGCACGAGCGGCCATTGCTCGGCGGTGTAGGCGTGCGGGCCGGCTTCGGCGTCGATGATGGCGAAGGAGTCGTGTTCGATGGCGCGACCGGCTTCGGTCAGCTGTTCGGTGACGGTATTGGCGGAGGTGGTGAGGGTCATGGCGAAGCTCCCGGTTCAGGCGTGGTGATGGGCGCAGCCAGCATGATGGGCATGGCCGTGGTCAGGGTGGTGATCGTGGGCATGCGCGTGGCCGCAGCCGGCGATGGCGGTGTGGCTGTGGTCGTGCAGGTGCTCTTCTTCGGCCTGTTCGCGGTACTTGCAGCCATCGCATTCGAGCATGGCGCCTTCGCCCTGTTCGCCCCTGGCACGGTTGTCGAGCAGCGCGAAGATGCCCGGATCGAAGCCGAAATGTGTGCCCAGCGCGAAGGAAACCTGCGGGTACTGCTGCTGCAGCCGGGCCACCTGCTCCTGGATGCGCTCGATCAGCACGCCGGTGAACAGATAGACCGGGACGATGGCGATCTGCATCATGCCCAGTTTGACCTGGCGCTGGACGATGGTTTCCAGCCGCGGCCAGGTGACGCCGGTGAAGGCGAGGTCGACCAGTTCGTGGTCGTTGTCCTCGAAGATCCAGCGCGCCATCCGGGCCAGTTCGCCGTTGGCGCCGGCATCCGACGAGCCGCGGCCGAGCAGGACGACGCCGGTGGTCATCGGGTCGGGCATCGCCAGCTGCTTCATCAGGCGGTCGAGCTGGCCCTGCAGCACGGCAAAGACCTCGCGCCCCATGCCGAGATGGCGGGTGACGACGAACTCGACGCCGGGGTGGCGCTGGCGGGCTTCCTCCAGCGCATGCGGCAGTTCCATCTTGACGTGGCCGGCGGCGTTCAGGATGAAGGGGATGGCGATGACCTTCCGCGCCCCCTTGGCGGCGCGGTCGAGCCCTTCGTCAAGCAGCACCTCGGCATGCTCGATGAAGCAGACCTCGATGCGCCAGTCCGGATGCTGCTCGCGCCACTGGGCGGCGAAGTTGATGGTTTCCTTGTTGCCCTCGCGGCCGCGCGAACCGTGGCCGACAAGGAGGAGGGTGGTGTCATTGGTCATGGGATGTCTCCGTGGCCTTGCGGAAGCGGTGTCCGAAAGTCGG
Source organism: uncultured Azonexus sp. (assembly GCA_937983545.1). Classification (GTDB taxonomy): domain Bacteria; phylum Pseudomonadota; class Gammaproteobacteria; order Burkholderiales; family Rhodocyclaceae; genus Azonexus. Next base: position 6,699 of record CALJZP010000138.1, read on the forward strand.
GTCGTAGAGTTTGGAACGGATCAGGTCGGGCCAGTCGGCGGCGCCCAGGGTCGGGCTGGCGACGATCATGGCCTGGCTGGCGATCTTCTCGTCCTGGCATTTCCGCTTGATGTCCTTGATCGTGCCGCGCACGATCTTTTCCTCGCCCGGCCAGCTCGCCTTCTGTACCACCAGGATGGGCGCATCCTCGCTCCAGCCAGCGGCGAGCAGCGCTGCCTGGACCTTGTGCAGCAAGGTGATCGACAGGTAGATGCAGAGCGTCGTCTTGTGCGCGGCCAGGGCTTCGAGTTCCTCGCCCGGCGGCATCGGCGTGCGCCCGGCAACGCGGGTGAGGATCACCGTCTGGGTGACTTCCGGCAGGGTCAGCGTCTCGCCGGCCGCTGCCAGCGAGGCCATCGCCGACGACACGCCGGGCACCACCGCCCATTCGATACCGGCGGCGGTCAGCGGCCGGGTCATCTCGATCAGCGCGCCGTAGAGGCCGGGGTCGCCGGTTTGCAGGCGGACGACGGTTTCATGCCGGGTGGCGGCGGCAATCAGCCAGTCGGTCATCTCTTCCAGCGTCATGTCCTTGGAGTCGCGAATCTCGCAGCCCGCCGGCGCGTACAGCGTCGCCGCCCGGTCGACCAGCGAGCCGGCGAACAGCACGGCGCCCGCTGCCTCCAGCAACTGGCGGCCCTTGACGGTGATCAGGTCGGGGTCGCCGGGGCCGGCCCCGACAAACCAGATCTTGCCGGCCATCAGGTAGCGCTCCGGCAAGCCGCAGCGGGTTTCAGGCAATCGTGCATGGGTTTTCCTTGGGTTGAGGCGCCTTGGGCAGCATGGCCAGCAGGGCGTCGGTGGAGCGGGGGAGCGGCACGGCGGGTACCAGGCCTTGAGCGGCGAGCCGGGCATGCAGCGGTATCACGGCCGGCAACGGCAGACCGGCGGCGGCCAGTTCGGCGGCCCGGCGCGGCAGCTCCCCGGCCGGAAAACTCGCCACGCAACGTCCGGCAGCCATGATGTGAATGTGCTCGGCCCAACGGTAGGCGAAATCGACGTCGTGGGTGGACAGCAGGATGCTCATGCCCTGTCCGTGCAGGTCGTCGAGGATCGCCAGCAGGTCGGCCTGCATGGCCGGGTCGAGCCCGGCCTTGGGTTCGTCGAGCAGCAGCAGCTCGGGCTGCATGGCCAGCACCCCGGCAATGCAGACGCGCTTTTTCTGGCCGAAGCTGAGGTGATGCACCGCCCGTTCGCCGATGTCGGCCAGCCCGACGGCGGCCAGCGCGGCGGCGACGCGACGGCGCACGGTGTCGTCGTCGAGGCCGAGGTTGAGCGGCCCGAAGGAGACGTCCTCGGCGACGCTGGCCGAGAACAACTGGCGGTCCGGGTTCTGGAACACCAGGCCGACCCGGCTGCGCAGCTCGCGCAGCCCCGGGCGGCCGTAATCGACCGCTTGCCCCGCGTAGCGGACGGTGCCGCCGGATGGCCGCAACAGGCCGTTAGCGTGCTGGAACAGGGTTGTCTTGCCCGACCCGTTGGCGCCGAGCAGCGCATTGCGGCTGCCGCGCAGGATGTCCAGCGAGCAGCCGTCCAGCCCGGCGTTGCCGTCGGGATAGCGATAGGCCACCCGGTCGAATTGCAGCAGGATGTCGTTGGGCGGCGCGCTCATGCCAGTTGTCCGATCAGGATGAGCAGCACCCCGGCGGCAAGCGCCAGCAGGCTGTCGCGCCGGGCGTGCGGAAAAGTGCGCGGCATGAAGCGCAGCGGGCCGTCGTTGTTGCGGGCTTGCGCCGCGACATGCAGCGCCTGGGCGCGTTGCCAGACCTGCACGGCAAGGTTGGCGCCCAGCCCGGCCAGCGAATGCCAGGCCTGACGGCGCGTGGCGTAGCCGAGACGCGCCGTCTGCGCCGTCAGCATGTCGTGCATCGCCGCCGAGAAGACCGACCCCATGCGGTAGCCGAGCACCGTCAGGTCGAGCAGCAGTTCCGGGGTTTTCAGGCGACGCAGCAGCGCGATCAGGTCGGGCAGCGGCGTGGTCAGGACGAGCAGCAACAACGCGGCGAGCGCCGCCAGCGAACGGCTGCCCACCTGTCCGAGCTGCGCCCCGGCATCGGGAGCCAGGGTCAGCGCCAGCCCACCGCCGTCGGCGCTGCCGAGCGAGAAGGCCAGCGACAGGCTGCTCAGGGCGAGAAAGAGAAGGGGGGCTGCCGCCGCCCGCAGATAGGTCGGGACGGGGATGCCGGCGGCCAGCCAGGCCACGGCGACCAGCAGGCCGGCAACCGCCAGCGCGCCGCCGGGCTTCGGCGCAGCGAATGCGGCGATCAGTCCGGCCAGCGCGAACAGGCCCTTGGCGACCGGCGATACCGGCCGCCAGCGGCTGCCGCTGGCTGCGCGTTCAAGATGCATCGTCATCCTTGTCGGCGCCGCGCCGGAACTTTTCGCGGGTGACCGACACCCCGAGCCAATAACCGATGATGCCGGCGCCCAGCGCCGCCTGCAGCGCGAACAGCAGCGACTCCACCTCCTTGCTGGGCGGCGTCAGGATGGACTCGAACCAGGGCTGGTAATCCGGGGCGAGTTGGCCGATGGCCTGCTGGCCTTGCGTGTCGGAGCCGCCGAACAGCTCGGTGTCCGGGGCGGAATCCCGCACCAGCCACAAGGGAAGTACGGTGAGCAGTGCCACGGCCAGCAGCAACAGGACGGTGCGCCGCTTCATGCGTCGGCCTCGCGGCGGGGTTGGTGCAGCATCTGCAGTTCCTGCGCGTTGAAGCGGCGCAGGGCGTTGAAGATCAGCACGGTGAGCAGCCCTTCGCTGATCGCCAGCGG
>CALJZP010000139.1 GCA_937983545.1 uncultured Azonexus sp.
ACGCGCACAGGTGGTCAAATTTAAACGCGCGCCGACACCTTGGGGAAGCCGAGTGTTCGCATGAGCTCTTCTTCCGTCTCGAAATGGTCGGCGACCAGCTGCCAGAATTCCGCAAAGTAGTCGCCAAATCGTTCGGATGTCAGGGGGAGTCCGGTTTCCTTCAGCATTTTCGCACCCAGTCTTGCGATGTCGCGATGCTGCCGATCGACGGTCGGGATGCCTGTCAATAAGGCTTCGTCCCACAATTCCAGCGTGCTGAGAGAGGTTGGCAAAGACATGGTGTTTTGCACAATGAGCAATGCATGATTGTATGCCGATGCAAGCGCGACGTCATCGTCTAGGAGTTACCCTAGTGGTCAGCGATCGGCGCCGTGAACAAAAAAATGCCCGCACGAGGCGGGCATTAAATCCAATCCATGGAGGAGGGTTGGAGGAGACAAGTGCTTATTATCCGGAAATTTGTTGTGCGTTGCAGCAAATTATTTGTAGCAGTTTGTAACGATGTGTTGTCAGGCGGGCAATTCGGCGGTTTGCGTATGCAGCAACTGTGCGGCTGAGCTGGAGAAAATTCAGAGTGGCAGTTCGGCCTGGACGGATATTCGCCGCTCAGGCAATTCGGTCGCCGGTAGCAAGGTGCTGGCCCTGACCCCCAGGAGACGTATGCGCTGGGTCAGCGGGACACGCTTCAGGCATTCTCCGGCCGCCTTGCGGATCAGTCGGCCATCGGACGTCGGGGTGGTGAGCGTGATGTCGCGGGTCACGGATTCGAAATCGGCGTAGCGAAGCTTGATGCCGATGGTTCGCGCGACGTAGCCTTTGCGGGTGAGGTCCTCCGCGACGCGCAGGCAGATGCCGGTAAATATCTCGGAGAGTTCCGCACGGTCGGCCCTGGCATGCAGGTCGCGCTGAAAGGTGCTTTCGCGGCTGATCGACTTGGGTTCGCGGCTGGTCTTGATCGGACGGTCGTCGATGCCGTGCGCGACCTGGTGGAGCCAGGAACCCATGCTTTGGCCGAAGTGTCGAAGCAGGCGTTCCGGAGGTGTCGCGGCCAGTTCGCCGACCGTCTTGATGCCTAGCTGGGCGAGGCGTTCATTGGCCTTGGGGCCGATGCCGTTGATTTTCCGGGCGGGCAGCGGCCAGATGCGCTCCGGTATGTCGGCCATGTCGAGCAAGGTGATGCCGTTCGGCTTGTCGAGATCGGAGCAAATCTTGGAGAGGAGTTTGTTCGGGGTGATGCCGATCGAACAGGTCAGGCCGGTGGCGTCCAGTACCGCCTGCTTGATTCGGCGTGCCAGGGGGAGGCTTTCTTCGGCGTGCTCGCTCAGGTCGATGTAGATCTCGTCGATGCCACGATCTTCTATTAACGGTGCAATGCCAGCCACGGCCGCCTTGAAGCGTCGGGAATAGTCGCGATAGGCATCGAAATTGGCGGGCAGCAGGATCGCGTCGGGAGCTAATTGGGCCGATTTCATCAGGCCCATTCCCGAAAACACTCCCAAGGCTCGGGCTTCGTAGGTTGAGGTGGTGACGACGCCCCGCCCGACGTAGTCGCGCAAACGAGCGAAGTGCAGGCTGCCATCGGCCTGGGGTGTCGGCTGGTGTGCGCTGCGACCGCCAACGACGACCGGCTGGCCGCGCAGTTCGGGGTAATGCAAGAGTTCAACGGAGGCGAAAAAAGCATCCATGTCGAGATGGGCAATGCGCCGCTTCCTTAATTGGGCGGCGTTGTCCGTCATCGGCGCTTGCAGGGGGTTATTAGCCATGGCTGTATTTTTATACAGTCATGGCCTGGGCGCAATGGATGCGTGGGTGTGGCGAGCAGTTTCCGGTTTGGCAGACAACCGGAGAGCCCGGTCAGGGGTTGCGCAAGGCCAGGTATTCGTCGATCAGGCGGGCAAGCAGCGATTCTTCGTCTTCTTCGCTCAGGCCGAGCAGCTCAGCGACCAGTTTGACCTTGCCGGGATTGACCTTGGCGCGAACGGCGGAGGGGGCTGCGCGTGGGGGCATTTCATCGGGCTGGGCGGTTTCTTCCCAGGGCGGGCTTGGTTCCGCCGGGGGCGGTGTGTCAGCAGCCGGGGAGGCAACGTGTTGCGGCGTCGCGGGTGGCGGCGCCGACTCCTCGCTTTTGCGCGGCCGGCCGGTTGCTTCGGCGAGCACGTCGTCGACGACCTTGCGGGAGAGCTTTTCGCCCTCGGGGAGTTGTTCGATCTGCTCGATCAGGGAATCTGCCTTGGCTTCATTTTTCCGGGCCAGTTTTTCAAGTTGCACGGCCGCGCTGGTGCTCGATATTTTCCCGGAGTCGAGCAGCGCCGTGACTTTTTCCGACAGATTGGCGGCTGCCGTTGCCTGAGCCAGCCAGGTGGGGGCACGGCCGAAATACTGGGCAGCCTCTTCCGGGCTGGTGAAGCGCTCGGCGATCCGCTGGACGGCGTTGGACATCTCCCGCGCTTCGAGCGCGGAGCGGACGCCCAGGCCGATATTCTCGAAGACGCGGACCTCCAGCGCCTCGTCGTCCGAGCAGTCGCGGATGATCACCGGCACCCGGGTTTCGCCTGCCAGCAGGGCCGCACGGCGCCGGCGTTCGCCGGCAATGACGATATAGCGCTCGTTGCCGGCAGGTCGGACCACGATGGGATGAATCAGGCCGAGTTTGGCGACGGCATTGGTCAGTCCCTTCAGCGTTTCTTCGTTGATGTTCTGGCGAATGTGGTTCGGATCGGGGGCGATCAGGTTGATATCGACCAGGTCGAAACGGGGCGTGCTGTCTTTGAAGGCCATGGGATTCGGGAGGTATTGGGTCAAACGGGGGGCGCGATATTCGCCGCTTTCGCGCTTTTTATCAATCGGGAACGATCGCTGGTGTCTACTCGGGCTTTGCTTTCAGCGATTTTTTGGCATAGATGTCGAAGCGGCTGGATTTTCCCTCCAGCGCATAGCTCGGCGTTGCACCGGCAATGCAGGGCGCCTTGCGCGGGCGCTTGACGACAACGCGGTGGCTGGCGAGGGCGAGCGCCGCCTGCAGCAGTTGCGGCGCATCGTCGTCGTCGCCGACCAGTGGCCGGAAGAGCCGCATCTCCTTCTTGACCAGCGAACTCTTGTCGCGATGAGGGAACATCGGGTCGAGATAGACGACCTGCGGCGCATCCTGAGACCAGGATTGCATCAGGGCAATCGCATTGCCGCATAGCAGCTGCATGCGCGCGATGATCGGCGCCACCTCGCCGTCGTTCCGGCCGCGTCGCATGCCGTCGTCCAACAGCGCGGCGATGACCGGCTGGCGTTCGATCATCGTCACCACGCAACCCAGCTGGGCGAATACGCAGGCATCGCGGCCCAGCCCGGCTGTGGCATCGAGGATGAGCGGCCGGACACCGGGCTGGATGCCGACGGCCTTGGCGATCATCTGCCCGCT
>CALJZP010000140.1 GCA_937983545.1 uncultured Azonexus sp.
CTCTATGTGCTCCACGCCAAGTTGATTACCCAGATCGATTGCAGCCTGCTCCAGTGCTTGCGATGCTTCAAGAGAAGTAGCTGCAACGCCACCGTAAACCGCAAAAGGCAGTCCAACGAGTGCATTCCCAAACAGTCGGCTATTGACGTGCGCCAGCGGGAGGACGCCTACAATTTGCCCCTCTGCTTCCGCATACAAGAAATAGCATCGATGACGGAAAACACCGGAAATCAATCGTTGCCACCCGGACAGATGAAAAAAGGTGGCATCGGGGCAGCTCTCTACAAAGCTGTCCCAAACTTGCGCCTTGGCGGCGTCATCTTGCTGAAGTTGCCGGACAATCATTGGCGAGACATTGGGTCAAGATAGATATGATCCATCCTTCCCCATTTGAAATCTGCCAGTAGGCGACGTAGTTTCCCTTCCATTTTGTCCAGATTTACGTAGTGACGAAACCTGGTTTTCGCGCTGACTCCCTGGACACGGGGTTGGTGGGCATCGATTTCCCAAGGGTGGAAGTAAAACACCGCGGATAGATTCTCCGTAGTGTTTATGCGCCGTATCATCCAGGCGGAGATGTTGTAGGGTAGTAGCCGGAAGAAGCCGCCTCCGCTGGCAGGCCAGTTTTTTTCAAACATTCTCAGCGTGGTGGGAGGTATCTCCAGCAGGCTGCCCCTTTTGTGAGCCTGCCGAGGCGCATCAGGCATCCCATAGTGGTCATGCTTGACCGGGTAGATGCTTGAACTGTACAGGTAACCGGCACGCTCCAGACATTCGAATGCCCAAAGGTTCTTTTCCCCGATAGAGAAGCTCGGGGCGCGATAACCCTTCACGGCAACACCCGACAAGTCCTCAAGAACAAGTTTTGCGACGTGGATATCGGAGTAGAAGCTCTCTGGGGTTTGGTCACTTGCTCGTTCATGACCATAACCATGACTGGCGATTTCATGACCGGCAGAAACGATCTGGCGAACGATGCCAGGATAGCGTTCTGCAATCCATCCAAGCGTGAAAAAAGTCGCTTTGGTTGCGTGCTCATCGAGCATGGCGAGAATGCGGTCAATATTCTGCTCAACGCGGCATTCCCTGCTATTCCATTCGCTTTTGGGAATGTGAGGTGCCAACGCCGACACCTGGAAATAATCCTCGACGTCGATCGTCAGCGCATTGACAGGGGAGGCTGACATGTCAGGCGGTTGCAACATATCTGGCCAATAGCCAACTACTTAAATCTTCCGCAATACGTTGTGCAGCACGGCCATCCCAAAGTTCGGGAATGCGTCCGCGCTTGCCGTGTCCTGAGAGGGTTTCTTCGGTCATGCGACGAATGAGAGGAATGTCACGTCCGACCATGGTATTGGTGCCCTGTTCGACCGTGATCGGCCGTTCTGTGTTCTCGCGCATGGTGAGGCAGGGAACCCCCAGCGCAGTGGTTTCTTCTTGAAGACCGCCAGAGTCCGTAAGCACAATTCTGGCTGAGGCCATCAGGCCAAGCATTTCAAGATAGCCCTGTGGAGGCAGCATGATCATGCTGGGCGTATCAATCAGCTGCTGCAGGCCAAAACGTTCAATGTTGGTCTTGGTTCGCGGGTGTAGGGCGAATACCAGCGGTAGCTTCTCGGAAATTCTTCGCAGTTCGGTCAGAAGCGACAAAAGGGTGTCTGCGTGATCGACATTGGATGGGCGGTGCAGCGTCACCAGCCCATAACCTTCAGGTGTTGCAATGCATTTCGGGTCAATGCCATGCCCTTGCAGAGTGGTCGCCGGATCTCGTGCGAATTTCTTGTTATCCAAGAGAGAGTCAATCATGACGTTGCCGACGAAACGAACCCTGTCAGCCGAAATTCCCTCAAGCTTGAGATTGCCTTCGGCACTGCGTTCCGTGGTGTAAAGGAGGTCGGCGATCTGGTCGGTTAGAACGCGGTTGATTTCTTCTGGCATGCCGCGATCATAGCTGCGTAGTCCGGCTTCGACGTGAACGACGGGAATGTTTTTCTTCACTGCAACCAAAGTGCAGGCAAGCGTCGAATTGACGTCACCTACGACCAAAATGCAGGAGGGTTTCCTCTCATCGATAACAGGTTCAAACCGCTTCATCACTTCAGCTGTTTGAACAGCGTGAGACCCCGATCCGACTTCCAGATTGATATCCGGCTTGGGCAGCCGGAGGTCATCGAAAAGCTTGTCGTTCATGTCTTTGTCGTAATGCTGGCCGGTGTGGACCAGTAGCGTCGGAATGGGGGGCACATTCTCCGAAAAGGCTCTCAGGATTGGGGCCATTTTCATGAAGTTCGGACGGGCTCCGACGACACAGATAACGGGGCCCAAGCCTTGGGGCCACTGGTCAGGTTTCGACATTTTCTTTGACTTTCAAATTATCAGCAGAAAGGTTACCGCTATGAAGCAGCCTCTCCATCAGATTCAGGGTGGCGCTATTGATTCTTTCGAGTTGCAGCAGACTTTGCTCGAGACGGGCAAGCCGCTCCGCAACATGCTCGGCATTGAGGACAGCCAGCAATTGTTCGGGGGGGAGGGCTGCCGA
>CALJZP010000141.1 GCA_937983545.1 uncultured Azonexus sp.
AGAAAGCCATGAAGGGCGACAAGAAAATTATCGACATCCTGAACGCATTGCTGGCCGGCGAACTGACCGCCGTGGACCAGTACCTCATCCATGGCGAAATGTATGCCGACATAGGGTTGCGGGAACTGGCCGACAAGGCCATCCACGAATCCGACCACGAGCGCCAGCATGCCCGCGCGCTGATCCAGCGCATCCTCTTCCTCGAAGGCAAGCCGGACCTCTCCAAGCGGGAAGCCCTGAAGATCGGCAAGACCGTCCCCGACATGCTCAAATCGGACCTCGCCGTGGAATACAAGGTCGTCGGCGAACTCAAGAAGGCCATGGCCGCCTGCGAAAAAGCCCAGGATTACGTGACCCGCGACATGCTCGGCGTACAGCTCGAGGATACCGAGATGGATCACGCCTACTACCTGGAAAAACAGCTCCGGCTGATCGATCTGGTCGGCCTCGAAAACTACCAGCAGAGCCAGATGGGCTCGGGCAACCCGGCTTGAGGAGCGCGCGATGAAAGGCGACAAGAAGATCATCGACGTACTCAACAAGGTACTGAAGAACGAGCTGACATCGATCAACCAGTATTTCCTGCATGCCCGCATGTTCCGCAACTGGGGGCTGGAAAAACTCAACGACTACCAGTACAAGCAGTCGATCCGCGTCATGAAGGAAGCCGACGAACTGATCGAACGCATCCTTTTCCTCGAAGGCCTGCCCAACCTCCAGAACCTCGGCAAGCTGCTGATCGGCGAAAACGTCGTCGAATGCCTGCAAGGCGACCTCAAGTACGAGCGGGAAACGCAGCGCCCCTTGCTGATCGAGGCCATCGCGCTGTGCGAGGAACTGCAGGACTATGTCAGCCGGGAACTGCTCGAAGATTTGCTGGAACACTGCGAGGAGGCCATCGACTGGCTGGAAACCCAGCAGAGCCTGATCGAGAACGTGACTCTGCCGAACTACCTGCAGGCACACATGGAGCCGGGCGGCGACTGATTCACCCCCTCGGCAACGACATCAGGGCCGCAACGACTGTTGCGGCTTTTTTTGTCCACGCAAAATGCAGCGTCGCTACCAGTCCGGGCATTGACGAATGCGATGCCCGGCGCCCGCAATCAAACGGTCAAAAACACATTCACCTGCCATTGCCTCAAATAGTTATTGACATTCATTCTCATTCAAATAAACTGATAACAGTTCTCATTACCGTAACGAGCGGAGATCGTTCATGTACGTTTGTGTTTGCAAGGCTGTTACCGACAGGCAAATCCGCGAAGCCGCACAAGGCGGTGCCCGCACGCTGAAAGATCTGCGCCGCGAACTCGGCGTCACCCGCGACTGCGGCCGTTGCGCCTCCTGCGCCCACGATTGCCTGCGCGAAGTGCATGGCGGATCGGCCAAGCCGGGAAAGCTGGCCCGCCAGGCCGCCTGAAGCAACGGATAACCAAAAAAAAGGAGCCTGAGGCTCCTTTTTTTCGTCCGAAAAACCCTGCGAGCCCATCAAACCTCGCTGATCAGCGCCCAGTGGTTATCCAGCGCCATCGGCTTCGGCCAGGCCAGGAAAGACGCCTTGGCGGTCGGATGCCAGCGCACCAGCCCCAAGCCCGTGGCCAAGAGAACCCCGCCCCCGGGTTGAGGGCCTTTCCATTCGGTCAATGCGTAGGCTTCCTGCAGTTCGACAATGGGCACCATTTTGTCCGGCGCTCCCGGATGCCAGAGTTGGGCGAGACCGGCCTGGTTGCTCGATAGTGCGAACCCGCCGTTGTACGCGGCGGCGATGTCGCCCGCGTAGCCGGCCCCGTCGCCTGAACGCGCTGGAGCGATGAGGCTGTCGCCATCCAGCACGGCCAGAATCGGCGCGTTGGCGCGCTGTGCCGAATCCTCGTGCTCGGCCTGCATGGCTACCCCGAGGTACGCCTCGCCGGAGCGGGTATGGCTCCAGGCCAGATGCCGCATGCTGAGACGGGGATCATCCAGCTTCCAGCGGCGCAGCAGTTTGCCGCTGCTGCCATCCAGGCGAACGAGCGACGAATCCATGCGATGCAGGTCGTATTTCTTGTCTCCCTGCGTGCGCGGTATGCCGCCATTGGCGACCATCAGGTTGCCGTCGCCGTCGAGCAGCAGCTGGTGCGGTTCCAAGCCGTGGGTTTCCCATTCGGCAAGCTTGCCGAGGGTGACACGGTCGCGCACGCCGATCCGGCCGCGCCCTGTCTTGAAATCGGTTTCGGTGGTGTAGAGCTGGTCGCCCTTCAAACTGGGGATGACATGGCCGTTCAGGCGCGCCGACGACGCTTCGTCCTCCAGATTGATCTGCCGGCTGACCGTGCCCGCCGCATCGATGCGCATCAGCCACGCGCCGGGGCGCACACCGACCACCAGCAAACTGCCATCCGCCTCCGGATACAGGCCATGCGGACGCGTCGGCAACGCCACCGCGTGACGGATTTCCAGCTTCTTCCGCACCCAGTCGGCGGCCAGGACGCCGGCGTAATACGTATCGCCCGGATTCGGCCCGCGCCAGGCGGCGGCAATCAGTGCCGACTGCGGATTTTCATCGGCCGAACAGGCCAGGCCGGCTTGGGCAAGCAAGCCGCCGGCCCCCAGCAGTTTGACGAAATGGCGTCTGCTCATGGTGATTGGCATCTGCATTCTCCTTAGCGATAACCGGCACGATCGAGCAGCTTCTGGGCCGCCACGATGTTCTTGGCCAGCGATCCGATCGGCAGGGTATCGGCCTTGAACTTGCCCATCGCATCGAGTGCCGGATTGCCGGTCGCGACGTCGGCTACCACCGGCCATTCGTTGTTGCCATCGGCGAAATAGCGCTGCGCCTCGTCGCTGGCCAGGTACTCGAGGAAGCGGACGGCTGCGTCCGCATTCTTCGAGGTCTTGACCACGCCAGCGCCGGAGATATTGATGTGGGTGCCGTGATTGGCCTGATTGGGCCAGACGATGCCGACGCGCTCCATCATGCGCCGCTCGTCGACCTTGTCGGAACGGATCAGGCGAGCCAGATAGTAGGTATTCGACACCGCCACGCCGCACTCACCCAGGGCGACCGACTTGATCTGGTCGGTATCGCCGCCCTTCGGCGCCCGGGCAAAGTTGGCGACCACGCCCCTGGCCCACGCCTCGGTTTTGGCTTCGCCGTCATGCGCGATCAGCGAGGCGACCAGCGACAGGTTGTAGGGATGCGAACCGGAACGGCTGCACAGCTTGCCCTTCAGCTTCGGATCGGCCAGCGACTCGTAGGTGGCGACGTCCTCGGCCTTGACCGCATTGCGGTTGTAGATGATGACGCGGGCCCGGGTCGAGAAGGCAAACCAGGAATCGGTGCGCAGATGGGACGGAATGCGGCTCTCCAGCAGCTTCGACTTGACCGGCGCGAACAGGCCCAGCGCTTCGGCATTGGCCAGGCGCGCGGCGTCGACGGTAATGAACACGTCGGCCGGACTGTTGGCGCCTTCGTTGCGAATGCGCTCCATCAGTTCGTCTTCCTTGCCATCGATCCGGTTGATCTTGATGCCGGTCTGCCTGGTGAAGTTGTCGTAGAGCTTCTCGTCCGTCTGGTAGTGGCGGGCGGAATACAGGTTGAGGACTTTTTCCTGGGCCTGCGCGGCGAAACTCGCCAGCGCGGCCAGCGCGATCAGGGTCAGTTGTTTTTTCATGAATGGGTACTCCGGCGCGATCAGAACTTGTATTCGGTGCTCAGGATGAAACGGCGGGCCTGGCCGGGCACGGTGAAGCCGCCGCTGTCATACAGTGCGTCGTAATACAACTTGTCGAAGATATTCTGGACATTGAACTTGACGGTGTATTTCGGCTGGTCGTAGGAAACCATTGCGTCCCAACGCACGTAGGAATCGACCCAGTTCGGGTTGAAGGGAGCGGTACCGGTAGGCGCCGCACCGTAACGGCGGCTCTTGTACTCCATGCCGCCGCCAACCTTGAAGCCGTAGGGCAACTGATACGTGCTCCACAGATTGAAGGTCTTCTTGGGCGTATTCCGCGGCGACTGGCCGATGAAGCTGGGATTGCCATTGCCCGGCGCCACCTCGCGGATTTCCGCATGTATGTAGGAAAGCCCGCCGAACACCTCCCAGTTGTCGGTGATCCGGCCCGCCATCTCGAGTTCGACCCCATCCGACTGGCGCTTGCGGGTCAGGATGGTCGCCGTGGACTCCAGGTCGGTATTGCGCTCCCAATCCTTGATGGCGCGATAGAGCGAGGTACGCAGGGAAAGATTGCCGTCGGCCAGTAGCCACTTGCTGCCAAGTTCGACCACCTTCGAGCGTTCTGCCGGGTACTGGCTGCCGGACAACTGGTAGAGGTCCGCCGTCGGGCTGAACGAATCGCTCCACCCGGCGTAATAATGCTGCGCCGCAGTCGGCTGCCAGGACAGGCCGGCACGGTAGCTGTTCTCCCCGAAATTGCCGCTGAAGGCCGTCGTCGTGAAGTAGTCGGATTTCATGATGTCGCGCCGGACACCGAGGGTCAGCTTCCAGTCCGGTACGAACTCAAGCGTGTCCTGAACATAGGCACTATAGGTCTCGCCCTTGTAGGTCGCCGGTGCCGCCGTCGTGAACTGCCCCGGCTTGTACAGCGGGTTATTGGCCGTACCGAGATTACGCAGAGCCCAGCGAATCGAGTCCTCGTACAGGTATTCGACACCGCTGATCAACTCGTTCTTCATGCCGAATACCGTGAAGGCGGTATTCAGGTCGCTCTGCAGCACGTAGTTGTCGGTATCGAACTGGCGAGTCTTGGCTTGCTGCTGCGTGCTGTTGGCAGTCAGCGTGCCCTGCCCTGCCACCGCCCAATAGGAGCGTTTGTAGTTGGCAGCGCGCAGCACGGTGCGCCATT
>CALJZP010000142.1 GCA_937983545.1 uncultured Azonexus sp.
AAGCGATCGGCTGCACGGTGGCGGAAATCGCCAAGTCGGTCGTCTTTCGCAACAAGACGGTTGGTGGTGCGGTAGTGGTCGTCGCCAGCGGCGCCAACCGCGTCAGCGAAACCAAGGTAGCGGCTAGCCTGGGCGTCAAGCTGGGGCGGGCCGACGCCGATTTCGTCAAGGAGGCAACCGGCTATGCGATCGGCGGCGTGGCGCCACTCGGACATACCGGGCCGGTTCGGCTGCTGCTCGACCGCGATCTCCTGCAGTACGAGGCAGTCTGGGCGGCGGCAGGGACGCCGTTTTCGGTGTTCCCGCTGGCACCGGCTGCCTTGCAGGCATTGACCGGGGCCGATTGGGCGGATATTCGTCAGGACTGATTCGGCGGCGCTTCAGGCAACAAAAAGCCCGCGTCAGGCGCGGGCTGCGTCAAGCAAGGCGACGGACGCTTACTTGGCGGCTTTCTTCGCAGCGGCGGCAGTGGCGCTCTTCTTGGCCGGCGCGATGGCGGTAACCTGGCTGGCAGCCTGGATGTTGGCTTCGGCAATGTCGGACAGCTGCTTGGCCATCGAGGTCATCTGGTCGAAAGCCTTGGTCGAGGCACCGAGCATCGACTGCATGGTGGCTGCAAACACATCGCCGCCGACCGGGGCGGAAGCCTTGGCCTTCTCGACGGCCGTTTCGGCGTTCTTCGTGAAGCTGCTGTACTGGGCTTCCATGACCGAGGTGATTTCCTTCTGCATTTCGGAAACCAGGTCATAGACGCTGCGCGAGTAGCTGACCAGCTTGTCGACGTTCGGCTGGGCCAGTTCGCTGTTCAGCTTGGCGACGGCGTTGGCATCCTTGGCGCCAAGCAGTTGCTGGGTGTTGGCAACCGTGGAGTTGAAGAATTCGCGGGAAGCCGCCATGTTGAGTGCGGTCAGGCGCTCGACGCCGTTGAAGGCGGTGCGCATCAGCGCCATCATGACTTCGGCGTTGGCTTTCTGGGCGGCGGTCAGTTGTTCGAAATTCGGGTTGCTCATCATCATCTCCAGTTTTTGAATGTGTGCTGCGGATGAAACGACAAACCCCCGCCGGAGCGGGGGTTTAAGAGGCAATTACTTCTTCTTGGAAGCGGCGGCGGTAGCGCCAACGGCCTTGACGGTGGCGTTGGTGGCGGCAGCAACGTTGGCTTCGGTGATTTCGGCAACTTGCTTGGCAGCCTTGTTCATGTTGTCGAAAGCGGAGTTGGCGGCAGCGATGGCGCTCTTGACGGCGGCGACGGCAACGTCGGAACCGGCCGGAGCGGACTTGGCAGCCTTGTCCAGCAGGCCGGCAACGGTCTTCTGGAAGTCGCCGAACTGGGCTTCGACCATCTTGGACAGTTCTTCCTGGGTCTGGGCGGAGATTTCGTAAACGCTACGCGAGTAGGCAACGGCCTTCTCGACGTTCGGCTGGGCCAGCGAAGCCTGGATGGACAGGGCTTCCTGGACGTCCTTGGCACCCATCAGGGCCTTGGCGCCGGAAACGGAATCTTCCATGACCGAACGGGCAGTGTTCAGGTTCAGGGCAGCGATACGCTCGGCGGAAGCCAGGGCGGTGTTGGCCAGGGACAGCAGGGAATCGACGGTGGCCTTGTTGGCAGCAGCGAATTGCTCAGGGGTCGTGAACATGGGTTTATCTCCTCAGAAAAGTCATGTCGTACTACGAACTTTCGCAGCGTTGCCAACGGTCATATGTTGCGCTGCAGCATGAACTTAATTATAGGGATGATTGTCCGCTTGTCAACAACAATTTTGTGCACTGCACAATAACCGATAAACCGATGTAAATCAGTCGCTTGAGGGGGGGCGAAATGGCTGTCTGGTGCCGCTGTTGCGTGCTTGGGGCGCCGGAATGGCCTATTGCTGCTGGTTGGGAGCGGAGAGGCCGCCTGCGCCCTTGAGCTGCAAGCGCTCGCCGCGGGCGGTCGGCTGTTCCGGTTCCGTATCCTTGTTCTTGGGCTGGATCACCGCGCGAACGCGTGGCGGTGCGGCATTCGGGTCGCGGGTCTCGCCGGCCGTGACCAGGTATTTTTCGTTGACGGCGTCGTACCAGATGTAATCGCCCTTCACTTGATCTTCGCCGCTCTTGACCCAGGCGCGGTGGAACAGTTCGGCAATCTCGGTATTGGTGTTGTACTCGATCCGTTCGGCTTCGCCCTCGACGTATTCGTCCTTGCCTTCGCGTTTCTGGCGGAATCGTGCCAGGTTTCCCTTGCCGGCAAAGGCGGTGCCTTTCTGGAAACCGTAGCGGTCTTCGGTAATGATCACGCGTTCCGCCTTGAGTACCATGGTGCCTTTGGTGATGACGACATCGCCCTCCAGTATCTGGATTTTCTTGGCATCGTCGATCGACACGCGGCTGGCCTCCAGCAGCATCGGTTTGTCGCGGTCGGCCTTTTCGGCAAGGGCGGGCAGGCTGGCCAGCAGGCAAAGAGTAAGCGTGACAAGGCGAACGGTCATGGCGTTGATCTCGGACGGATGTATTGTCCCTTGACCTGCGATTGCAGAACGAAGGTGGATTTGTTGTTGTCGATCTGGGCGCCGACGCCGGTGACCCAGGATTGGCCCTGGGTAATCTCGACGGGGCTGTTGGTGAAAGCGAAGCCGGCTTCGGTCTGGACCGTCAGGTCCGGCATGCGGGCCACCAGCTCCTGTTGCTCCGGCGTTGCGGCGCGGGTGACGCGTACGTCGTCCCACAGGTAGGCCACTTCTCCCTTCGAGGTGACTTTGGCAAATTTCGACGTCACGGTGATCTGCGGTGCATCCGGGCGATAGCTGATCAGGATGGGCGACTGCAACTCCGAGCTGTCGTCATCCGGGTAGTGGACCATATAGGGGCCGGTCAGCCGATATTTGACCTGGCCGGTCTCGTCGAAGCGGCGGACGGTATAGTTTTCGGCGATTCCGTCCGGATCGTGGCGCAACTTGCCGTCATGCTTGTCGTTGCCGAGGTCGATGGCGCCTTGCAGCCAAAAGGTCAGCCCGGCCAGCACGGACAGGATGATGATCGGAAAGAGTTGGCTGTGCCAGTGCTTCATCAGGCTTCTAGGTAGGGGGCGAACGCTTCGTCGAGCTTGCCCTGGGCGCTGAGGATGAATTCGATGGCTTCGCGTACCGCGCCCTGCCCGCCGGCGGCCTCGGTAACGGCGTGCACGCGCTCCTTGACGATGGGGCGGGCGTTGGCCGGGGCGATGGTGAGCCCGGCATGCGCCATGGCCGGCAGATCGATCAGGTCGTCGCCCATGAAGGCCAGCTCGGACCAGTCGAGACCGAGTTTTTCAAGCAGCTTGGCGGCGACATCGCGTTTGTTGCCGACGCCCTGAAAGACATGAGAGACGCCGAGGTCGGCGGCACGATGCGAGACGACGCCGGAATTGCGGCCGGTGATGATGGCCACCTCGATGCCGACGCGCTTGAGCAGCACGATGCCGAGCCCGTCCTGAACGTTGAAGGTCTTGAATTCGTGGCCGTCGTCGGAATAGTGCAGGCCGCCGTCGGTCATCACGCCGTCGATGTCGAAGGCGACAAGTTTGATACGAGCGGCGCGGGTCTTGGCGTCCATCAGATGACCTTGGCGGTGAAGAGATCGTGCATGTTGAGGGCGCCGATGAGGCGGTTGTCGCCATCGACGACGAGCAGGGCGTTGATGCGCAGGCGCTCCATCATTTCGACGGCTTCGACGGCCAGCTGGTCCGGGCCGATGGTGCGCGGATCGGGATGCATGACCGAGGCGATGTCGCCTTGTTGCAGGTCGAGCCGTTTTTCGAAGGCGCGGCGCAGGTCGCCGTCGGTGAAGATGCCGAGGATGGACTTGTCCGGCGCGGTGATGGCGACCAAGCCGAGGCCGCCGCGCGACATGGCGATGATGGCGTCCGTGATGCCGGTGGTCGGGGCGACGGCGGGAACGCGGTCGTCGGCGCGCATCACGTCGCGAACGTGGGTGAGCAGGCGGCGACCGAGCGAGCCGCCGGGGTGCGAGCGGGCGAAGTCTTCCGGACCGAAGCCGCGTGCATCGAGCAGGGCGACTGCCAGCGCATCGCCCAGCGCCAGCGCGGCGGTGGTGCTCGCCGTCGGGGCGAGGTTGTGCGGGCAGGCTTCCTGCGCGACGCCGGCATCGAGATGGATGTCGGCTTCGCGCGCCAGCGTCGAGGTCGGTACGCCGGTCATGGCAATGATCCGGGCGCCCTGGCGCTTGAGGGCGGGCAGGATGCTCAGCAGTTCGCCGGATTCTCCCGAGTTGGAGAGCGCCAGCAACACGTCGTCGCGGGTGATCATGCCCAGGTCGCCGTGGCTGGCTTCGGCCGGATGGACGAAATAAGCCGGGGTGCCGGTGCTCGCCATGGTGGCGGCGATCTTGCGTGCGATATGTCCGGATTTGCCCATGCCGCTGACGATCAGGCGACCGTGACAGTTGAGGATCAGTTCGACGGAGCGGGCAAAGTCGCCATCGAGTCGCTCCTGCAGGGCCTCCACGGCGGCCGCTTCGATGCTCAGGGTCTGGCGACCGAGTTCCAGAGCGCGTTCCGGCGAAAAGCGATGAGCGTTTAGGCTTGGGTTCATGGCAGGGCTGCGGTTAAGATGTGGGAAGTATACCTGAATCGCGAAAACGGCCCTTGAGCGCACTTTCCCTCGTCCTGTTGCTGCTTGGTGCCTCGGTCCTGGCCGTGGTCATCTTCCGGCGCTTCAACCTGCCGCCGGTGCTTGGCTACCTGTTTGTCGGCAGCGTGATTGGCCCGCATGCCCTGAACTTGATGAGCGAGATGCATCGTGCCGAGTATCTGGCGGAATTCGGCGTCGTCTTCCTGATGTTCTCGATCGGCCTGGAGTTTTCGCTGCCCAAGCTCTATGCCATGAAGCGCATCGTGTTCGGCCTGGGCTTGCTGCAGGTTGTCGTCAGCATGGCCCTGATCGCCGGGCTGGTCATGCTGTTCGGCGTCAGCTGGCAGCTGGGTATTGCGCTCGGCGGGGTATTCGCCATGTCGTCCACTGCGGTCATCACGAAGCTGCTGGCCGAGCGCATGCAGCTCGACTCCGCACACGGGCGCGAAATCATGGGGGTGCTGCTGTTCCAGGATCTGGCGGTGGTTCCGTTGCTGGTCATCATCCCGTCGCTCACCCAGCCGCCGGAAAAGCTCGCGGTCTTGCTTGGTATCGCCCTGCTGAAAGCGGTGGTTGTGCTGGCGGTCATCCTGGTGTTCGGGCAGCGCTTGATGCGCAAGTGGTTCCATTTTGTCGCCCGCGCCAAGTCGTCGGAAGTGTTCGTGCTCAATGTGCTGCTGATTACGCTGAGCCTGGCTACCCTCACCGAGCTGGCCGGCCTGTCGCTGGCGCTGGGGGCGTTCGTCGCCGGCATGCTGATCTCGGAAACCGAATACAAGCTGCAGGTGGAAGAGGACATCAAGCCCTTTCGCGATGTGTTGATGGGCTTGTTCTTCGTCACCATCGGCGTGAAGCTCGATTTGCATATTCTGGTCGGGCTGTGGTGGCAGGTGCTGCTTGCCGTCGTTGCGCTTCTGGTGATCAAGTCGCTGGTCGTCGGCCTGCTGTCGTGGCGGCTTGGCGCTTCGCCCGGCAACGCCATTCGTTCGGCGCTCTGGCTGTGCGCCGGGGGCGAGTTCGGTTTCGTGCTGCTGGGCGAAGTGATGCGTCTGCCCAGGGAAATCCAGCAGGTTGCGCTGACCACGCTGGTGTTGTCCATGCTGATCGCGCCGTTCATCGTCCAGTACAGCGAGCGCATTGTCGTCCGCTTCGTGGCCAGCGAATGGCTGATGCGCTCAATGCAGCTGACCCGGATCGCCGCCCAGTCCATGGGCTCCGAAAAACACGCCATCCTTTGCGGATTCGGGCGTAACGGCCAATACCTGGCGCGCTTTCTCGGGCAGGAAGACATCAATTATGTCGCGCTCGACCTCGATCCCGATCGGGTGCGTGAGGCCTCGGCGGGTGGCGAGAACGTCGTCTATGGCGACGCCGGGCGCAAGGAGGCCCTGATGGCGGCCGGTCTGATGCGGGCCAGCGTGGTGATCGTCACCATCAGCGATACGGCGCTGGCCGAGAAGATTTTGCATCACGTACAGGAGCTGCGGCACGATTTGCCGGTGATTGTGCGTACGGCGGATGAGCGTGACATGGATCGCCTGACCCGGGCAGGGGCCGCCGAGGTCGTGCCGGAGGCGCTGGAGGCCAGTCTCATGCTGGCCTCGCACGCGCTGGTTCTGGTTGGCGTGCCGATCAACCGGGTGCTCAAGCGCATCCGGCAGACCCGTTCGCAGCGCTACAGCCTGCTGCGCGGCTTCTATCGCGGGATCACCGACCGCGACCACGATGAGGAAGACGAGCACCAGCCGCGCATGCACTCGGTGTTGCTGGCGGCCGGCGCCGCCGCCATCGGTCGGACGCTGGACGACCTCGATCTCGATAGCCTGAATTGCGAGGTCAGCGCCATTCGCCGCCGGGGCATACGGGCGTTGGAGCCGGCACCGGAAACGCGTCTGGAAGAGGGGGATGTGGTTGTCGTGCTTGGTTTGCCCGAGGCGGTTACTGCCGCCGAGGAGCGCTTGCTGCAGAAATGAAAAAGCCCGCCTAGGCGGGCTTTGCGGTGAGGGCTATTGTTAGTTCGATGAGCACACCGTATAGAGATTTGCGTCCTCCGCAATAGTCAAATTGTTGGGGAGTGCCCCGCCTGCTGCGACTTGGGCGCACTCGTTCTGGCAAATAACGCGGACATTTCCGGTGCTTGTATTGCCATCATCCATCATGGTGTCAAGTTGTCGTGCGAACCGTCCCTGGATTCCTGTAGTGCACACGAAAAAATTTCCAGCCCATCCTGCAAAGGGGGTTTCCCCTGTTACACCCATAACACCACCTTCTGCGTTGCGTGGTATGTAGTCGGGGCCAATGACTGTTGTTCCGCCGGCAAGATTGGCCAAGCGTACGTGTTGCCAAAAGGCACAGGATTCCGTTGCACAAGCATTTGCGTTAGGTTGAGTGTTCCATGCGCCCTCGATACGACCATCGCCGTCACCATTGGCTGCAGCTCCCACATGGTTCACTGCTGCACGGTCATCGCCCGGCAAAGCCCGAAATCGATCTTGGTAAGCGAAAACAAAAGTAGGAATGGAGCGAAAATCGTTCGCTAGATTCTTTACTTTTGCGCTATTGATTAACTCCTGCCCCTTCAATACGCCGCCCAGCAACAGGCCGATAATGACCAGCACGATGGCGATTTCGACGAGGGTGAAGCCTTTTTGATGGTTTTTCATGGCATGCTCCGAATTTAACTCCCGTGTCAGTTATGCAATTTATGTGCCTATAACTTTGGGCCTAAAATTGACAATGGCTGCATAACTATTGGCCAAGAGTGTCGAAAAATGGACGGTGTGTCGAAAAGATGAACGCTGGATGGGGGCGGCAATTGATAAATCGGCTGGCGAACCGGCATCATCTGCTGCTGGCGGGGCATCTGTTGATGCTGCACGCCCTGGCCTTCGGCGGCTGGCAGGTACCGGCCGTGCGTCTGCTGTGGCTGGTTGCCCTGGGGCTCTTCCTGCTCTGGCAGCCCTTCGTTGACGGTGAGCAACGTGTCAGCGGACGACAGGCCATCGCATTGTTTGGCGCAACACTGGTCTCGACCTGGTTGCTTGGCCCCTGGTTGCTCCTGATCTGGTCGGGGGCGCTTGCCGCTTCGATTGGCGGGCGGGTGATGGTGTCCGTGCAGAAGGGCGAGCGCGCAGGCTATCTGCTGGCTTTCGGGTATCTGGTTGCGCTGACCATGCTGGGGATCGTGCCGGAGATTTCCCCGGCGGCGCAGGTCGACTCCACCCTGCGCGATGCGCTTGCCGTCTTCATGCCCTTGGCGTTGCCTCTCTTGCTGCTATTCCCGGCGCGAGCACCCCAGCGGAAATCAGGCGAGGCATTCGACTTGTTTTACGGCATGCTGGTTTTCCTCGTCCTGGCGGTGCTGGTGCTCGGGGCATTGGCCTACATTCCGATTGGTGGCACGGGGTATATCGAATCCCTGTTCAGGACCTCGATGACGGTGGCCGGCGCTTTGCTGGTGGTGGCTTGGGCATGGAATCCGCGAGGTGGCTTTTCCGGCGTCAGTTCGGCTATTTCGCGCTACCTCCTTTCTTTGGGGATGCCATTGGAGCAGTGGTTGGTGCATTTGTCGCAAGAGAGCGAAAAGAACCACGATCCCGAAGTCTTCCTGACAGCAGCGATGCAGCGATTGGCCGAAACTCCCTGGATTCTGGGGGTTTCCTGGCAAGCGGGGGCCGGGAAGGGATGTGTCGGTGATACGTCATTGTTTACGCATGACTCACACGCGGGGGATTTGAGACTGAGGGTTTTTTTCCGGAATTTCCCGTCACCGGCCTTGCAGTGGCATGTCGACTGGTTGTTGCGTCTTGCCGTCGAGTTCTATCTGGTCAAGCGTCAGAGTCAGCAGTTGCAACGGATGGGCTATGTGCAAGCTATTTACGAGACCGGGGCACGGGTGACGCACGATGTGAAGAACCTGCTGCAGTCTTTGCAGGCCTTGTGCTACGCGGCGACCCAGCCCGGTGATCCGGCCGAGGTGGCGACGCTGCTGCGTCGGCAGTTGCCCCAGATTGCCGACCGCCTGAAGTCGACGCTCGATAAACTGCAATCGCCGCAACTCGAGGATGGTGAGCAACTGAATGCCCGGACGTGGTGGTTGCACTTGCAGGATCGCTATGCCCACGCCGGCATCGATTGGCACGGTGGGCCTGGCCCGGAAGAGACATTGCCTGGCGCCTTGTTTGACCGGGTTGCCGAGAATTTGCTGCAGAATGCACTGGCAAAGCGCCAGCGCGAATCGGATTTGGCCATAGTCGCAATGTTCGGCGAAGACGGACTCTCCGTTTCCGACAATGGGTCGGCTATTCCTCCGGGTGTGCTTGAGGAAATCTTGAACGCGCCGGTAGTGTCCAATGACGGCCTGGGAATCGGCCTCTATCATGCCGCCCGGCAGGCCGAGGCCTTGGGCTATCGACTGACACTTGTGGAAAACAGGCCTGGTTGCGTGCTGTTCAGGCTGGAACCGCCGGTGCGGATGTCGTAGCCGTCGTCCTCAGTCCGTTCAGGCGGAAAACCTGCGTATTTCCCTTGCCTTTCAAGTAGAGATCGAGCGGTTCGGCGAATTCGAACTCGCTCTTCAGGCGCAGGTGGGTTGTGGCATCGACGTGGATCATGCCCGGCGTGCCTTCGCTGGTGATCCGGCTGGCGAGATTGACGGTGTCGCCCCACAGGTCGTAGATGAATTTCTTCTTGCCGACAACGCCAGCAACAACGGGGCCGGTGCCGATACCGATGCGCACCTCGAGGCGCATGTCGTTGACCGCGAAATCCCGATGCAGCAAGTCGCGCATGGCGATGGCCAATTCGGCGATGGTGCGCGTGTAGTTGCAGGCTTCGTTGTTCAGGCCGCCCGCAACCATGTAGGCGTCGCCTATGGTTTTGATTTTTTCCATGCCATAGCGTTCGGCCAGTTCGTCGAAAGAGGAGAAAACCCGGTTGAGCATGGAAAAAACCTGCTGCGGCGTCATCCCCTCGGCCAGGCGGGTAAAGTTGACGATATCCACGAACATGACTGTCACCTCGGAAAAACCGTCGGCGATGGCTTGGCTGTCATGTTTCAGTCGCTCGGCGATGGGGCCGGGCAGGATATTGAGCAACAGGCGCTCCGAGCGCCCCTGTTCTTCCTGAAGCAGGCGGTGGGTTTCTTCCAGGCTGGCTTGCAACTTGCCCTTCTCGATGATGGCGTAGCGCAGCAGCAGATAGACGATGCTCGAGATGGCGGCAAAATTCAGTGCGAAGAAGAAAACGCTGGTTTCGGTCGAGATCTTGTGGGCGTTGCTGACCGGGCTTCCTGCCAGGTAGTAGTCGAAAAATCCGGACAGAGCAGTCAGAAATATATAGGCGATGAACCAGGCAATCGATTCCCGCGGGCCGCAGAACAGTACGGCGCCGATCGGCGCGAGCAGTCCCCATAGACTGGTGCCGCTGGCGGAAATGAAGTTGCCGATGCTCCACTGAACGACAAACGGGGCGAACAGGAAGAGCGACAACTGGGTGACGCGGAACCACTTGAAATTGCCGCTGCGCAGGAAATAGAGCAGGTTGGCGACGAGCAGCAACTGGAACATGAATGGCGCCGTGGCCGAAAACTGTGGCCCCATCTGCCCATACAGGAAAAGCCAGAGCATCGAGCCTGTGCAGAAGAGGCCAGTGGCGAAGACCAGCAACGACTTTTTCAGGCGCATCTCGGCGTCGTCGGTCGGCAGGATGCCACCGGCACGCAGAGAGATGGAATTGGAGTGCTCACTCACGAAGAGGCTTGCCTGTCCGGCTTATCGGCTTGGGATAACCAGTTTGTCAGTCGTGGTGATGTAGGTCAATACGCGCCGCGCTACGGGAGGCGCCCGGCGGCAATGAGGCGGCTGTAGAGAATGTTGGGTGATATCCAGATGATTAGATCGTTGAATTCGTTGGCGCCGGCAGGGGTCGGGGTATGGGATACGAAGACCCTATCTGCATCGCCGTTGGCGAGTTCGTCCGCGCTGACAGGCGCAGTGGCCCCATTGTTTCCGCGTGAATAGATGACTGCGACGGCGTTGGTCGAGAGGTCGCTGCCAGCGGCACAACTTGCACTGCCGCCGCTGCCGGAGATTCCAGTTGCGGTGTTGCAGACGCGCAAGTCACCTGCGAGCGCGGTCCCGGCATTCCAGGCTGTTTTGATTTGGTTGGCGGTGGTTACCTGGGAGGAAACCGCTTTCGTGGTTGCGTAGCGGATAGGGTTTCCCCAACCGTCGAGCGCATAGCCGTTTTCGTTAGTCGGGCTGATGCCCAGTGTGATGGCGGGCAGGAAGCCATTCCAGTTGTCGTTGCAGGAGCCTCCGCCGACCGGCGACTCGATACCGGTTGCGCCACCCAGCGCCGGGCAGGGGAGGCGCCCATTGGCTGCAGCATAGCCCAGCAAGGCTTCACGGGCGTCGTTGAGGCGGCGCTGGGTTTCAGAGTTGGCGACATTTTCGTACTGGGCGCTGAGCGTCATCATCAAGCCGCCTGACAGCAGGGCAACAATGACCAGAACGATTGCCAGTTCGATCAGCGTGAAGCCTAGCAGCCTGTCGGACTAACGCATTGCCAATGGGATAATGTTCGCTTGCCCACTGAATTCTTCTTGAGAAATGAGTCGCTTCCATCCCGTTGACCGCCAGACCGGCTACCTGCTTCCTCCCTCAGTCGATGAATGGCTGC
>CALJZP010000143.1 GCA_937983545.1 uncultured Azonexus sp.
ATGGTCATGCCGGGTGACAACATCCAGATGACCGTCAAGCTGATCGCCCCGATCGCCATGGAAGAAGGTCTGCGCTTCGCCATCCGCGAAGGCGGCCGTACCGTCGGCGCCGGTGTTGTTGCCAAAATCATCGAGTAATCGTTCTTTTTGAAAATCGGGGTGGGTAACACTCACCCCATCGTTCTTTGGAAGCCAAGAAAATGCAAAGCCAAAAAATCCGTATCCGTCTGAAGGCCTTCGACTATCGCCTGATCGATCAATCCGCCCAGGAAATCGTCGAGACCGCCAAGCGTACCGGTGCTGTCGTTCGTGGTCCCGTTCCGCTGCCGACCCGCAAGCAGCGTTTCGACATCCTGCGTTCGCCGCACGTGAACAAGGCTTCCCGCGATCAGCTCGAGATTCGTACCCATCTGCGTCTGATGGATATCGTCGATCCGACCGACAAGACTGTTGATGCCCTGATGAAGCTGGATCTCCCGGCTGGTGTCGACGTCGAGATCAAGTTGCAGTAATTGTAGTTTTGCGGATATAATCCGCGCCTTTCGGGGGTGGCCGGCGACGGCTGCCCATTTGTTGTTTTACATCGACCGGCCAATCGCAGCCGGCGATGAGGAGAATAACCATGAGTCTAGGCCTTGTTGGTCGCAAGGTTGGCATGACTCGCATTTTTGCTGAGGATGGCGCGTCCATCCCGGTGACTGTGCTTGACGTGTCCAATAACCGCGTGACCCAAGTCAAAACGCCGGAGATCGATGGCTACGCAGCCATTCAGGTCGCATTCGGCAAGCGCCGTGCCTCTCGTGTTTCCAAGCCCCTGGCTGGCCATCTGGCCAAGGCGGGTGTGGAAGCCGGGCATGTGCTCAAGGAATTCCAGGTTGAGGCTGATCAGCTGGCCAATTTCAAGGCTGGCGATCAGATCGCTGTCACCATCTTTGCCGAAGGGCAAAAGGTTGATGTGACCGGTACCTCGATCGGTAAGGGTTTCCAGGGTGGTATCAAGCGCCACAACTTCAGCTCCAACCGTGCTTCCCACGGTAACTCGGTGTCGCACAATGCGCCGGGTTCCATTGGTATGGCGCAGGATCCGGGCCGTGTTTTCCCGGGTAAGCGCATGGCCGGCCATCTGGGTGACGTGCAGTCGACCCTGCAGAGCCTGACCATTGTTCGCGTTGACGCTGAGCGTCAGCTGCTGCTGGTCAAGGGTGCTGTGCCGGGTGCCAAGGGTTCTGACGTCGTCGTGCGTCCGGCAGTCAAGGCTTAAGGGGGCGACATGGAACTGAAGGTTATTAACGAACAAGGTCAGGAAGCGGCAAAGCTGCAGGCTTCCGACGTGCTGTTCGGTCGCGAATTCAATGAAGCGCTGGTGCATCAGATCGTCGTCGCCTATCAGGCGAATGCTCGTTCCGGTGACAGCAAGCAGAAGGATCGCTCCGAAGTCCGTCACACCACCACCAAGCCGTGGCGTCAGAAGGGCACCGGTCGTGCCCGTGCTGGTTCGAACGGCAGCCCGCTGTGGCGCGGAGGCGGTCGGATTTTCCCGAACTCCCCGGATCAAAACTATTCCCAGAAGGTTAACAAGAAGATGTTCCGCGCCGGCATGGCTGCGATCCTCTCCGAGTTGGCCCGTCAGGATCGCCTGATCGTTGTTGACGATCTGTCGATC
This sequence comes from uncultured Azonexus sp., assembly GCA_937983545.1. Lineage (GTDB taxonomy): Bacteria > Pseudomonadota > Gammaproteobacteria > Burkholderiales > Rhodocyclaceae > Azonexus. Next base: position 1,664 of record CALJZP010000143.1, read on the forward strand.
GATGCGCCGAAAACCAAGCTGTTTGCCCAGAAGTTGAAGGGCATGGGCCTGGAAGGCAATCTTCTGGTTGTGACCGACGAACTGAACGAGAACCTCTATCTGTCGTCGCGCAATCTGCCCAATGTTCTGGTGCTGGAAGCTCAGGAGGCTGACCCGGTTTCTCTGGTTCGCTTCAACAAGGTTCTGGTGACCAAGAACGCCGTGGCCAAGTTCGAGGAGATGTGGGGATGAATCAAGAGCGTCTGATGCAGGTGCTGCTGGCACCGCAAATCTCCGAGAAGGCGACCTACGTTGCTGACAAGCATGAGCAAGTGGTTTTCCGTGTCGCATCCGATGCGACCAAGCCGGAAATCAAGGCTGCTGTCGAGCTTCTGTTCAAGGTCGAGGTTGAGGCTGTGCAAGTCGCCAACGTCAAGGGCAAGGTCAAGCGCTTCAAGGGCGCAACTGGCCGTCGCAAGGGCTGGAAAAAGGCCTACGTGAGCCTGAAGCCGGGTCAGGAAATCAATTTCGTTGAAGGGGGCAATGCATAATGGCTCTCGTTAAAGTCAAACCGACCTCCCCGGGTCGTCGTGGCGTTGTCCAGGTCGTCAATGCCGATCTGCATAAGGGCAAGCCATTCGCTGGTCTGGTTGAATCCCAGTCCAAGAATGCTGGCCGCAACAACAATGGCCGTATCACCGTTCGCCATCAGGGCGGTGGTCACAAGCAGGCTTATCGTGTCGTTGATTTCAAGCGCAACAAGGACGGTATTCCGGCCAAGGTTGAGCGTCTGGAATACGATCCGAACCGTACGGCGAATATCGCCCTGGTTTGCTATGCCGATGGCGAGCGCCGCTACATCATTGCCAACAAGGGCATGGTGGTCGGTCAGCAGATCATGAGCGGTTCGGAGGCGCCGATCAAGTCCGGTAACGCGTTGCCGATTCGCAACATTCCGGTCGGTACGACCATCTGCTGTGTCGAGATGATGCCGGGTAAGGGTGCTCAAATCGCCCGCTCCGCTGGTACCTCGGTTCAGTTGCTGGCCCGTGAAGGCAGCTACGCCCAGATTCGTCTGCGCTCCGGCGAAGTTCGTCGTGTGCACGTCGAGTGCCGCGCAACTGTCGGTGAAGTCGGTAACGAAGAAAACAACCTGCGCAAGATCGGCAAGGCCGGTGCTCAGCGTTGGCGTGGCATTCGTCCGACCGTCCGCGGTACCGCGATGAACCCGATCGATCACCCGCATGGTGGTGGTGAAGGTAAGACCGGCGAAGGTCGTGTTCCGGTTAACCCGTGGGGTCAGCCCACCAAGGGTTACCGTACCCGCAGCAACAAGCGCACGAACAGCATGATCGTTCAGCGCCGTCATAAGCGTTAAGGGGTAGGAAATGGGACGTTCTCTCAAAAAGGGCCCGTTTATTGATGCGCACCTGATCGACAAGGTCGAAGCAGTTCGCGCCACCAATGACAAGCGCCCGATCAAGACCTGGTCGCGTCGTTCGACGATCCTCCCCGAGTTCATCGGCCTGACGATCGCGGTCCACAATGGCAAGCAGCATATTCCGGTGTTCGTCACCGAGAATATGGTCGGTCACAAGCTCGGCGAATTTTCGCTGACCCGGACGTTCAAGGGTCACACCGCCGGCAAGAAGGCCAAGAAGTAAGGAGCTGACATGGAAACTCGTGCAAGTCTGCGGGGCGTACGCCTCTCTGCGCAAAAAGGCCGCCTGGTGGCGGATCTGGTGCGCGGCAAGCCGGTTGGTCAGGCTCTCAACATCCTGGCCTTTAGCCCGACCAAGGGTGCCGGTATCATCAAGAAAGTGCTGGAGTCGGCTATCGCCAACGCCGAGCACAACGACGGCGCCGATATCGACGAACTGAAGGTTAAAGTCATCTACGTCGAAAAAGGTATGGTGCTGAAGCGCTTCACGGCGCGCGCCAAGGGTCGTGGCAATCGGATCAGCAAGCCGACATGCCATATTTATCTGACCGTTGGTAACTAAGGAAGAGCCATGGGACAGAAAATTCATCCGACTGGCTTCCGTCTGGCCGTCACCAAGAACTGGAGTTCGCGCTGGTACGCCAACAGCAAGGACTTCCCGGGCATGCTGCAAGAAGACGTCAAGGTGCGTGAGTACCTGAAGCGTAAGCTGGCACACGCCTCCGTTGGTCGCGTGCTGATCGAGCGTCCGGCCAAGAACGCCCGTGTCACCGTTTACTCCGCCCGTCCGGGCGTGGTTATCGGCAAGAAGGGCGAAGATATCGAACAGCTGCGTACGGATCTTCAGCGCATCATGGGCGTTCCCGTCCATGTATCGATCGAAGAAATCCGTAAGCCGGAAATCGACGCCCAACTGATCGCCGATTCGATCGCCCAGCAGCTCGAGAAGCGCATCATGTTCCGTCGTGCCATGAAGCGCGCGATGCAGAACGCCATGCGCCTCGGTGCCCAGGGTATCAAGGTGATGAGTGCGGGCCGTCTGAACGGCGCAGAAATCGCCCGTAGCGAATGGTATCGCGAAGGTCGTGTGCCGCTGCACACCCTGCGCGCTGACATCGACTACGCAACTTCCGAAGCGCTGACCACCTACGGCATCATCGGTATCAAGGTCTGGGTTTACAAGGGCGACATGCTCGACCGTAATGCCCAGCCGGTCGCCGAAGAGCCGGCAGCCGAAGAGCGCCGTCCGCGTCGCGCCCCGGGCAAGCCGGAAGGCGACAAGCCGCGTACCCGCGCTGTCAAGAAGGCTGATGGCGATGCTGGTGCAAAGCGCGGTGTCAGAAAGGCAGGTGCCTAAATGTTGCAACCTAATCGTCGCAAGTTCCGCAAGGAGCACAAGGGCCGCAATGAAGGTCTGGCGACTCGTGGTACGAAGGTTTCCTTCGGTGAGTGGGGCCTCAAGGCGATCGGTCGCGGTCGTCTGACGGCTCGTCAGATCGAAGCTGCCCGTCGTGCCATGACTCGTCATATCAAGCGCGGTGGTCGCATCTGGATCCGTATTTTCCCGGACAAGCCGATTTCCAAGAAGCCGGCCGAAGTTCGTATGGGTAACGGTAAGGGTAATCCGGAGTACTGGGTTGCCGAAATCCAGCCGGGCAAAGTGCTCTATGAAATGGATGGTGTCAATGAAGCGCTGGCTCGCGAGGCGTTTGCTCTCGCCGCTGCCAAGCTGCCGATTGCCACCACCTTCGTGACTCGTCATCTGGGGTAATCATGAAAGCTAGTGAATTGAGAACCAAGAGCGTGGACGAGCTCAACAAGGAATTGCTGGACCTCCTGAAGGCCCAGTTCGGTCTGCGTATGCAGCTCGCTACCCAGCAGCTGTCCAATACCAGCCAAATGTCCAAGGTGCGTCGCGATATCGCTCGCGTCCGCACGCTTATCCGTGAAAAGGCGGTGCAGCAATGAGCGAAACCACCAGCATCAAGCGCACTCTGATCGGTCGCGTTGTCAGCGACAAGATGGACAAGACGGTTACCGTCCTGGTCGAACGTAAGGTCAAGCACCCGATGTACGGCAAGGTGATGGTTCGTTCCAAGAAGTATCACGCCCATAATGACGGCAACACCGCCAAGGCCGGCGATCTCGTCGAGATCGTCGAAACCCGTCCGGTTTCCCGTACCAAGACTTGGGCTGTGACCAGCGTTCTGGAAAAGGCGATCGTTGTATAACGAAAGTTTTTAAAAACGCTTGCGCAGTATTGAAAGAAGCCGGTATAATCCGGCTTCTTTTTTTACGGGCGCCGTCCTGGTCCCGTAGAGTTGTTCGACCCGTACGGGTTCCAAGACTGACCGCGCAAGCGGATTAAGTTGGAGTTAATTTAAATGATTCAGATGCAGACAGTTCTGGAAGCGGCGGACAATTCCGGTGCGCGTCGCGTTCAGTGCATCAAGGTGCTGGGTGGCTCCAAGCGCCGTTATGCTGGTATTGGCGATATCGTCAAGGTCAGCATCAAGGACGCTGCGCCGCGCGGTCGCGTGAAGAAGGGCGATGTTTACAATGCCGTGGTGGTTCGTACCGCCAAGGGTGTGCGTCGTCCGGATGGCTCGCTGGTACGCTTTGATGGCAATGCCGCTGTCCTCCTCAACAACAAGCTCGAGCCGATCGGCACGCGCATCTTTGGCCCGGTGACCCGCGAACTGCGTACCGAGCGTTTCATGAAGATCGTGTCCCTGGCTCCGGAAGTTCTGTAAGGAGCGGATGATGGAAAAGATTCGCAAGGGCGACGAAGTGGTCGTCATTACCGGTAAGGACAAGGGCAAGCGCGGTACGGTCGTGCTCCGTGTCGATAGTGAGCATGTGGTTGTTGAAGGTGTCAATCGTGCCAAGAAGCACGTCAAGCCGAACCCGATCAAGGGTGTGGCTGGTGGCATCGTTGATAAGGACATGCCGATTCATATCTCCAATGTTGCGCTGTTCAATGCGGCCACCAAGAAGGCTGACCGCGTCGGCATCAAGGTGCTCGAAGACGGCCGCAAGGTTCGCGTGTTCAAGTCGAACGGCGAACTGGTAAACGCATAAGGGGTGGACATGGCGCGTTTGCAACAGTTTTACAAGGACACCGTGGTTGCCGATCTGACCAAGCAGTTCGGCTACAAGTCCGTGATGGAAGTGCCGCGTATCACCAAGATCACCCTGAACATGGGTGTGGGTGAGGCGGTTGCCGACAAGAAGGTTCTGGAAAACGCCGTTGGCGACATGCAGAAGATCGCCGGTCAGAAGCCGGTCACCACGAAGGCTCGCAAGTCGATCGCCGGCTTCAAGATTCGTGATGGCTACCCGATCGGTTGCATGGTCACCCTGCGTGGTCCGCGTATGTTCGAGTTTCTGGATCGCCTGGTCACCATCGCGCTGCCGCGCGTTCGTGACTTCCGTGGTATCTCTGGCAAGGGTTTTGATGGCCAGGGCAACTACAACATGGGTGTCAAGGAACAGATCATTTTCCCGGAAATCGAGTATGACAAGATCGATGCTCTGCGGGGTATGAACATCAGCATCACCACGACCGCGAAGACCGATGCAGAAGCCAAGGCTCTGCTGGCGTCCTTCAAGTTCCCGTTCAAGAATTGAGGCAATCATGGCAAAACTTGCTCTGATCAACCGTGAAGAAAAGCGCCGCAAGCTGGTGGCTCAGTACGCCAAGAAGCGCGCTGCCCTCGAGGCAATCTTCAACAACGTGAGCCTGTCGGACGAGGAGCGTTACGAAGCCCGTCTGAAGCTGCAGGCTCTGCCGCGTAACTCCAGCCCGTCTCGTCTGCGCAATCGTTGCCAGCTGACCGGCCGTCCGCGTGGCGTTTTCCGTAAATTCGGTCTGTGTCGTAACAAGATCCGTGAGCTGGCCTTCAATGGCGAGATTCCGGGTGTTGTTAAGGCCAGCTGGTAATCAGGAGATACAGAAATGGCTATGAGCGATCCGATCGCGGACATGCTGACCCGCATCCGCAACGCCCAGCTCGCCGAAAAGGCGTCTGTGTCCATGCCGTCGTCCAAGGTTAAGGCTGCAATCGCCGCCGTGCTGAAGGATGAAGGCTATGTCGAAGATTTCGCTGTTCGTCAGAACGACGGCAAGGCTACTCTCGAAATCGCCCTCAAGTATTACGCTGGCCGTCCGGTCATCGAGCGTATCGAGCGCGTTTCCAAGCCTGGTCTGCGTATCTACAAGGGCTGCGAAGACATTCCGCGCGTCATGAACGGCCTGGGTGTGGCGATTGTGTCCACCCCGAAGGGTGTCATGACCGACCGCAAGGCTCGCGCTACCAAGGTTGGTGGCGAAGTCCTCTGCATCGTGGCGTAAGGAGCTGACCGATCATGTCTCGTATTGGTAAGAATCCCGTCGTGCTGCCGGCTGGTGTTGAAGTCACCGTGGGTGAGCAGATCGTCGTCAAGGGCCCGTTGGGTACCTTGAAGACCGCTGCCCATCCGGCAGTTGCCGTCGCCGTTGAAGGTCAAAGCGTTGTTGTTTCCAAGGTTGCCGGTGCTGAAAACGCATCAGCCATGTGGGGCACCATGCGTGCCAACCTGAATAACATGGTGACCGGTGTCTCCAAGGGTTTTGAGCGCAAGCTGCAACTGGTTGGCGTGGGTTATCGTGCCCAGGCTGCCGGCGATACGCTGAACCTCTCCCTCGGTTTTTCTCACCCGGTTGCGCACAAGATGCCGGCCGGCGTGAAGGTTGAGTGTCCGACCCAGACGGAAATCGTCTTGAAGGGTGCAGACAAGCAACAAGTCGGTCAGGTGGCTGCCGAAGTTCGTGCGTATCGCAAGCCGGAGCCCTACAAGGGCAAGGGCGTTCGGTACTCGGACGAAGTGGTGGTTATCAAGGAAACCAAGAAGAAGTAAGGGTGGCATATGTTTAACAAGAAGCAAGCGCGTTTGCGCCGTGCCCGCAAAACCCGGGCCAAAATCGCCGAACTCAAAGCTGTGCGTCTGTGCGTTAATCGCACGAACTGCCACATTTACGCCCAGATCATCTCGCCGTGCGGCGGCAAGGTCTTGGCATCGGCTTCCACGCTGGACAAGAACGTTCGTGGCGATGTCACGAATGGCGGTAACAAGGCTGCTGCCACTGCTGTTGGCAAGCTGATCGCCGAGCGCGCCAAGGCCGCCGGTATCGAGCAGGTGGCTTTTGATCGCTCCGGTCTCCAGTACCACGGTCGTATTCAGGCGCTGGCTGAAGCCGCGCGTGAAGGCGGCCTGAAGTTCTAACCGACGGCGAAAGGACGAGGTTAAGAAATGGCTAAACCTGAAAGAAACAAGAAGCCGCAGCAGGCTGAAGAACGCGACGATGGTTTGCGCGAAAAGATGGTTGCGGTAAACCGCGTCACCAAGGTGGTGAAGGGCGGCCGTATCCTCGGTTTCGCTGCACTGACCGTGGTTGGCGACGGCGATGGCGCAATCGGCATGGGCAAGGGCAAGTCCCGCGAAGTGCCGGTGGCCGTTCAGAAGGCAATGGAAGAGGCTCGTCGCAAGATGGCCAAGGTCAGCCTGCGCAACGGTACCGTTCATCACACCGTGATGGGCCGCCATGGTGCAACCACCGTGATGATCCAGCCGGCTCCGGAAGGTACGGGCATCATCGCCGGCGGCGCCATGCGCGCCGTCTTCGAAGTTGTCGGTGTGACCAACGTTGTGGCCAAGGCTCACGGCTCCACCAATCCTTACAACATCGTGCGTGCCACCATCGACGGTCTGTCGAAGGTCAACACGCCGGCAGAAATCGCTGCAAAGCGCGGTCTGTCTGTTGATCAGATCCTGGGGTAAGTCATGGCTGACAAGAAAATCACTGTGAAGCTCGTCAAGAGCGTCATCGGCACCAAGCAGGATCACCGCGCTACCGTGCGTGGCCTGGGCCTGCGCAAGCTGAACAGTACTGCTGTTCTGGAAGATACGCCGGCGGTTCGCGGCATGATCCAGAAGGTGCAGTATCTTGTAAAGGTTGAGGGTTAAACCATGCGTCTGAACACCATCAAGCCGGGCGAAGGCTCGAAGAAGGCCGCCAAGCGCGTCGGCCGCGGTATCGGTTCCGGCCTCGGCAAGACCTGCGGTCGTGGCCACAAGGGTCAGAAGTCCCGCTCCGGCGGCTTCCACAAGGTTGGCTTCGAAGGCGGCCAAATGCCGCTGCAGCGTCGTCTGCCGAAGCGCGGTTTCAATTCGTTGACCCGCGCCCGCAACTACGAAGTTCGTCTGACTGATCTGGAGCGCCTGCCGGTCGACGAGATCGATCTGCTTGCCCTGCAAGCAGCCGGTATCGTTCCGGGTGACGCTCTGTCCGCCAAGGTCATCCTGTCCGGCGCCATCAGCCGCAAGATCGTCCTGAAGGGCGTTGGCGCCACCAAGGGTGCCAAGGCTGCGATTGAAGCCGCTGGCGGCTCCATCGCCGAGTAACAAAGGGAAAGGTTAGAACGTTGGCAGCAAATCCCAATACCGTAGGCAAGGGTGGCAAGTTCGGCGATCTCAAGCGCCGGCTGTGGTTCCTGCTGGGCGCTCTCGTGGTTTACCGCATTGGCGCGCATATACCGGTTCCGGGGATTGACCCCAACGTTCTGGCTGACCTTTTCAATTCTCAACAAGGCGGCATCTTGGGCATGTTCAACATGTTCTCGGGTGGTGCCTTGTCGCGATTCACCATTTTCGCATTGGGGATCATGCCGTACATTTCGGCGTCGATCATCATGCAGTTGATGAGCGTGGCGAGTCCGCAGCTCGAAGCCCTCAAAAAAGAGGGTGAAGCTGGGCGTCGCAAAATTACGCAGTACACCCGTTACGGCACAGTTGTGCTTGCTCTCTTCCAGGGACTGGGCATTGCCGTAGCCCTCGAAGCTCAGGCCGGCCTGGTCAATGATCCGGGTTTCATGTTCCGGCTGACTACCGTTTCCACGCTGCTCACGGGGACCATGTTCCTGATGTGGCTGGGTGAACAGATCACTGAACGCGGTCTGGGCAACGGCATCTCGATCATCATCTTCGCTGGTATCGCTGCCGGCCTTCCGAATGCCATTGGTGGCTTGCTGGAATTGGTCCGTACCGGTGCTATGCATCCGCTGACCGCGCTGATCATTTGTGTGCTGGTGGTCGTCGTGACCGGTTTCGTTGTCTTCGTTGAACGTGGCCAGCGCAAGATTCTGGTCAATTACGCCAAGCGTCAGGTTGGTAACAAGATTTATGGCGGACAGAGCTCGCATCTGCCGCTGAAGTTGAACATGTCGGGCGTCATTCCACCGATTTTTGCATCTTCCATCATTCTCTTCCCGGCAACCGTCGCCAACTGGTTTGGTTCGAGCGAGTCCATGCTGTGGTTGAAGGATGTGGCGGCAACCCTCTCTCCGGGCCAGCCGATCTATGTGATGCTCTACGCCGCCGCGATCGTGTTTTTCTGCTTCTTCTATACCGCGTTGGTATTCAATTCCAAGGAAACCGCCGACAACCTGAAGAAGAGCGGTGCCTTCGTGCCGGGTATTCGTCCGGGCGAACAAACTGCACGCTACATCGACAAGATCCTGATGCGCCTGACCCTGATCGGTGCGGCCTATATCACCGTGGTGTGCTTGTTGCCGGAATTCCTGATCTTGAAGTGGAACGTCCCGTTCTACTTCGGCGGTACCTCTTTGTTGATTATCGTGGTCGTTACCATGGACTTCATGTCTCAGGTGCAGGCTTACGTAATGTCGCACCAATATGAAAGTCTCTTGAAGAAGGCAAACTTCAAGGGTTCGCCGATGATCAAGTAATAGTTACTCATGGCAAAAGAAGATTACATCGAAATGCAGGGCGAGGTTGTCGAGAACCTCCCCAATGCAACCTTCAAGGTCAAGTTGGAAAATGGGCATATCGTCCATGGCTTTATCTCCGGCAAGATGCGCATGCACTACATCCGTATCCTTCCGGGCGACAAGGTGACCGTCCAGTTGACGCCATATGATTTATCGAAAGCCCGGATCGTTTTCCGGGCCAAGTAAAAGTTCTCTACGCAATAAACCGCAGGGCAAGGAATCACGGCTGCTTCCAAGCTCTCGCAGACGAGGAGTAAAACATGAAAGTTCAACCTTCAGTGAAGCGCATCTGCCGCAACTGCAAAGTTATCCGCCGCAAGGGTGTCGTGCGCATCATTTGCAAGGATCCGCGTCACAAGCAGCGCCAGGGTTAATTCCCTGTCGAGTCGGCATTCGTTAATTTTCGAAATATTGGAGCGATAGAATGGCCCGTATTGCAGGGGTAAACATTCCGAACCATCAGCATGCTGAAATCGCGTTGACCGCGATTTACGGCATCGGCCGCACCCGCGCACAGAAAATCTGTGATGCAGCCGGCATTGGTCGTACTACCAAAATGAAGGACCTGTCCGATGCGGACATGGACCGTCTGCGTGATGAAGTGGGCAAGTTCACCGTCGAAGGTGACCTGCGCCGCGAAGTCACCATGAACATCAAGCGCCTGATGGACCTCGGTTGCTACCGTGGTCTGCGCCATCGCAAGGGCTTGCCTTGCCGCGGTCAGCGCACCCGTACCAATGCACGTACCCGCAAGGGGCCGCGCAAGGCCATCGCTGGCAAGAAGTAATAGGGACTGAACATGGCAAAGACTGCACCTAAAGTTCGCAAAAAGGTCAAGAAGAACGTAGCCGAGGGCATAGCCCACATTCACGCTTCGTTCAACAACACCATCATCACCATTACCGATCGCATGGGCAACGCACTGTCCTGGGCAACTTCCGGTGGTGCCGGCTTCCGCGGTTCGCGTAAGTCCACCCCGTTTGCTGCGCAGGTTGCCGCCGAAGCGGCCGGCAAGGCCGCCCAGGAATGCGGTATCAAGAACCTCGAAGTCCGCATCAAGGGCCCGGGGCCTGGCCGTGAATCTTCTGTCCGCGCCCTGAATGCGCTGGGCATCAAGATTTCCGCGATTTCCGACGTGACGCCGGTGCCGCACAACGGCTGCCGTCCGCCCAAGAAGCGCCGCATCTAAGGAGAAAGACAAGTGGCTCGTAATCTCGATCCGAAATGCCGTCAGTGCCGCCGCGAAGGCGAAAAGCTGTTCCTGAAGGGCGAAAAGTGCTTTACCGACAAGTGCGCCATTGAGCGTCGTTCCTACGCTCCGGGCCAGCACGGTCAAAAGTCCGGCGCCCGTCTGTCCGACTACGGCGTCCACCTGCGTGCCAAGCAGAAGATCCGTCGCGTCTACGGCGTGCTGGAAGGCCAATTCCGCAAGACCTTTGCCGAAGCCGACCGTCGCAAGGGCCAGACCGGCGAAAACCTGCTGCAGCTGCTGGAAGCCCGCCTGGATTCCGTCGCTTACCGCATGGGTTTCGGTGCATCGCGTACCGAATCCCGTCAGATCGTTCGTCACAACGGCGTTCTGGTTAATGGCAAGCGCGTCAATATCCCGTCTTACCTCGTCAAGCCGGGCGATGTCGTCCAGCTGACCGACCGTGCACGCGCTTCCCTGCGCTGCAAGGCCGCTCTTGAGGCCGCCGAATCGCGCGGTTTCCCGGAGTGGATTTCGGTTGACGTGAAGGAAGGCAAGGGCACGTTCAAGGCCATGCCGCAACGTTCCGAACTGCCGGCGACCCTGAATGAAGGTCTCGTCATCGAACTTTACTCGAAGTAAGCACTGAGCAGAGGATCTAGCCCATGCAAAGCAGTGGACTTCTGAAACCCCGTATCATTGACGTGCAGAGCGTTTCGCCCGTGCAGGCCAAGGTGGTCATGGAGCCGTTCGAACGCGGCTATGGCCATACCCTGGGCAATGCACTGCGTCGCATCCTGCTGTCGTCCATGGTTGGTTATGCGCCGACCGAAGTCGGCATCGATGGCGTGCTCCATGAGTACTCCACCGTTGATGGTGTGCAGGAAGATGTTGTCGATATCCTTCTGAATCTGAAGGGTATCGTCTTCAAGTTGCACAACCGCGACGTCGTCAACCTCAAGCTGGTCAAGGAAGGTGAAGGCGCCGTTCGTGCCGCCGACATCGAGTTGCCGCACGACGTGGAAATCATCAATCCGGAACACGTGATCGCTCACCTCTCCCCGGGCGGCAAGCTCGCCATGGAGATCAAGGTCGAGAAGGGTCGCGGCTACGTGCCGGGTAACGTGCGCAACCTCGGCGATGCGAAGACCATCGGCAAGCTCGTTCTGGACGCCTCGTTCAGCCCGATCCGCCGCGTGGCCTACGCCGTCGAAAGCGCCCGTGTCGAACAGCGTACCGACCTCGACAAGCTGATCGTCGATATCGAAACCAACGGCGTCGTCGAGCCGGAAGAAGCCATCCGCTACGCTGCCCGCGTGCTGATGGAGCAGCTCTCCGTGTTCGCCGATCTGGAAGGCACGGCCCCGGTGGCCGAGGCTTCCAAGCCCGCCCAAGTCGATCCGGTTCTCCTGCGCCCGGTCGATGATCTCGAACTGACGGTTCGTTCCGCGAACTGCCTGAAGGCCGAGAACATCTACTACATCGGCGATCTGATCCAGCGTACCGAGAATGAACTTCTCAAGACCCCGAATCTGGGTCGCAAGTCGCTGAACGAGATCAAGGAAGTGTTGGCCGCACGCGGTCTGACGCTGGGCATGAAACTGGAAAATTGGCCGCCCGCCGGTCTGGAAAAGGCGTAAGCCTTTTCCGATCAGGGCAGTCAAGGGACGCCTGCAGAACATAGAAAGGATTAACCATGCGTCACCGCAATGGACTTCGCAAACTGAACCGCACCAGCAGCCATCGCCTGGCGATGCTGCGCAACATGACCGTTTCCCTGCTCCGCCACGAGGCCATCAAGACCACGTTGCCGAAGGCCAAGGAACTGCGTCGTGTCGTCGAACCGATGATCACCCTCGGCAAGAACCCGACCCTCGCCAACAAGCGCCTGGCATTTGACCGCCTGCGCGACCGCGAGATCGTGGTCAAGCTGTTCGCCGAAATCGGCCCGCGCTACGCCACCCGTCCGGGCGGCTACCTGCGCATCCTGAAGTGCGGCTTCCGCGTCGGCGACAATGCGCCGATGGCGTTCGTCGAACTGCTGGATCGCCCGGAACCGACCGAAGCTGTCGAGGTCGAGGAATCGGCTGGCGAATAAGTCAGTTTTGCTCAATAAAAAAGGCCGGAAATTCCGGCCTTTTTTATTTTCAGGATCGGCCCCAGTCTAGGGGCAATCGATCAGCATCAGCGAGACATCGTCGCTGGCAGGCGTTCCATTCTGGTGGGCTTCCAGTGCTGCCTCGATTTTTTGGAAGCGGTCGCCGGGCGAGGTGTTCGCGATCGCCTGTATCAAGCCGGACGTCCCGAACTGCTCATTCGCCGGATTGGTGGCCTCCAGCAGCCCGTCCGAATAGAGGACGAGTTGGTTTTCCGATTCCCACGAGAATGACTGGGGTTCTCCACCCAGTTCCGAACTGGCAACGATGCCAAGAGGCAGGTTGGACGACGGGAATGTTTTTGTGGCGCGACCCCAGCGATCAAATAGAAATGCCTCGGGCGTCCCGCCGACCCAGATTTCGCCTTGGCGCGATTGTTCATCAAGGCAAACCAGGGTGAGCGCGACAAAGCGACCGACCGGCATCGACTCCTTCAATTGCTGATTCAGTTCGAGAATGATCTCTTGAACCGTCCGGTTTAACTTGGTCATCCGGTAGAACAGCGCGAGCACGGGAAGGACGCTGATGGCGGCCGCCAGTCCGTGCCCCGTTGCGTCGGCCAGCAAGGCGTAGAAGCGATTGTCGGGCGAGCGGGCGGCGGCAACGATGTCGCCGCTGAAGTGCTCGGCGGGGATAACCTTGTATTTCAGGCGACGGTCACGCAGGCCGCTGCGGTGCAACTGCTTTTCCATCAAGCGAAGCGCCAGTTGCTGTTCGGCTTGCGTTTGATCGTAGTAGGTCTGCAGCTGCCGGGCGTTGGCGCGCAACTGCTGCTCGGCTTGCTTGCGTTCGGTGATGTCGCGGATGACGCAAATCCGCATCTGCTGGTTATCGAGCGTGACCTGACTGATCGACAGGGTTGCCGGGAATTGGTGTCCATCCTTATGGCGGGCCGGCACTTCCTGCTCGCCTGGTTTGGCAGAAAATTCACCAGGCAGCAGAATGGCGATATTCCGGCCGACTATCTCGCTCTGGCTCCAGCCAAAAATTCGCTCGGCGGACTGATTGGCTGAAACGACGACCCCTTGTTCATCCGATGTGATGATCGCGTCGAGGACGTTGTCCGATATGGCCTGGACTCGATGCAAGGAATCGATGGCCACTTGTTGCATCGACAGCGAACGCTGCATGGAACGCAGCTTGGCTTCGAGGACAACGAAGTTGATCGGTTTGGTCAGGTAGTCGTCGGCACCCGCATCGAGGCCTTCCACCAGGTTCTCGTCGCGATTGAGTGCCGACAGGAAAATGACCGGGGTCCACCGGTCGCAGGTCATGCCCTTGATGCGACGCGCGGCCTCGAAGCCATCCATGACAGGCATCATGATGTCGAGCAGGACGAGGTCCGGGGATTCGGTTTCGAACTTGCGGACCGCCTCTTCGCCGTTCTCGGCAAGAATGACCTCATGCCCGAGTTTCTTCAGGAATACCTGGAGGATGTGCAGGTTGGTCCGGTTGTCATCGACCGCCAACACCTTCATTTTGGACATCAGGGCATTCATGGAAGAGAGGTAGGTCCAACTAAAAAATTGCCAACAATCCTATCACGCCGCGGAGGCGGCGTGGCCGACTGACGACGCCGAAAGCAGGTGCGTCAGGCGATGTTCTGCTGTTCCTCCTGCTGCTGGAGCATCCACATCGTCGCGTATTGCCCTCCGGCGGCCAGCAGCGCCGGGTGGGTGCCCCTTTCGACGATATGACCGGCGCTCATGACCAGTATTTCGTCGGCACTCATGACGGTCGACAGGCGGTGCGCAATGATCAGTGTCGTGCGTCCGATGGCAGCCTGTTCGAGCTGGCCCTGGATGGCGCGCTCCGTCGCCGAGTCGAGTGCCGAGGTCGCTTCATCGAAGATCAGGATGGGTGGGTTCTTGAGGAGCGTCCGGGCAATTGCGACGCGCTGTTTCTCTCCACCGGAAAGCTTGAGCCCCCGTTCGCCGACCTTGGTGTCGTACTTGAGCGGCAGCGATTCGATGAAGTCATGCAACTGGGCGGCGCGGGCGGCGGCGAGGACTTCTTCGCGACTGGCGGTAGGCCGACCGTAGTTGATGTTATAGAAAATAGTGTCGTTGAACAGTACCGTGTCCTGGGGAACGATGCCGATGGCGGTCCTGAGGCTGCTCTGGCGAAGGCTGCGCAGGTCATGTCCGTTGATGCGGATGGCACCGCCGCGGACATCGTAGAACCGGTAGAGCAGTCGGGCCAAGGTCGATTTGCCGGCGCCTGAATGGCCGACGACGGCGACGGTCTTGCCGGGCGCGATGGCGAAATTCAGGTTCTGCAGGATTTGCCGATTGGACTCGTAGGCAAAGTCGACCGAGTCGAAGTTGATTTGCAACGGTCCGGACGGAAGTTCCCGGGCATCGGGGGCATCGGCAATTTCCTGATTCTCGTGCAGCAGGTTGAACATCCGTTCGATGTCGGTCAGTGCCTGGCGGATTTCGCGATAGACAATGCCGAGAAAGTTGAGCGGCATGTACAACTGGATCAGGAAGGCATTGACCAGAACCAGGTCGCCAATGGTCATTTCGCCGGCAACGACCCCGCTGGCGGCACGCCACATCATGGCGGTCACGCCGACGGCGATAATCGCGGCCTGCCCGAGGTTGAGATAAGCGAGCGTGGTCTGGCTGCGCGTGGCCGCTTCCTCCCACTTGAGCAGTTGCTCATCGTAACGCCGGGCTTCCCAGGCTTCGTTGTTGAAATATTTGACCGTCTCGTAGTTGAGCAGGCTGTCGACGGCCCGCGTGTTGGCGGCCGAATCGTTTTCATTGACCGCCCGACGGATGTCGATGCGCCAGTTACTGACCCGGACCGTGAATACCACGTAGGCAATCAGCGAAGCGAGGGTGATGATCACATAGCCGATGTCGTACTTCACGAAAAGAATCGCCAGCACGAGACCGATCTCGACGAGCGTGGGGAGGATCGAATACAGGGTGTAGGAAATCAGGCTCGAGATGGAACGGCTGCCCCGCTCGATGTCGCGGGAGACGCCACCGGTCTGGCGTTCCAGGTGAAAGCGCAGCGAAAGCGCATGCAGGTGACCAAAAACTTCCAGCGACACCTGGCGTACGGCGCGCTGAGTGACTCGGGCAAAGAGAATTTCGCGCAGTTCGGTAAAGAGCGACGTGGAAAAACGGAGGATGCCGTACAGCGCGAGCAGCAAAGCGGGGAGGGCAAGCACTTGCTGTTCGCTGCTCAGGCCGTCAATCATCTCCTTGAAAATCAGCGGCACGCCGACATTGGCGAGCTTGGCGCCGATCAGGCAGCCCAGCGCGGCGATGACCCGCAGCCGATAGCGCCACAGGTAGGGAAACAGCGTGCGCAAGGTCAGCCACACGTGGGTTTGGGCAAGTGCCTGACCGGCGGGTGGCTTGGGGAGAGCGGTGGAGCGGCGCATGGAGAAAAGGGGGCAATCGTTAAGAGTCGGGCAAGTATATGAAAACCGTCCGCTTTACGGGAAAATCCCGCTATCCATTCGTGACGGGCAAATCATGACTTCCGCTTCCCTTGCGCTTCCTGCCAAACACTGCACCCTGCGTGTCGTGCCGATGCCGGCAGACCTCAACCAGAACGGCGACGTATTTGGCGGCTGGGTAATGGCCCAGGTCGATGTCGCCGGGGCCATTCCCGCCATGCATCGCGCCAAGGGCCGGGTAGCAACCGTTTCGGTCAATTCCTTCATGTTCAAGCAGCCGGTCTCGGTCGGCGACATTGTCAGCTTCTATGCCGACATCGTGCGTGTCGGAACGACCTCGATCACGGTGCGTGTCGAAGTGTATGCCGAGCGAAATTACGCTGCTCCGATCATCGTCAAGGTTACCGAGGCAGAACTGACCTACGTGGCGATCGACGGCAATGGCATGAAACGGAATGTTCCGCCCGAAAACTGAGTGGAAATGGTCTAAAATCCGATGGTTAATCAATAACCCGCCCGCTAGCGAGCCAAAAAATGCACACATTCACCTTGCGTACCATGCCGGCCTTGATGCTGCTGGCCTTTTCGAGCATGGCTTCGGCCGCCGCGTTCCAGCTCTGGGAGCAGAACGCCAGCGGCCTGGGCAACGCCTACGCGGGTTCGGCGGCGGTAGCCGACAATGCCAGTACGGTGTTCTTCAATCCGGCGGGTTTGACGCAATTGACGGGCTTCCAGCTTTCGGCCGGGGTGGTCGGTCTCGGGCCGAGCTACGAATTCCGGAATGACGGTTCGACCGGTACCGGCAACAACGGCGGCGATGCGGGCGGCTGGCACGCCGTACCCAATCTTTATCTGTCCGGCCGCGTGACCGACCGGCTTTCCCTGGGGTTTGGCGTGTCGGCGCCCTTCGGACTGGCGACCGAGTACGACAGCGGCTGGATCGGCCGCGCCCAGTCGATCAAGTCGGAAGTTCGCACGGTCAACTTCAATCCGTCGGTGGCCTATCGTGTCAACGACAAGCTGTCTCTCGGCTTTGGCGTCAACTATCAGAAAATCGATGCCGAATTGACCAATTCGCTGTCCCGCTTGAAAGGCGACGATACCGCCTGGGGCTGGAACGTCGGCGCCTTGTTTACGCTGTCGCCTGCCATGCGCGTCGGCCTGTCCTACCGCTCTTCCATGAAGTACACCCTGGAAGGCACGATGAATGGCACGATTCCGGTCAGGGCGGATGTTGAATTGCCGGATACCGCCATTCTGTCGGTGTGGCAACAAGTCTCCGATCGTTGGGAAGCGATGGGCGACCTCTCCTATACCCGCTGGGGAACCCTGCGTTCGCTGAACGTGGTCAGTCGCACGAACGGCGCGATGCTGGGGACGGAGTCGTTCAACTACGACAATGCCTGGCGTGTCGCCTGGGGTGCCGCCTATAAGGCAAGCGATGCGGCCAAGCTGAAGTTCGGTATCGCCTACGACCGCACGCCGGTCAAGGATGCCGACCGTTCCGCCCGCGTGCCGGACAACAGCCGGCTGTGGCTGTCGGTGGGTGGACAATGGAATGCCGGTCGCTATGGCAAGATCGACCTCGGCTACAGCTATCTCTACGTCCGCGATCCCGATATCAACATGACCAAGAACGGGACGACCTTGCGCGGAAGCTACGATGCGGGTGCTCATCTCATCGGTTTGCAGTACTCGGTAGGTTTCTAAGCCAGCGCGGAAGCATTCGGGGTGCCGACACTGGAGCTGGCAGGCATGACATGGGGGATGCGCGAGGCGTTGATCGCCTTGATCGCGCTGATCGCCCTTTACATGCTCTTCGTCGTGCTCCGCATGCGCCATTTGCGTCGGCAGCCGGTGTCTTCTTCGCAGCAGGAGCCGGCGCCAGCCATGACGGCCGGACAACAAGACGCCGGCGGTCTGGCATCCTCGGCGGGCGAAACGGCAGCGGAGCCGGAGGCCGATCAGGATGCCGCGCCGCTGCATCTGGCGGAAGAGGTCCTGCGCTCCGGCGTGGAGCAGGAGTTGGCCCAGCTGCGCGACGAGGTCGATGCCGTGCGGGGCGAACTGGCGGCATTGCGTGCCGATATGCAGCATGAGCTGGCTTCCTTGAGAGCCTGCCAGACTGTCTCGCCGATTTATGGCGATGCCATGCAACTGGCAGTTTCCGGATACGATGCGGCAGCCATCGCCGAACGCTGTGGCATCGCACGGGCCGAGGCCGATTTGGTCGTGGCGCTGGCCAAGAGTCAGGAGCGTTGAGGCAGACATGGCAGAACAATCGAACGGACCGGATAACGACAACGCCGCCGGCGAATTGCGTGGGCAGCTGATCAAACGGCTCGCCGTGGCGGGTGTTCTGGTGGCCATGCTGCTGGGTATCCTGGCATTCTTCGATTACCTCGCGAACCCGCCCGAAGACACGGAGGCGGTGGTATTTACCCGGCCGGTCCCGGTGGCGCCGCAGAAAGCCGTTTCGCAGCCCGTCACTCCGGCGGAAAATCTGCCCGAGCCGCCTGCGCCGGACAAAGCCGAGGCCGCCGCGGAGGCGCCTCCGCCGCCCACGGTCGAGGCGCAACCCGCCGTGCCGGTCGAAACCAAGCCGGACGCACGTGCAGATCAACGGCCATCGCCCCCGGCGGCCGGCCACCGGTTGGCACCGGCCCATACGCCGGCTGCCGCCGCGCCGGCGCCATCCAAACCGATCGCCGAAGGTACGGCGGAGCCGTCCAGCCTGCCGCCGCGCCCGACCCAGCCGGCGGAGCCGGCACCGGCCAAGCCGGTCGCGCGCCTGGCCGAGCCCCGGGCGGCGGCGCCAGTCCTGCCGCCTGCGGTTTCCCGGCTGTTTTCGGGTTTCGTTCTGCAGGCCGGGGTCTTTTCCAGTTCCCAGCGGGCGGAGGAACTGCACGCCAGGCTGACCCTGAGCGGGGTGCCGTCGACGCTGGAAACCCGCGTTCAGGTCGGTCCCTTCCGCACCAAACAGGAGGCGGAGGCGGCGCAGGCGAAGCTGAAGGAGTTGGGGGTGGAAACCATCCTGATTCCTCCGCGCGGTAAAACCCCGTAGTTCGTTCGCTGGCAGAAGCGCCGGTCTTTTGGTGGGCGGCTTGCCTGCTCAGGGCATCCCGGGCAAGCGGGGCAAGCCAAGGCTGCGACGGACGTCGCGATGCAATTGCAGTGGCGGCGGCAGCGGTGCGCCATGGCCGCCGCGCCGGTCGTCGTAGCCGCGATGATCGTAATGGCGGTCACCATAACCATCGTAGTACCGGTATCCCGATCGGTAATAGATGCTGGTCGTCGGGTAGCCGTAGGCCGGATAGGTCTCGACGTAAGCCGGCGGTGGCCGCTGGTAGCCGACCGGGTAGGTCGGTACGACGGTACAGGCGCTCAGGCTGCCCAATAAGGCGGCGGTGAGCGTGAGGCGGAGGGTGAGCGAGCTGCGGTTCATGGTAGCGATATGTCGTGCCTGGGTAAGCAAATAACGCAGAAGCGCCTGGTCGGGCCTACGCAGGCAGCCGGTCCGCTTGTAACAATTCGTTAAGCGGGCGGCGTGTCGCCTGTCTCGTGCGCCTTGCGGATTCGCCGGGCAAACACATTCATTTCCTTCGCGGCCTGGATGTCGCCTTTGGCTTCGGCCACGGCAATTCCTCGTTCATAGGCGTTCAGTGCGAGAAGCTCGTTGCCCGCCTCGGCGTGCGCCTTGCCGAGCGCCTTCCAGGCTGCCGAGTAGGCGGGGTCGCGGTCCACGGCGGCCTGGAAGCTGGCGGCCGCCTTGTCCGGCACACCGGCCTTGAGATATTCATTGCCGAGCGAAAAACGGAGCAGTGCGCCATCGCGCGGACCGTCGAGCATTTTTTCCAGGGATTCGATGCGTGGGTTCATGTGGGGTCGGGGCTAAAATAAGGTTTTCGCAAAACAGGACAGGAAGAGTTTCCCATGGCCAAGACCATCATCGCCACACCGAACGCCCCAGCCGCCATCGGCACCTATTCGCAAGCCGTGCGCGTGGGCGATACCGTTTACCTGTCGGGGCAGATCGGCCTCGATCCGGCCTCCATGCAGATGGTAGACGGCATCGAAGCGCAAATCGTTCGCGTGTTCGACAATCTCAAGGCAGTCGCCGAAGCAGCCGGCGGTTCGCTGGCCGATGTCGTCAAGCTCAACGTCTTCCTGACCGACCTGGCCAATTTCGCCAAGGTCAATGAAACGATGGCCCGGTATTTCAGCGAGCCCTTCCCGGCGCGCGCCGCGGTCGGCGTCAAGGAGTTGCCGCGCGGTGCATTGGTCGAGGCCGATGCCGTGATGTTCATCGGCTGATCGCCACGCATGACGACCGGCGGAGCCCCGGCTCCGATTCGCGCTTCCGAGGCTCTGCTGAAGAAGCTTGCCAAGATCGGCCTCCACAGCGAGGCCGATTTGCTGGTTCATCTGCCCTTGCGCTACGAGGACGAGACGCGGATCACGCCGGTT
>CALJZP010000144.1 GCA_937983545.1 uncultured Azonexus sp.
GACGCGGTTGCCCGTCCGTTTCGTGTAATGGGCAGCGACGATCGGTTCCAAGATGGTTCCCCAGTACAGCGGGCTCTCTTCATCGTGCGGATCGGCCTTGGGCAATCCACCATCACGGCCCGTTTTAATGAGCCACAGTTCGAGAGGCGACTGATAAGGATTGAGACCAATAGCCGCAGCGGCATCCGAGCTACCGATGCCCTGCTTGCGAACAGCTAGCCAATCTTCTCGCGGCAGTTCCTTGGTCTTGACCAGTTTGAGGGCCGGGCGATGCTTGATCCGACTGGCAGTGGGTAAGGCGTGGGATTGCATGGTTATTCCTTCCTGAAATGCAAAATGCCCAGCCAGCGGAAAGCTGAACTGGGCATGCGCGAGGGATGAATGGTGAAACGGTGGTTCAGGCAACAAGCTGCAATGCGGTATCGAGCGCCCGTTGTTTGAGGACGGCCCCCTGGCCAAACCAGGCGGAGTCCATCCGGTACTCGGTACTGCGGGCACGCCGTTCGTGGTCGACGTACTCGGTGACGGCATTGAGCAGGCCCCAGGCCGTACCCTTGGCTGCTTCCAGATCAGCCCCTTTGCCTTGGCCATCGTAGAGGGCTTGTACCCGCTTCAAGGCACGTTCGTTGGCGAGACCAGCCGGATCGATCGTGCCAGGCTGGACATCGCACATCACGCGCAGGAAGTAGTTCATGGCCTCGTGCGATTTCACTTTGCGTTCAGCCAGTGTCTTCATGCGGTACATAAAAGCGTCATACTGGGATACGGCAATACCGAGTTGCTGCTTCACTGCCTGCGGATCGAAACGGGTGCTGTGCGGCACCTTGATCGCCTGACTGGCACCATTCACGGCAATGGTCAGTGTGTTGTTGCAGACAACACGAACTGTCGTGGGAGTTGCCGTGGTGGCGAGGGTTCCGTCACATGAAGTGGCCAACAACAAATAGCCATTGACCTGATCGTTACCCTTCAAGGCAGTCGATTGACCGGTCTTGGCCAGCG
Organism: uncultured Azonexus sp.; assembly: GCA_937983545.1. Taxonomy (GTDB): domain Bacteria; phylum Pseudomonadota; class Gammaproteobacteria; order Burkholderiales; family Rhodocyclaceae; genus Azonexus. Next base: position 1,003 of record CALJZP010000144.1, read on the forward strand.
CCCAGAACTTTTTACCACCTTTCAATACACCAGCCGTCTCCAGCTGGTAGCCGGAAACGTCAGTGAGATCGCGATAGAACTCGAGAACTTCTTTGGGTTGAACGACTTGATAGCGCAGCGAAACGACCGACAGGGCTTCTTTGGTATCGGAGCGGTAGAGCACCTTCTGATCTTCGAAGGAATGGATGGTGCCGAGACTGCCGATGCTGTCAGCCATGAAACGGACCGGGGATTCCTGGATGGTCCAGTCCATGCCTGCGGATTTGGCCCAGACTTCAATGGGTTGTTTGGCCGGAAGACGATTGCCGAGACCGTGCCAGGGTTCTGCGCCGACATAAGCCATTTGTTGGACGAGGTGTGCCATGAGATTTCCTTTCGGGAATTAATGAGCGCAACCGCTCTGCCGGGTGAACGGCAGAGACGGGAAGCTTTGAATCAATGGGAGAGAAAGACGAGAACTGCGATGCCGTCCGTTGCAGACGGCAGAGATCAAACCAGCCGATCAGTAGGTGGTCGGCTCGGGTGCGGTGAGACTAAAGCAGTGGCCGCAAGCAAGGCAGCGGTAGTTGTCGAGGATGCGACGATCGACGAGTTCACCTAATCGGGCACCGGACAGGCCGCCGGCCGTGCCGCCAACCACGGCACCGAATAGCGCACCGAGGACACCGCCGAAGACCATGCCTGGTGGACCAGCGACGACGCCGACGGTCATGCCGATTTCGATGCCGGACAGGCTACCGGTAGCACCACCGACACAGCCGCCGACGGTACCGATCAGGCCAGCAGTCTTACGGGCACGATTGCGGGTGGTGATACGTGCAGAGTGGCAGTTTGGGCATTGAATGTTCATTGACTGACTCCTGTAAATGGAAAGGACGAACGAAATCAGCGAACACCATTTCTGGCACTCGCTGATTTGAACGTGATTAGGAGTTAGGTACAGGGCCAGATGCTTGACTCTGGCCAATCTGCCATGTTTTGCGGCAGACGATCACCTTCTCGTTGAAGTGATATGTGATTGAAAAAATCTAGGAACTACGACTTTCCAGACATTACACACTCATATGTGCGCAATTCAACATTTAATGCATAGAGAGTTGCATCACTGATTAGCTTTACGGCTTCTTTAGCTATCTTTTTGGTTACATTTTCACCAGGAAAACCATCAAACTTACCTTGGAAGAGAATTTCTTCCATATCTGCAGGCTTAATTTTTTTATGGTTGATGGTCGCCCAGAAAGTCAAATCCAAATAGGGCAGCAGACGATCTTTGTGCCATTTCTCGAACCTTTTATCGCTAAACAACCACTGTTTAGGTTCAATATCAGCCTCCGCACGGGTTTTAGCTATCCAAGAACGGAATTGCTTCACTAGATAGTCATCTGATGCATTTAAATCGACGCCAATGAAGAACCTCTTAACCTGGCCAAGTGAATCGCGATGAATTTTCCAAGCTGGACTTGAAAGATACTCGTGGACATTACGACAAATTTCTTCGTCAAATTCCAGATCACCGTCCAGAACAAGGTCGCCATGCTTTTCGGTATCTTCCATGCGCTTAACCCAAGCCCGATAGCGCGAATCGGAAAGAACACGATGACCTCTAAAAAACTCATCTGCCGATTGATCCATGATAGGCGACAGATAAATATCGGGCTGGTGGCAAAAATTCCGCAATGGCGTCAGAAGAAATTTTTCAGCTTGCTCAACATAACTGCTCCGCAGTTCGTCAGTTAGCTTTCCTTCCCGTTCTTTAGCGAAAACGTAGCTCATGAAAGAACGCGCAGAGAGTTCTGCAACCCAATCTTTCAAACCCCATGATGCACATACGTCATAGATTGAGATGTCAAAATCATCAGGCACTGAATTGACGAAATTCTTCATTGCGAATCCTAGAAAGCAGTTACTTCGATGCTCGCAAGATATCCCTCAAGAATCTTCTAACACTGCGTTGCTGCTTTTTTGAACTGACAACTAGCGAGGAATTCAGCCCAAACCGTCAGGGCAGCACGGCGCTCTTCGTAATATGTGTGCTGGTCATAGATACCTTCAACACCTGATAACTTGTGATTCAAACACATCTCCGAAATATCACGGCTAACGCCAAGTTTTCGCATATGGCTTTTCATTGTGCTGCGCAGATCATGCGGGGTAAATCGACGGATCACTGGAGAATGGTTCTCTATCCAATACTCAATTGCCTCGCGAATCGCATCCTTAGATACATGCGCATCTCCATCGTATCGCTCGATCCGTGTCCGTAGGCGAGCCGGCAATACATACACGGAGTTCCCGGCTAGCTCAAACAACTCCTTAAACCATTCGATAACACACGGCACCAAGGGAATATCCATAGCTGGCCCTGTCTTGCTCTGCGGTATGTGCCAGCGAGCTTCTGTAATAAATACGTTCTCTCTCAAGGCTGTAAACAGCTCGGAAATTCGAACTCCAGTTGCCAGCAAAATTTTCACAGACAGGAGGTTGTCCGGTTTCATATGTGCATTCATCAGCACTGCCAACTCCTCCGCACTCAGCATTAGCCGCTTCTTAATCTCCGGCCGTTTGCCGATGATGGCCTCAAGCTGGATACCTGCACATGGACTGGCAAAGATAAGCTTCTTACCTGTCGCATGCTTGAAAATGCCGAGAAGGACACACCAAAGAGTAAAAAGCTCCACCCAACCTGTTTTGACGCGTTCAATCTGAGCGACAACATCAGCAGGGCCTACCGATTGAACGGACATGGCACCCATGCCATTTTCGATCCGTTTTAGATTTCTACCGTAGCTACGTTGAGTGCTATCAGCAAGATTCGTAAGCACTAGTTCCCGATAGTCTTTAATCAGTTCACGAACCGTCCAATCTTTGTGAGCTTTGGTTTTGCGTACCTCATCCGCTGGATTCACCCCATCAATAAGGGCCAGACGCTTTTTGGTTGCATTCAAGCGGGCAGCAGCCAACGACACATCCGGATAGCGACCAAGAGTCACCTCTTGCCGACGACCTCCGTGTTGGTAGCGTAAAACCCATGTTGCCGCACCTGCTGCGGACAGCGTAAACGTGAGACCCGCGCCATCCGACTTCGCCACTGGCAAACCCGCACGCACCCATTTCCGTAGCTGGATATCAGTCAGTAAGTTGGATTGGATCTTGGCCACCGTCATCACACTCCGAAATGCGATGGGTAGCTAGCCAGTCTAGCTACCCATCTAGCTACCAATGAAAGAGCTATTTCGATTATACGGAGATCAACGGCAATTAACACCACTCAGGCAAAACCCTTGAGAAATAGTGGATATCAAGGGACTCTCGTATCCGCAGATGAACTTAGATTATGCTACATCAAAACAATGTCGTATTGTTCCGGGGAATAGCTCGGCTCCGACTGCAAGGAAACGGCCTTGCCGATGAAATCGGAGAGCATGGCCAGTGACTGCGACTCCTCGTCGAGGAAGAGATCGACGACATCCGGTCCGGCCAGGATGCGGTATTCGCGGGCATTGAACTGGCGCGCTTCGCGCAGCAGTTCGCGCAGGATTTCATAGGCCACCGTGCGGGCCGTCTTGACTTCGCCACGGCCGCCGCAGGTCGGGCAGGTCATGCACAGCACATGGGCCAGCGACTCGCGGGTGCGCTTGCGGGTCATCTCGACCAGGCCGAGCGCGGTGAACCCGTTGACCGTCAGTCGCGTGTGGTCGCGGGCCAGTGCCTTGTTGAACTCGTCGAGCACGGCTTTCTTGTGCTCCTCGTTCTCCATGTCAATGAAATCGACGATGATGATGCCGCCGAGATTGCGCAGCCTGAGTTGGCGGGCGATGGTGACGGCGGCCTCGAGATTGGTCTTGAAGATGGTGTCGTCGAAATTACGCACGCCGACGAAACCGCCGGTATTGACGTCGATGGTGGTCATCGCCTCGGTCTGGTCGATGATCAGGTAGCCGCCCGATTTCAGATCGACGCGACGCGCCAGCGCCTTCTGGATCTCCTCTTCGACCCCGTGCAGGTCAAACAGCGGACGCTGCCCGGTGTAATGCTCCAGCAGCGAGAGCACGGCCGGCGTGTACTCCTCGGCAAAAGTCGTCAGTTTCTGGAAGTTTTCGCGCGAGTCGATAAAAATGCGGGTCGTTTCGGGATTGACGAAATCCCGCAGGACGCGCTGCCCCAACGACAATTCCTGATAAAGCAGCGAGGGCGGCGCAGAAATGCGGGCCCGGTCGCGAATGTCCGCCCACGTCTTCTTCAGGTACGCGATATCGGTCGCGAACTCGGCTTCGCTGGCGTTCTCGGCCATGGTCCGGACGATGAAACCGCCCTTCTCGTCCGGCGGCATCAGCCGGGTCAGCTTGTCGCGCAAGGCCTCGCGCTCGGCCTCGGACTCGATGCGCTGCGAGATGCCGATATGCTTTTCCTGCGGCAGATAGACCAGCATGCGCCCGGCAATGGAAATCTGCGTCGACAATCGAGCGCCCTTGGTACCGATCGGGTCCTTGATCACCTGCACGACAATGCTTTGTCCTTCGGCCAGAATGCGCTCGATCGGCCGCTCGGTGGCCGTCTCGCGCGGCTGCCAGATATCGGCGACATGCAGGAAGGCAGTGCGTTCCAGGCCGATCTCGACGAATGCCGACTGCATGCCCGGCAGGATACGAACAACACGGCCAAGATAGACGTTGCCGACCAGTCCGCGGCTGGCCGTGCGCTCGATGTGCAATTCCTGCACAACTCCTTGTTGCATAACGGCAACGCGGGTTTCCTGCGGCGTGAAATTGATCAGGATTTCTTCGGTCATACGCTCTACAATTCGCGGTTTTTTCTGGATTCTACTATGCGCAAGGCGCCCGAACTGCTCGCCCCCGCCGGCTCGCTCGACATGATGCGCACGGCCTTCGATTTTGGCGCCGATGCGATCTACGCCGGCCAGCCGCGCTACAGCCTGCGCGTGCGCAACAACGAGTTCGGCACGCTGGAAAAACTCGGCGAGGGGATTGCCGAAGCGCATGCCCGCGGCAAGCAATTTTTCGTCGTCAGCAACATCTTCCCGCACAACGCCAAGCTGACCACCTACCTGGCCGACATGACGCCGGTCATCGCGCTGAAGCCGGACGCCCTGATCATGTCCGATCCCGGCCTGATCGACATGGTCCGCGAAGCCTGGCCCGAGCAGCCCATCCATCTGTCGGTGCAGTCGAATACGGTGAACTGGGCGGCCGTGCGTTTCTGGAAAAAGCTGGGGCTCACCCGCATCATCCTGTCGCGCGAACTGTCGCTCGACGAGGTCGCCGAAATCCGCCAGCAATGCCCGGACATCGAACTCGAAGTCTTCGTCCATGGCGCCCTGTGCATCGCCTACTCCGGCCGCTGCCTGCTCTCCGGCTACTTCAACCACCGCGACCCCAACCAGGGCACCTGCACCAATTCCTGCCGCTGGGACTACAAGGTGCATACGCCAGCCGAACAACCGGTACAGTTCATGGATCGCGACGCGGAAATCCTGCTCGAGGAAAAGCAGCGCCCGGGCGAACTGATGCCGATCGAGGAAGACGAGCACGGCACCTACATCATGAACTCGAAGGACCTGCGCGCCATCGAACACGTACACCGCCTCACCGAGATCGGGGTCGATTCGCTGAAGATCGAGGGCCGCACCAAGAGCCCCTACTACGTCGCACGCACCTGCCAGGCTTACCGTCAGGCCATCGACGATGCCGTCGCCGGCCGTCCCTTCGACGCCACCTTGCTCGGCGAACTGGAAAACCTGGCCAACCGCGGTTACACCGACGGCTTCTACCAGCGCCACCACGATGCCGACTACCAGAACTATCTGCGTGGCCATTCCGAATCGGATCGCAGCCAGTATGTCGGCGATGCCGTCGCCTTCGACGAAGCGCGCGGCCTGATGGAAATTGCCGTCAAGAACCGCTTCGCGCTGGGCGACGAAGTGGAATGCGTCCACCCGGCCGGCAACTTCCGCTCGCGCCTCACGCGGATGGAAAACAAGGATGGGCAAGCGGTCCCCGTCGCACCCGGCAGCGGTCATCGCGTCTGGGTCGACCTGCCCGCCCGGTACACCGATTCGTTTATCTCGCGTTTTGCGTGATGAAGTTCATACAAATCAACACGAAACGATTTTGTGCACCGCAACAATTAAGATAATATCGCCGCCATGAGCCAAAACGCCAACCGCATGCCGCTGATCGACGCCCTGAAGGCCGTTGCAGCCCTGCTCGTCCTGATGAATCATTTTTCATCCTACGGCCCGCTGGCCGAGGCTGCGCGCGACTATTTCCCGGCGATTTTCAACTGGTTCTTCGAATATGGGCGCATGGCCGTTCAGGTATTCCTCGTCATCGCCGGCTTCCTGGCTGCCCGCGGGCTGTCGGCCCACGGCCAGGCGCTCTCCGGATCGCCGCTGCCGCTGATCTGGAAGCGTTATCTGCGCCTCGCCGTGCCCTACCTCGCGGCCATCGGCCTCGCCATCATCGCCGCCGCCATCGCCGACCGCTGGATGGAAGACGATGCGATTCCGGCACGCGCCACCTTCCTGCAATGGCTGGCCCACGCCACCTTGCTGCACGACCTGCTCGGCTTCAATGCGCTGTCGGCCGGTGTCTGGTACATCGCCATCGATTTCCAGCTGTTCGCGCTGATGGCCCTCCTGCTCTGGTCGGGCCGCGTCCGCATCGTCGCCCCGGCACTGGTGCTGGCCGTCGCCACCGCCTCGCTGTTCTGGTTCAACCGCAATCCCGGCTGGGATCACTGGGCCATCTACTTCTTCGGCTCCTACGGCCTGGGCGCCGCCGCCTGGTGGGCTTCCGACCGCCGGCAGATGTCGGCCTGGCTCGGCGTCATCCTGACCGTCGCGATTGCCGCGCTGGTCATCGATTTCCGCCTGCGCATCGCCCTGGCGCTGGGCGTTGCCCTGCTCCTCGGCTTCGGCCGCCGCACCGGCCTGCTCGAGCAATGGCCGAATCTCCGTCCGCTGGCCTTTCTTGGCCAGATTTCGTACTCGGTCTTTCTGGTGCACTTTCCGGTCCTGCTGCTGGCCAATACCCTGTACACCCAGACCGACTACGATTCGTCGCTGTCCACCCTGGTCTGGCTTGGCCTGTCGCTGGCGGCCAGCATCGCTGCCGCGACATTGTTCTACCGCTGGATAGAAAGCCCGGAAGCCAGCCGGCGCATTACCGCCGCCTTGAGCTGGCTTGCCGGCAATACGCTGGAGATCGTGCGCAGGGTGCCACTGGTCGGCCCCCTGCTCGCCCGCCGCTCCTGATCAGTCGGCCAGTTCCGGCCGCCCGCGGAAGAACGCCAGTGCTTCCGGGTTGGCCAGGGCTTCGACGTTCTTCACCGGCTGGGCCTGCACCACGTTGCGCACGGCCAGTTCGACGATCTTGCCCGACTTGGTGCGCGGAATGTCCTGCACCTGCACGACCTTGGCCGGCACGTGGCGCGGCGTGGCGTTGTCGCGGATCTGCTTCTTGATGCGCTCGATCAACGCGGTATCGAGTACGCAACCTTCCTGCAGGCGAACGAAGAGCACCACCCGCACGTCGTCCTCCTTGCCCGGCGGCCAGGCCTGGCCGATGACCAGCGACTCGAGGATTTCCGGCAGCTGTTCGACCTGGCGGTAGATTTCCGCCGTACCGATGCGCACGCCGCCCGGATTCAGCGTGGCATCCGAACGACCGTAGATGATCATGCCGTCGTGCGCCGTGAGTTCCGAGAAATCGCCATGGCACCAGATGTTGGGGAAGCGCTCGAAATACGCCGCATGGTATTTCGCGCCGTCCGCGTCGTTCCAGAAGCCGACCGGCATGGCCGGGAAGGGCTTGCTACACACCAGCTCCCCTTTTTGCGAACGCACCGGGCTGCCGTCGTCGTCGAGGACATCGACCGCCATGCCCAGACCGCGACACTGGATTTCGCCGCGATAGACCGGCAGTACCGGATTGCCGAGCACGAAGCAGGAAATGATGTCGGTCCCGCCGGAAATCGAGGCGAGCAGGATGTCCTGCTTGATTTCGCGATAGACCCAGTCGAAACCTTCCGGCGACAGCGGGCTGCCGGTCGAGAACATGGCACGCAAGGCGCCGAGATCGTGGGTCTTGCCCGGCGTCAGGTCCATCTTGGCAGCAGCGTCGATGAATTTCGCCGAGGTGCCGAAATGGGTCATGCGCTCGGCCGCCGCATAGTCGAACAGCACCGTGCCGCCCCCGGCGAACGGCGAGCCGTCGTAAAGCAGCAGCGTCGCCCCGCAGGCCAGGCCGGAGACCAGCCAGTTCCACATCATCCAGCCGCAGGTGGTGATATAGAACAGCCGGTCGCCAGGACGCACGTCGCTGTGCAACTGGTGTTCCTTGAGGTGCTGCAGCAGGGCACCGCCGTGGCAATGGACGATGCACTTTGGCACGCCGGTGGTGCCGCTGGAGAACATGATGAACAGCGGATGATCGAAGGCGACGCGGCGGATGACGACCTCGGCGCCCTCCTTCGCGGGAGGCAGGTCGTTCCAGCTCACGGCGCCAGCGATGCCATCGAGCGTCGGCTGCGCATTCAGATAGGGGACGACCACCGTCTTGAGCAGCGAGGGCATGCGGGCGACGACTTCGGCATTCTTGGCCAGGCAATCGACCGGCTTGCCGTTGTACCAGTAGCCATCGACGCAGATCAGCACCTTGGGTTCGATCTGGCCGAAGCGGTCGAGCACCCCCTGGACGCCGAAATCCGGCGACGCGGAAGACCAGATGGCGCCCAGCGAGGTGGCGGCCAGCATGGCGATCAGGGTCTCCGGCAGGTTGGGCAGATAGCCGGCGACGCGGTCGCCTTCGCCGACCCCGGCCGCGATCAGGAATTGCTGGAAGCGGGCGACTTCGGCATAGAGTTCGCCCCGGCTCAGGCGCCGCTTGACCTTGTCCTCGCCCCAGAAAACCAGCGCCTCGCCGGCATCGCGGTTTTGCAGCAGGTTTTCGGCGTAATTCAGGCGCGCTTCGGGGAACCAGCGGGCGCCCGGCATCTTGTCGCCATCGACCAGCACCGTACGACCCTTGTCACCCACCGCCCCGCAAAAATCCCACAGCGTGGACCAGAAAGCTTCCGGCTGGTCGACCGACCATTGCCACAAGTCGGCATAACGCCCGTGCCCCGTGGCCTGCATGAAAACCGCCATGCGGGTATCGCCGACGGTTTGGGGATTGGGTTTCCAGAGCGGCTGCGCTTCGCTGGCGTAGGTCATCTTGTCTCCTTGTGTTGTCGATTTTGCATGACAGCATAGCAGGTTAACGTTAACGTCAACTGTCGCCAACCGGACAAACCCTACCGTGCGACAGCAGTAATCCGTCAGTATAAATACCCGTCAAAGGAGAACCCCATGTCCCAAGTCGTCCTCACCGAAGTCATCGGCAAGGTAGGCCTGATCCGCATCAACCGGCCGGAAGCGATGAACGCCCTGAACAACGACGTCGTCGACGGCATCAGCGCCGCCATCGACCGCTACGAAGCCGACGAAGCCATCGGCTGCATCGTCATCACCGGCAATGAAAAAGCCTTCGCCGCCGGAGCCGATATCGGCTTCATGAAGGACTTCGACTACATGCATGCCTACAAGACCGACTTCATCACCCGCAACTGGGAGCGCATCAAGACCGCCCGCAAGCCGGTGATCGCCGCGGTGGCCGGCTTCGCCCTGGGCGGTGGCTGCGAAATGGCGATGATGTGCGACATGATCTTCGCCGCCGATACCGCCAAGTTCGGCCAGCCGGAAATCAAGCTCGGCACCCTGCCCGGCGCCGGCGGTACGCAACGCCTGCCGCGCGCCGTCGGCAAGGCCAAGGCCATGGACCTGTGCCTGAGCGCCCGCATGATGGATGCTACCGAAGCCGAGAAATCCGGTCTGGTCGCCCGCATCTATCCGGCCGACCAGCTGCTCGACGAAACCCTGAAGGCCGCGCAGACCATCGCCGGCTTCTCGCTGCCGGTAGTCATGATGATCAAGGAATCGGTCAATCGCGCCTTTGAATCCAGCCTCAACGAAGGGCTGCTCTTCGAACGCCGCGTCTTCCATTCCGCCTTCGCGCTCGAAGACCAGAAGGAAGGCATGGCCGCCTTCGCCGAGAAGCGCAAACCGACTTTCAAGAACCGCTGAGGCCCGCATGTACGAAACCCTGGACATCGAACGGGCCGGCAAGGTCGCTACCATCTGGATGAACCGTCCGGCCGTCTTCAATGCCTTCGATGAACAACTGATCGCCGAACTGGC
>CALJZP010000145.1 GCA_937983545.1 uncultured Azonexus sp.
AGGTCGTCTGTCGGGAAACGCCCCTGATCTTTCACTTGGCCGAAGAGGTCGGTGAGCGCGCCCGGGCGCTGGCGCGCCAGCGCGGCGCGGCCGCACCCGAGGGCTTTTCCGTTTTCGTGGCCGATCTCGGTCCGGAGCAGCCGGTTATCGAAGCGGAATGGACCTATGTCCGAAAGGACGGTTCGAGCTTTCCCGTCAGCCTGTGCATCAGTCTGCTACGCGGCAAGTGCGGCGAGATTCTGGGTTATCTCGGGATCGCGACGGATATTTCCGAACGTCAACAGCACGAACAGAATCTCCGTATTGCGGCCATTGCCTTCGCTTCGCAGGCGGCGATCATGGTTACCGATGCCGAGCAGCGCATTCTGCAGGTCAACCAGGCCTTTTCGACGCTTACCGGCTATCCGGCCGCCGAAGCGATCGGCAGTACGCCCAGCATATTGAAGTCGGGGCGGCAGGATGCCGCGTTTTATACCGAAATGTGGCGTACGCTCGCCGAGACGGGGCATTGGCAGGGCGAAATCTGGAATCGCCGCAAAAATGGGGAGATTTTCCCGGAATGGCTGACGATCAGCAGCGTACGGGATGCCTCGGGCAAGGTAACGCATTTCGTCAGCACCTTTTCCGACATCAGCAATTTGAAAGTCGCCGAGTCGGAGATTCATCATCTGGCCTACTACGATCCGCTGACGGCGATGCCCAACCGCCGCATGCTGCTCAACCGGCTGGAAAAGGCATGCCTGGCCAGCAAGCGTGATGGCCATTTCGGGGCGCTGTTGATGATCGACATCGATCACTTCAAGACCCTGAACGATACCCTGGGCCACGATGTCGGCGACCGCTTGCTGACCGAGGTCGCCAATCGGCTGGCGGCGTGCATACGCGAATGCGACACGGCGGCGCGTCTGGGGGGCGACGAGTTCGTGGTGATGCTCGAAAACCTCGGGGGCGATGTCGAGGGCGCCGCTCTCCAGGCGGAAGCGGTTGCCGAGAAGGTTCGTTTCGAGTTGGCCCGCCCCTATCTGCTGATCGGCGATACCGAGTACTTTCGTTCGGCGAGCATTGGGATCAGCCTTTATCAGGGCTGCGACAAGACCGTCGATGTGCTGCTCAAGCAGGCCGATATCGCTTTGTACAAATCCAAGGATGCCGGGCGCAACGCGATCCGCTTCTTCGACAATGCCATGCAGGTTGCGCTGGACGAGCGAGCGGCCCTCGAGTCGGGCCTGCGCCGTGCCCTGTCGCGAAACGAGTTCGTGCTTTACCTGCAACCGCAAGTCAATGCGGCGAGCCGCCTGGTCGGGGTCGAAGTGCTGTTGCGCTGGCGTCCTCCCGGGCAAGCCATGGTTTCGCCTGCCGATTTCATCCCGCTGGCCGAAGATACCGGTTTGATCGTGCCAATCGGTCTGTGGGTGCTCGATCAGGCCTGTGCCGAGTTGCGTCGTTGGGCTGACGATCCGGAGACGGCGAAACTGACCATGGCGGTCAATGTCAGCGCCCGCCAGTTCCGTCAGGGCGACTTCGTTAGCCAGGTCGGCGATGCCCTGGCGCGGCATGGAGTGAACCCCGGGTTGATCAAGCTGGAACTGACCGAGAGCCTGCTGCTCGACAAGGTCGAGGACGTGGTCGCCAAGATGCAGGCGCTGCGCCGCATGGGGGTTCGTTTCTCGCTTGACGATTTCGGCACCGGCTATGCCTCCCTGTCTTACCTGAAACGTTTTCCGTTCGAGCAACTGAAGGTGGACCGTTCTTTCATCAGCGACATCATGCGCAATAGCGACGATGCGGGCATCGTGCGGGCGATCCTGGCGATGGGCAATACGCTACGGCTCAACGTGGTGGCCGAGGGGGTCGAGGACAGCGATCAGCATACCTACCTGGTGGCGCATGGCTGTGCCTTCTTCCAGGGGTACCTGTTCGGCAGGCCGATGTCCGTTGCCGAGTTTCGCCAGACATTGGGTGGCTATCGGGGAACGGTGTCGGACGCATCGTTCGACGACTGGATGATTTAGCGCGTTGCGTCGTCGGTGCAGCAGACGACCGGACCTCAGATGCCCAGGTAGCGGTGCCAGATGCCGTGGTCGGCATCGAGGTCGGCCGAACTGCCCTGCCAGACGACTTGTCCACGCTCGACAATGGTGTGGTGGTCGGCCAGTTCGATGAGTTTTTCGACATACTTGTCGACCACCAGGACACTTTGCCCCTCGCTGCGCAGACGGGCCAGGCAAGCCCAGATTTCATCGCGGATCAGCGGAGCGAGGCCTTCCGTGGCTTCGTCCAGAATCAGCAGCCGTGGATTGGTGACCAGGGCCCGGCCGATGGCCAGCATCTGCTGCTCGCCGCCGGAGAGCTGGTTGCCCAGGTTTTTCCTGCGTTCCAGCAGGCGCGGAAACAGCGTGTAGACGCGAGCCGGCGTCCACGGCTCAGGGTTGCCGCGACGATTGGCGGAGAAGGCCACCAGATGTTCGTCGACCGTCAGGTTGGGGAAGCACTGGCGGCCTTCCGGCACCAGGGCGATACCGGCGCGGCCGATACGGTCGGGTCGCCAGCCGGCGATTTCCTCGCCGGCAAAGCGGATGCTCCCGGCCTTGACCGGTTCCAGCCCGCAGATGGCCCGCAAGGTTGTCGTCTTGCCCATGCCGTTGCGGCCGAGCAGCGTGCTGGCCTCGCCCTCCGCCATGCGGAGGTCGAGTCCGAACAGCACCTGGCTCGGCCCATAGGCGACTTCCAGCCCGGAAACCTCCAGAAGGGCGTTCATAAATGATCTCCCAGATAGGCGCGGCGCACGGCGGCATCGTTGCGGACCTCGTCGGGCGTGCCGGTACAGATCAACTGTCCGTTGACCAGCACCGAGATGCGGTCGGCCAGCCGGAAAACGGCAGCCATGTCGTGCTCGACGAGCAGGATGGTGACGCGGCGGGCCAACTGCTCGATCAACTCGACCATGCGGGCCGACTCCTCGGGGCCGGTGCCGGCCATCGGCTCGTCGAGGAGCAGGAGTTTGGGGCGGGTGGCCAGTACCATGGCCAGCTCGAGTGCGCGCTGCTCGCCGTGCGACAGCATGCCGGCGGCAGCCCCGCCCTTGTCCTGCAGCCCAACCTGTTCGAGATAGCCCTTTGCTTCGTCGAAGAGGGCGGCTTCCCGGCCGACCGGCCGCCAGAAGCGGAAGCTGCTGCCGGCATCGTTGCGCCCCTGGACAGCCAGCGCCACGTTGTCGAGCGCGGAGAGGCCGGGAAAGATGTTGGTGATCTGGTAGGAGCGCGCCATGCCGGCGCTGACCCGCCGATGCATGGACAAGGCGGTCACGTCGTGGCCGGCAAAGCGGATGCGGCCGCTGTCCGGTTGCAAGGCACCGGAAACATGGTGGATGAAGGTCGTCTTGCCCGCGCCGTTCGGTCCGATCAGGGCATGGACTTCGCCGGCGGTCACGTTGAAATCGACTTCCTTCAACGCATCGACCGCACCAAAGCGGCGCGAGAGCCGGCTAACCTCGAGCAATGCTTCAGCCATGCTCGTCACTCCGGGCGGGTCCGAACAGGGCGGCGACGCCCCGGGGGGCGAAGAGAACGACCGCGAGCAGCAACAGGCCGAGCACGATGTGCCAGTGCGCCGTGAAACCGACCAGCGTTTCTTCCAGCATCAGCAGGATCACGGCGCCGACCACGCCGCCGTACAGATAGCCGACGCCGCCGATGATGACCATGACCAGCAGCGTGCCGGATTGCGTCCATTGCAGCAGGTTGGGGCTGGCCAGTCCGGTCAGGTTGGCGAGCAGTGCGCCGGCGAGCCCGGCGACCATGCCGCCCAGGACGAAGGCAACGAGACGAAAGCGGAATACGGGGTAGCCGAGCGCTTCCATGCGTGTCTCGTTTTCGCGGATGGCTTGCAGTACCCGGCCGAAGCGGGCATCGACGAGCCGGCCGAAAAGGGCCATGGCAGCGACCAGCGCAAGGAGGGCAGCGTAGAACAGGGCGTCGTCGGAAGCCAGGGGAAGGCCGCCCAGGGTCATCCGCCCGTTGAGCGGCAATCCATCATCGCCGCCCCAGCTGCGTGCGGAGACGAACAGGTAATACGCCATCTGGGCGAAAGCCAGGGTGATCATGATGAAGTAGACGCCCCGGGTTCGCAGGCTGACGGCCCCGACGACGAGGGCGAATAATCCGGCAACGCTCATGGCCAGCGGGAAGGCGATGAGCGCTTCGTTGATGCCGGCCTGCTGGCAGATGGCGGCGACATAGGCGCCGGCGCCCAGAAAGGCGGCATGCCCGAGGGACACCATGCCGCCGAAGCCGAGTACGAGGTTCAGGCTGGAGGCGGCCAGTGCGAAGATCAGCACGCGGGTGGCGAAGCCGATATAGAACGCCTGGTCGAGTGCGGAGAGCGCGGTCGGCAAGGCGAGTGCCGCGAGCAGCAAGGCCAGTGACAGCGGTTTCTGCCAGGGGGCGGCGCGGTAGAGGGCCATTCAGGCGATCCTTGGCGCAAATGCCGCCGGAAGTGGGGTGGAAAGCATCATCTCAGGCCCGTGCCGGGAAGAGGCCTTGCGGCTTGAAGAAGAGGATGGCGGCCATCAGCAGGTAAATGAGGATGGAAGCCAGCGCGGGGCCGAGCGTCGACGCCGCATCCGCCGGCAGCAGGGCGCGCAGCAGGCTGGGCAGCAGCGCGCGGCCGAGGGTGTCGACGGTGCCGACGATGAGGCTGCCGACCAGCGCGCCACGGATCGATCCGATGCCGCCGATGATGATTACTACGAAGGCGAGAATCAGCACGCTTTCGCCCATGCCGACCTGTACGGCGAGCAGGGGGCCGAGCAGGCCACCGGCCAGGGCGCACAAGGCCGCGCCAAACACGAAGACGGCGGTGAACAGCGCCCGCACATTGATCCCCAGCGACTCGGTGATCTCGCGATTGGCGGCGCCGGCACGCACCCACATGCCGACCCGGCTCCGGGCGACCAGCAGATAGAGCAGGAGGGCGACCGCCATGCCGACGGCGATGATGAGCAGGCGATAGGCCGGGTAGAAGAAACCGCCGATCTCGACCGGCCCGGCCAGCGCCTCGGGCGGATTCAGCAGCAGGGCGGCCGGTCCCCAGATGGCGCGGACGGCCTCGTTGGCGATCAGGATCAGGGCGAAGGTAGCGAGTACTTGCGACAGGTGGTCGCGCTGGTAGAGGCGGCGGAACAGCGTCAGTTCGAGCACCAGGCCCAGCACGGCCGCGCCGGCTACCCCGACGCCCAGTCCGATCCAGAACGAATCGGCGGCCTGGGTGGCCGCCGCGACAAAGTAGGCACCCACCATGTACAGCGAACCGTGTGCCAGGTTGATGCAATCCATGATGCCGAAGACCAGCGTCAATCCGGCAGCGAGCAGGAACAGCATGAGGCCGAACTGGAGGCCGTTGAGAGTCTGTTCGAGGATGAGCTGGAGCATGCGTGGTGGGGCGGTCGTGAGCGGCGCGGGCTTCCGGCCCGGATGGGGCGAGATTATCCGGCAAAAACCGGTCGACTGAACAAGGTTTGTGATTCGGGAGAATGAGGGTATGGGATGGATTGTTTTGACATAAATCTATAAAATATCAAAATTGGTATTGTTGTTGTGTGTTTGAGTGATGAGGTTCGGCATCCTGAAAATGGTATTTGTCTTGATCGGCCTGCAGCTGGCCGGGGGCTTGGCATGTGCCGGAGCCGACCGCGACCTGTCGGATACGCCGTTCGAGCAACTGGTACAGCAGGAGGTTGTTCCCGCTTCGCGTCTCGCCCAGCAGATCAGCGATTCGCCATCGGCCGTCGCCATCGTCACCGCCGATGACATCCGGGCCTACGGCTACCGTACGATAGCCGACGTCATCAACAGCATGCGCGGCCTATACACGACCTACGACTATCGCTATCAGTACATGGGCGGGCGCAGTTTTGGCGTGCCGGGTGACTACGCCGGACGGATCATGCTGATGATCGACGGCTATGCGACGCAGGACAGTCTTTTCAATCAGGCCTACATCGACAACTCCGGCCTGATCGACCTCGATCTGGTCGAGCGGGTCGAATATGTTCCGGGTACCGGCTCCGCGACCTACGGCAGCAATGCGATGCTGGGCATCATCAATATCGTCACGCGCCAGGGACGTTCATTCAATGGCACGCAGGTGGCGGGAGACGTGTTCAGCCATGGTGGCAGGAAAGAGCGGCTGACCTACGGCAAGCGCTTCGAAAACGGCGCCGATGTGCTGTTCTCGGTATCGGCGCTGGACGTCAACGGCCGGAATCGCTATTTCCCCGCCTACGACACGCCGTCTACCAACAACGGTATCGCCGAGGGCAGGGACTGGGAGCGCAACAAGCGCCTGTTCGGCAAATTTTCATATGAAGGCCTGACGCTCGAGGCGGCGTATGTCGACCGCAACAAGGCGGTGCCGACCAATCCAGCCTACAGCACCGCGTTCAATTCCCTGTTTGCCATTCGCGATGAAAACACCTTCCTGAATGCTCGCTACGAAAGCGACCTGGGTCTGAGTCTCTATTCCTCGACGCGTTTTTACTACGGCCAATACGTTTACGACGCTTTCAGGGAGTTTGCCGACGACAGCGACGGTGAAAAATACGGCCAGCGTCGTTTCGAGGGTAAATGGTGGGGGCTGGATCAGAAATTCGTCGGCAACTGGTTCAAGGATCATTCCCTCGTCTTCGGCATCGAGTATCGCAACGATTTTCGCCAGAATTTTCGCTGGCGCTATCTTTCGGCGGCGCACGAGACGGTGCGCACGGCACAGGAAGACTACGCAAGACGCACGATCAGCCTTTATCTGACGGACGAGATACGCCTCAACGATCAGTGGTCGCTCAATATCGGCGCCCGCTACGACGATGCCAGCGATCTGGCGCCCAACTGGAGCCCGCGTCTGGCGGCCATTTACCGTCCCGCTGCGGAGACGACGTGGAAGGCTTCCTACAGCGAAGCCTTCCGCATGCCGAATGCCAACGATCGCTCGACCTACGGGGCGACGGCGGCGCCGGAATACGTGGCGGCCAGCGAGCTGGTCTTGCAGCACGAATTCACGCCGCGCCTGCGCTTCACCGGCTCGTTGTACCGCTACAAGCGCAGCCGGCAGCTGGTGTACAACGCCGTGGCCGACGACTACCTGCCGGAAGGGTCCAGTACCAGCCGGGGACTTGAAGTCGAGCTGGAGCGTTCGTGGGAAAGTGGCGTTCGGATGCGCGGCAGCATGGCCTGGCAGGATGCGAGCAATGTGCAGGGAGCGCAACTCGCCAACGCACCGCATGTGCTGGGCAAGTTCAATCTGACTTTTCCGGTCCTGGCCGACCAATGGCGGGTCGGCTTCGAGGGGCAGTATCTGGGATCGCGATTGGCCCTGGTTCAGGAAGAAATGGGCGGCAGCATTCCCGAACAGAAGCGGCTGGGAGCGATGACCCTGGCCAATCTGACCCTGTCCAGCGAACGCAAGTGGTACGGCTTCTCGGCATCCTTCAGCATCCGTAACCTGTTCGACCGGCACTACGAGGTGGTTTCACCCTTCTCCTGGCGCCCGGCCAGCGACATTCCGCAGGAAACCCTGCGCATGGACGGCCGGAGCTACTGGTTCCAGCTGCGTTGCGATTTCTGAGGCGACGGGCATGCGGACACTATTCCTCCTCGTATCGATCTGGCTGGCCGGGATCGTTCTGGCCGATTCCGGCGGGGAACGGCCGGCTGCCGTCGCCGAGGCCGACATGAAGGCGGCCTACATTTACAACTTTGGCGCGTTCACGGAATGGCCGGACTCGAACCGGATCAGCTTCAATATCTGCACCTTGGGTGATGACAGGGTCGGTCGCTCGCTGAGGCGTTACGAGGGCAAGCTGATCAGCCATCGGCGGGTGGTGGTGGCGCGCCTGTCGTCGCTGGCGGCCATTTCCGATTGCCAGATCCTTTTCATCGGCGATTCCGAGGTGCCCAATCTTGGGCGCATTACCCATGAACTGGGGCAGCAAGCGGTGTTGACCGTGACCGATGCGCCGGTCCTGCCACAGGTGGGTGCGGTCATCATGCCGGAGGGGCAGCGTCTGGCCTTCGAGGTCAATCTCGATTACTGCAAGCGTGCCAATCTGAAGCCGCAATCGAACCTGCTGCGCCTGGCAAAGAACGTCCGCAAGAGCGACTAGCTACCCCGGGCTTCACCCGGAGCAGCCGCTCGCCGGGGCTTACTTCATCTTGCACTGGCCGACATAGGCGTCGGCGTGGTTGGTGAAGATGGTGCCCATGGTCCTGTTGGTGATGCGGCCGCCGGCATCCTTGCCGATGGCGCGCAGGACATAGTTCTGCACCGGATAGTGGTTGGTGTTGAACTTGAAGTCGCCGCGCACGGATTTGAAGCGTTTGGCTTCGAGCGCCTTCTGCAGTGCCTTCTTGTCCTCGACATTGCCCTTCACGTCGCGCACGGCGGCATCCATCATCAGTGCCGCGTCATAGCCCTGCGAGGCGTACAGCGAAGGCAGACGGCCGTATTCCTTCTGGAAATCGGCGACGAAGCGCTTGTTCTCCGGATTGTCCATGTCGTGCGCCCAGTGCGACGAGTTGAACATGCCGAGCATCGAGCCGCCGACGGCCTTGATCACATCCTCGTCAGCCGAGAAGCCGGGGGCGAAGAGCTGCGTGTCGCGCGACAGGCCGGCCGAGACGAACTGCTTGACGAAGTTGATGCCCATGCCGCCCGGCAGGAAGAAGAACAGCGCATCCGGCTTGAGGCTGCGGATCTGGGCCAGTTCGGCGGCGTAGTCGAGTTGGCCGAGCTTGGTGTAGATCTCTTCCGAGACCTGGCCCATGTAGTAGCGACGGAAGCCGGCAACGGCATCCTTGCCGCCCGGGTAGTTCGGGGTGACGATCACGACATTCTTGTAGCCCTTGTCCTGAACGACCTTGCCGACGGCCTCGTGCAGGTTGTCGTTCTGCCAGGCGACGTTGAAGAAGAAGGGGTTGCACTGCTCGCCGGCGTATTGCGACGGGCCGGCGTTGGCCGAGATGTAGAAGGTCTGGTTCTGGAAGACGGCCGGGCCGACGGCCAGCATGATGTTGGAGAAGACGATGCCGGTCATGAAATCGACCTTGTCCTTTTTCAGGAACTTGTCGGCGACCTGCTTGGCGATATCCGGGCTTTGCTGGTCGTCGGCAACCAGCACCTCGGCCGGCAGGCTGCCCAGCTTGCCGTTCAGGTGCTTGATGCCGAGCTGGAAACCGTCGCGGATGTCGACGCCGAGGCCGGCGCCGGGGCCGGAGAGGGTCGAGACGAGGCCGACCTTGATCCGGTCGGCGGCGTGGACGGAACCGGCCAGCAGCATGGCGGCGGCAAGGGCGGTCAGGCGAGGCATCATCGGAATCTCCGGGCTGGTGGGCTAAAGCGGGAAATTGTAGCGCAGGAACAAGCAGATACCATCGCGGTCCATGGTCATTTTCGGGTATATTCGCGCCCCATGATGAAGCCTGCTGTCGTACTCCTTTCCGGTGGTCTCGATTCCGCCACCTGTCTCGCCATTGCCCGCTCGCAGGGCTTTGATTGTTATTGCCTGTCCTTCGATTATGGACAGCGCCACAACGCCGAACTGAAGGCGGCCGAACGGGTCGTCCAGGCGCTGGGCGCCCGGGAGCACCGTGTCGTCAATTTCGGCATTGCCCAGTTCGGGGGCTCGGCGCTGACCGATACCTCGATCGCCGTGCCGACCGGAGGCGTGCAGCCAGGCATTCCGGTCACCTACGTGCCGGCCCGCAACACCATCATGTTGTCGCTGGCGCTCGCCTGGGCCGAAGTGCTCGGCAGCGACGACATCTTTGTCGGCGTCAATGCGGTCGATTACTCGGGTTACCCCGACTGCCGGCCGGAATACATCGCCGCCTTCGAAAAGATGGCCAACCTGGCAACCAAATCGGGGGTCGAGGGCCATAAGCTCGCCATTCATGCGCCGCTGATCGATATGTCGAAGGCCGAGATCATCCGCGCGGGTTCCGCCCTGGGCGTCGATTACGGCCTGACCGTGTCGTGCTACCAGGCCGATCAGGAAGGCCGCGCCTGCGGCGCCTGCGACTCCTGCCGCCTGCGTGCCGAAGGCTTCGCTGCCGCCGGCGTGCCCGATCCCACCCCATATCGCGCCTGATCATGGAAACCGTTACACCCGGCACCGTCCTCTGGCTGGCTTTCGCCGTTGCCTTCGTTTTCGGCGCCATCGGCCAGAAAACCCATTTCTGCACCATGGGAGCGGTCTCCGATATCGTGAACATGGGCGACTGGAGCCGCATGCGCATGTGGCTGCTGGCCATCGGCGTCGCCATCCTCGGCGCTGGCTTCCTGCATGCGGGCGGCCAGATCGACCTCGGCAAGACCATCTACCGGACACCGACCTTCGCCTGGCTGTCCTATCTCGTCGGCGGCACCTGCTTCGGCATCGGCATGGTGCTGGCCTCCGGCTGCGGCGGCAAGACGCTGATCCGCATCGGCGGCGGCAATCTGAAATCGCTGGTCGTTTTTGTCGTGCTGGGGCTCGTGGCCTACATGACCCTGCGCGGCGTCTTCGGCGTCTTTCGCGTCAACGTCCTGGAAAAGGCGGCGATCACCTTTCCGGGAGGGCAGGATATTCCCGCCCTGCTGACGGCTGCCGGCGTCGACGCGAAAACGGCCTTCTGGCTGGCCGTGCTGGGCGTCGGCGGCGGCCTGACCGCCTTCTGTCTGCTCAAACGCGATTTCTGGACCCTCGACAATCTGCTCGGCGGCCTGGGTGTCGGCCTGACGGTCGTCGCTGCATGGTATGTCAGCGGTCACATCGGCTACCTCGCCGAACATCCGGAAACGCTGGAGGAGGCTTTCATCGCCACCAACAGCGGCCGCATGGAATCGCTATCCTTCGTCGCACCGCAGGCCTATACGCTGGAGTTGCTGATGCTGTGGTCGGATACCAGCCGCACGGTGACCTTCGCCATCGCCACAGCACTCGGCGTGATGGCCGGCTCCTTCATCTGGAGCGTGTTGACCCGCAGTTTCCGTTGGGAGGGCTTTGTCAGTCTCGAAGACACGGCCAACCACCTGATCGGCGCTGCCCTGATGGGTTTCGGCGGTGTCGTCGCCATGGGGTGCACCGTGGGACAGGGCATCACCGGCTTCTCGACGCTGGCGCTCGGCTCCATCGTCACCTTCGGCGCCATCGTCGCGGCGGCGGCGGCAACGCTCAAATTCCAGTACTGGCGTTTGATGCGCGAAGCCTGATCCGGGCGGTCAGCCGGAAAAGAAGGACAGAATCGACGAACGCTTGGGCAAGCCGCTCAGGCGTTTTCGTTTTCCTTGAGCTTTTCGATGACCAGCGGAAAAGCGCCGGAGCCGATCAAGGCTACGGCGGAAACGATGAAGGCCAGTCCGGCCATCGGATCGTCGAGCACGGGATGGATGGCTCTACCGAAGCCGGCGAGGCTGAGCAGCCCGGGAATTGCGCAGAGCACGCCAAGCGCGGTGAGGATGAGGAAGGACAGGGGATAGCGGCGCATGGCGACAGTCTACACGGCTTGCCACCCGGCGGCGACCTGTGTTCGGCCAGGTTTCTCGCTCAGGTGGCCGTACCTTGTCCGCCGTCCTTGCGACGGCTGTCCCAGCTGCAGTCGCAAGGCAGGTTGGTGGCGATGTCGCAAGCCTGGCCCGGGTCGATATCGCACGAACAATCGCAGAAACCGGCCTGCGCGCTGCGCAAAAGCGGCGAGCGGTGACGCCGGAATTCCTCGCCGCAGCGACCGAGCCGCCGACGCAGCAGCAACAGCCCGCGCAGCGTGCCATGGCGCCGGATGACCCGGTAGCCCAGCGCCGAACAGCTGGCCTTGCCCGTGTAGTAGCGGTAGGCGCAGCAAAAGCCCTTGCGCGGGGAGAGGTGGCGTTGATAGGCGCGAATGGCGGCGAGCGCGAGGCGTCGGAGCATGCGGTTCTCCTGTGCCGAGGTCGGCAGAAGACTGCCCGCGCGTCGGGCATTTGTGTCGCGCTACGCGGAAAGCGGGCAAAAAAAACCGGCGGGAAAGGGCCGCCGGTTTTGTCGGGAAAGCGCCAGAGCGCTTACTGGACCTGCTGGATGCCGGACAGAACCCAGCCGCGGGAGCCGTCGCGCGGCTTGGTCATGTGCCACATTTCGGCGAAGGCCTCGGCCGGTGCGTGCTCGTCTTCGCGGATCAGGCCGGAGAAATGCACGGTCACGATGTAGCGATTGGCTTCTTCGGCGACATCGATCACGTCGGCATTGAGCTGGACGACATCGGTCGTCTGCTTGGCGCCCTTGCGCTCGTCGATGGCCAGCTTGATCTCGGCGAACATTTCCGGTGCGGTGAATTCGCGGATATCGTCGAGGTTGCCGGCGTCGTTGGCGGCCTGCAGGCGAATGAAGTTCACCTTGGCGTTGCGCACGAAGCCCTCGACATCGAAATCGGCCGGGATGTTGGCAACGCCCGCAGCGGCCACTGCGGCCGGGGCAGCGGCAGAACCGCCAGCCGGCGCGAAGTCAGGCTGTGCCGCCTTGCCACCGTAGGGGGCGCCGGCGCCGGCGTACTGCATGCCTTGATGGCCTTGGGCAGCGGCCTTCTTGCGCATGAAGAAGGCGATCGCGCCGATCACGATCATCGCCAGCAGGGCGATCATCATGAAGTTGGCCAGTTCTTCGCCGAAACCGAAATGCGAAGCCAGCGCGGCGAGGCCGAGACCGGCGGCGAGGCCGGCGAGCGGGCCCATCCACGAGCGCTTCGGTTGTGCCGCGGGCGCCGGGGCTGCCGCCTGACGGGGAGCCTGGGCGGGTGCGGCCTGATGCGTGTTGTTCGGGGCGACCGACTGGCGCTGCATGCCGGACGAGCTGCCGCCGCCGAGGCGTTTCGCCGCTTCGGCATCGTTGATTTGCAAGCTGAAGCCGAGCACCAGCGCTGCGGCCATCATTACGAAGTTTTTCATCCTTGTCTCCTGTTTGTGGAAAACGACTGGCGTAGTGTAACCCGTCAGTTAGGTGGGATTTAGCAGTGTATTTGGGTGTGACTATTCGATATTTTCGAAGTGTCAGCTGAGCAAGGCAGCGACCGCTTCAGGATTGGACGGGAAGTAGAGATGAACATACGACGCGGTCAGTCGATTCAGGCGGTAGACGGCCTCGCCTTCACGCCCGTCGGCGGTGCGCGCCCGGGTCAGTGGCGCCAGCGGCGACTCGCTTTTCGAGTAATGGAAGGTGTGCCCGGACAGCGAGCCTTCAGGCAGATCGACGAATTGCGTACCGAGGGCGGCCAGCCGTTTCTGCATGACCGAGCGGCCGGGTAGCAGGCCGCCGAAGCGATGGGTGGTGCCGGCCTTGTCCACGACTTCCCCGAACAGGCTCATCATGCCGCCGCATTCGGCGAGCAGCGGCTTGCCGGCCGCGACGTGGTCGCACAACTGCTGCCACAGCGCGGCATTGCCGCCGATGGCCGGGGCGTGCAGCTCCGGGTAGCCGCCCGGCAGCCAGACGGCGTCGCAGGGGGGCAAGCTTTCGCCGGCGACCGGCGAGAAGAAACGCAGGTCGGCGCCCAGTTGCCGCAGGGTCTGCAGGTTGGCCGGGTAAATGAATCCGTAAGCCGCATCGTGGGCGATGGCGACGGTCTTGCCGGCGAGCAGCGGTGCCGTGTCGGGCGGCGCGGCCATGGCGAAATCGACCAGGGCGGGCAGGTCGACGGTGGCGCTGGCGGCGAGTGCATCGGCCAGCTTGTCGAGGCGCTGCCCGAGGTCGTCGATCTCGGCAGCCTGGAGCAGGCCGAGATGGCGCTCGGGCAGGCTGTCGTCGCTTTTCGGCAGGGCACCGAACCAGCCCATGCCGGGAGGCAGGCTTTCCTTCAGCATGTCGGCATGGCGGGGGCTGCCGACGCGGTTGGCGAGCACGCCGGCGAAGGGCAGGCCGGGACGGTAGCTGGCCAGACCGTGGGCTACGGCGCCGAAGGTCTGGGCCATCTTGCCGGCATCGATCAGGGCCATGACCGGGATGGCGAAGCGTTCGGCGATGTCGGCGGCGGACGGCTGGCCGTCGAACAAGCCCATCACGCCCTCGATCAGGATCAGGTCGGAATCGGCCGCCGCCTGGGCCAGGCGCCAGCGCGCATCGGCCTCGCCGCACATGCCGAGATCGAGGTTCTGGCAGGGGCGGCCGCTGGCGAAGGCGTGGATCTGCGGGTCGAGAAAGTCAGGGCCGCACTTGAATACGGTGACGTGCCGGCCTTGTCGGGCATGCAGGCGGGCCAGGGCGGCGGTGACGGTGGTCTTGCCCTGGCCGGAGGCCGGGGCGGCGATGAGGAGGGCGGGACAGGCGGGCATGGTGGCGGGAGACGGGATGTGAGAGGGGATGATAGACCCTCCCGGCGGGGAGGGGCGCGAGTGAAGGATCAGAAGCTGGCGCGCAGGCCGAGGCGGAAGGTACGCGGTTCGAGCGGATGCACCAGTCGGCCTTCGATGGCGGTGCCCGAGCCACAGCCGCCGGTACCGGCCAGCGCTTCGTTGCGCGAGCAGGCGCCGCCCCAGTACTCGATGTCGTTGGCCCGCTTGTCGAGCAGGTTGAGGATGTCGAGGGTGAGTTGGAGCTGGGGGGTGATGCGGTAGCCGGCTTTCAGGTTGGCCATCCAGAATGCCGATGACTTGTGTTCGCCGCTTTCTTCCAGCGCGTAGGCGCCGAGGTAGCGCAGGCGCAGGCCGCCGAACCACGGGCCGCCGTGGTCGGCGGTGAGGCCGAGCGAGGCGGTCAGCGGAATGGCGTTGGGTACGCGGCGGCCGCCGTTGTCGGCGTTGGCTTCGCGGAAGCGGGCCTGCGACCAGGCGATGTCGGCGTCGACGATCCAGCCGTCAACCGGCGTGATGTAGTTGGACCATTCGACACCATGCCGGCGCGAGGCCCCTTTGGGTTCGGTGATGCCTTCGTCGCCGACGAAGACCAGTTCGGAGGCCAGCGCCATCTGCCAGACCGACAGGTTGGTATGCCATCCCTTGAGCGGCGTGGCCCGCAGGCCGAGTTCGCTGCCCTTGGCCTTGACGATCAGCGGCACGGCGTCGACGGCGCTGCCGTCCTGCGGATTGGTGCGTGCCGTGACGCCGCGCGCATCGTTGCTGTGGAAGCCGTGGCCCCAGTTGGCGTAGAACTCGGTCGGCCCGAGCAAATCGAAGGGGCCGAAGACGAGGCCGAGTTTCGGGCTGGTCTGGCCGGCCGAGGCCTCGCCGCCGTTGCCCATGTTGAACTGTCCGGCCAGCGGGGTGACGCGGGCGTCGATCTGGTCGCGCCGCAGGCCGAGCGTGCTGCGCAGCCAGCCGGTCCATTGCGTGCGGGCTTCGAGCAGGAAGGCGAGCGCCGTCTCGCGGATGCGGTCCTCGCGGATGGTCCGCGTGCGCTGCCGGTTCTCGGTGGCGTACAGCCCGACGAGCGAAATCCGATCCTGACGCAACTGGACGCCGGCGCTCAGTTCGGTGTCCTTCCATTGCGGCCCGAGGAACCAGCTTTGCCGGACCTGTCCGCCCCACAGCAGGCGTTCGTCGGCCTGTTCATGCTGGTCGCCCTGCACGCCGTTGATGTAGCCGGACGGGTTGGCGAAGTAGTTCAGGCCGTAATCGACGACGTAGAGGTTGAGCTTGCTGGCCCCGGACTCGTTGGTACGCGCCCAGTCGCCGGACAGGCTGGTGCGGTGCGTCTTGCCGCCGTCATTGGGCGACTGGGCGCCGAAACGGCCGATCTCGCCGGCAGCGATGGCGCGTTCGGGCACATGCTCGGTGGCTGTCCAGTCGGCCTTGTAGGCCATGCCGGTCAGCGAAAAGCCGTTGGCGGCGTTGCCCGAGGTCAGACGCAGCACGCCGTTGGTTTTGTTGAGCTTCTGCGGCTGATCCCAGGGGCCGTCATAGCCGCCGACATCGATGGCGCCCATCAGATTGATATCGCCCAGGCTGTGTCCGCCGGCGGCGAGCAGGCGCCGGAAATTGTGCTGGCCGGCGCCGAGCTCGACGAAGCTCCGGTCGAGCTTGCGCAGGTAGTCGATGTGTGCCGAGCCGGTCGTGGCGAAATCGCCGTCCTCTGCCGCGTAGACGCCCTTGCGGTAGCGGATGCCGCCGATCAGTTCGGGGATCAGGAAATTGAGATCCATGTAGCCCTGGCCGTGGGCGTGGCTGGCCATGTTGACCGGCATGCCCAGGACGTGGGTGGCGAAGTCGCTGCCGTGGTCGAGATTGAAACCGCGCAGGAAATACTGGTTGGCCTTGCCGTCGCCGGAGTGCTGGGTGACGATCATGCCGGGCACGGTTTCCAGCGCTTCGGCCGGACGCAGCAGCGGCCGGTTGGCCAGTTGCCTGGCGGTGACCGTGCCCTCGGTGGCCGAGTCGGCGACACCGGTCAGGTCGCGCTGGCCGCTGCTGACGGTCACTTCCTGCAGGGTGGGTAGGCCGGCGGCGTTGAGGTTGCCGATGCCGGCCATGGCGGCCAGCAAGAACAGACGGTGGTGCATGGTGCGACTCCAGTGAACGACCGTCCGCATTCCCGCAGCCGGTCAGTTGCCATCGCTGCCGTTGGCGGCGGCAGCACGAAGCAACAGGCCGGTCTCCGGGCTGGCGAGTCTTGATGCGCCGCCTTCCCAAGTGGTCACTCAGTGGCGTCATGGCGTATCCGCACTCGCTTACCGTTGCGGGGGCAGCCGGGGCATTGCGATCGCGTGGATCGCTCACCCCGTTCCCGTTTCACCCGACGCCTTGCGGCGGCGGGCACCTGTTGCCGGTTTCCGGCTGATATTTCAGATTCTTGCCGCCGGACGGACAAGATCGGGTCATGCATTTCTTACGGTCTGGCAGGCTCGATCAACACCCGCTTGCCGAACATGGCGGGCGGGCGATTCTGATCAGCAAGCCGTTCATGGCGTGACTTGTCTGAAGCCCTGCCGGCGATCCCAGTCGACGTAGAACAGGCGCGTCTGCTCGGCGGTGAAGGCGAAGCGCCGCTCACCGCCACTGGCGACGACGCTTTCGCCGGTCGAGAAATCGAGTTCCGGCTCGCGGCCGGTGCGGTTGTTGACGACCAGCGGCAGGCCGGTTTCGGCGCTCCGCCGTTCCCAGGCATCGCCTGGTCCCATGCCGTCCACCGGTGGCCAGGCAGACGGGGCCAGCAGGATGGCGGCGCCCTGCGCGCGCAGGCGGGCGGCCGGTTCCGGCCGGTAGGTATCGGCGCAGATCAACACGCCAACCGGGATGCCGTCGATGACGAAGGGGACGCCACCGCTGCCTGCCGTGGACCAGCTTTCGACGCTGCCGATCGGGCGCTGCTTGCGGTAGGTGCCGCGCAGCGCGCCGTCGCGGTCAATGACGGCGACGCTGTTGTGCAGTTTGCCGCTTTTGGCGTCGCGCTCGGCGAAGCCGACGAAGAGCGCCACGCGGTTGTCGCGGGCGATGGCGGCCAGCTTGCTTATCCAGGCGTCGGGATAGGGGGCGATCCAGGCGGTGCCGATGCGCTTGGCGAAGTTGTAGCCAGTTTCGGCCAGTTCCGGCGTGACGATCCAGTCAGCGCCCCGGCCGATCGCCTCGCCGATGCCGGCCTCGATACGCGCGCGGTTGCCGGCAATGTCGCCGGGTACGGCATCAAGATGCAGAAGAGCGAGGCGCAGGGATTCAGGAGCCTTGGGCGGGGTTTCGGCGGTCGCCGTGAAGCGTTGGCTGCCGGGCAGGAACAGGCCGTTCTGTTTGCCGAGCGCGGCGATCACTGCCTCGTGACTGGCCTTGCCGATCAGTTCGCCGATCCGGCTGTGGCCGCCGGTGTAGCTGGCCTGCGGCCCTTCGGTACCGGAAACGACGATGATGCTGTCGGTGCCGGTTCCCGTCGCTTGCACCGCCGGGGTGTAGGTGCTCGCCACCTGCAGGTCCTGCAGCGCGGCGGTCTTGCCCTCGGTGACGGTGATCAGGGCGCGGGCCAGCGCGGCGTCGGTGAGCCGGATGTTGGTCAGGACCAGGATGTTGATGGTGCCTGCCGGCTCACTGCCCTCGATGTAAGTGCCGGCATCGACGCCGGTGCGGATGGCGTTCGATTTGGCGCCGGCCGTGGCCAGCACGGTGACTGTGAGCGGGCCGTGGCGCTTGGTGACGACTGCCAGGTTGTCCATGTCGGCGGCGGTGGCCATGTGGGCGACCGCCGACTTGGCGAGTTGCAGGTCGCGGGCGGTCCCGGCATGGATATATTCGCCGTAGGCCTTGCCGCCGCGGCCGTCCCGGCCCATGAACTCGATGCCCAGCTTGTGCCAGAGCTGCGGGTGGCCGGCGTGGTTCAGCGCGGCATGGGCGTCGAGCAGGCCGTCGGAGGTCGACAGCGTGCGCCGCGCCTCGGGGAAGCGGACGATCAGCCGCTTTTCCCAGTAGCCGTCGCGCTCGCCGCGCAGGATCCGGGCTTCGGCCCGGACGTCGGCTGGCAGGTCGATTTCGCCGGCGCGGGCGATGGCCGACAGCAGGAGCAGGCCGCACAGGGCCAGGTAGCGGAGGGCGTTCACCGTTCGGATCTCAGAATTCGAGGCCGGGCATGGCCTTGATGCCGGCCTGGAAGGCGTGCTTCTCCATGCCGATGTCGCTCACCGTGTCGGCGACATCGCGCAGGGCCTGCGGCGCGGCACGGCCGGTGACGATGACGTGCTGCAAGAGGGGGCGGGAGAGCAATGTGGCGATCACCACATCGAGGTCAAGCCAGCCGTACTTGAAGGCATAGGTCATTTCGTCGAGCACGACGAGGCCGATGTCCGGATTGCTCAGATGGCCGCAAGCGACTTCCCAGGCCGCCTGCGCCGCCTTGGCATCGCGCTCCTTGTCCTGGGTCTCCCAGGTGAAGCCCTCGCCGCCGACGTGCCAGGCGACGTTCGGCTGCTGGCGGAAGAAGGCTTCTTCGCCGGTATCCGAACGTCCCTTGACGAACTGCACGACACCGACCTTCAGGCCGTGGCCGAGGGCGCGGGCGACGACGCCGAAAGCGGCGCTCGACTTGCCCTTGCCGTTGCCCGTGTTGATCACCAGAACGCCGCGCTCTTCCTGGGCGGCGGCGATCTTGCCGTCGACGACGGTCTTCTTCTTTTGCATGCGTTGTTCGTGGGTAACGGTCATTTTTCTATTCCGGAATGAAACAGCGATGGCCGCGGTCTTCGATCTGCCGCAGGCCGTAGCCGTAGAGTTCGGACAGCGTCGCCGCCGTCAGGATGTCGTCGACCGGTCCGGTTTCGGTCCGTCCGTCGCCGTGGACGAGCAGGGCGCGGTCGCTGAAGCGATGAGCCAGCGCTGGGTCGTGGAGGACCATGACGACGCCGGCACCTTCGTCGCGCGCCGTGGCGGCGAACAGTTCGAGGACGGCCATCTGGTGATTGAGATCGAGGTGGGACAACGGCTCGTCGAGCAGGTAAAGCGGCGCTTCCTGGGTGAGCAGCGTGGCGATGGCCAGGCGCTGGCGTTCGCCGCCGGACAGCGTGTGGATCTGGCGATCCTCCATGCCGCGCAGGCCGACCGCACCCAGGGCGTCGCGGGCGAGAGCGGCGTCCCGGGAGGTTTCCCAGTCCCAGCGGCCGAGATGCGGATGGCGGCCGGTCAGTGTCGTTTCCAGCACGGTCGAGCCGAACGGGTCGTTCTGGAACTGGCCGAGCCAGGCGCGGCGCAGCGCGGACTGGCGCGGATGCAGGCCGGCCGCATCGTCGCCGGCGAGCAGTACCGTGCCGGCGGCCGGTTTGCGCAGGCCGGCCAGCGTGGACAGCAGGGTCGATTTGCCGGCGCCGTTGCGGCCGAGGATGGCCAGTCGTTCGCCGGCCGCCAGACTGAGATCGAGGCGGTCGATAATGACCTTGTTGCCGACTGTCACCCGCAGTTGCCGGGTTTCGAGCAGGGGCCGGCTCATTTCGGCTGCCTCGACAACAGGAAGAGGAAAACCGGTACCCCGATCAGCGCCGTCAGCACGCCGACCGGCAGTTGCTGCGGCGCGATGATGGTCCGCGCCAGCGTGTCGGCCAGCACCAGCAGCGAGCCGCCGGCCAGCACCGAGGCGGGGAGCAGCAGGCGCTGGTCGTTGCCGGTGGCGAGGCGCACCAGGTGCGGCACGACCAGACCGACGAAGCCGATCGAGCCAGCCGTGGTTACCGACGCCGCCGTGGCCAGCGAGGCGAGCAGGTAGATCGCGTAGCGCAGCCGATCCACCGCCACGCCCAGCGCCTGGGCCTGCATCATGCCGCGCGACAACAGGTTCAGTTCGCGGGCGAAGGGCATGGCCAGCGCCAGCGCCACGCCCAATGCCAGCAAGGCTGGCCACCATTGCGCGCTCTGGCCGAGGTCGCCCATCAGCCAGAACAGCATGCCGCGCAGCTTGTGCTCCTCGGCGACGGCCAGCATCAAGGCCACCAGCGCGCCGCAGCCGGCGGCGACGATGACGCCGGTGAGCAGCAGGCGTGTCTGCGTCCAGCTGCCGTCGCCGTGGGCCAACCCGAAGACGATGAACATGGCACCGAGCGCCCCGGCGAAAGCCAGAGCGTCGATGCCGAGAACCGGCAGGCCGATCAGGATGGCGAACGTGGCACCCACTCCGGCGCCGCCGGAAATGCCCAGCACGTAAGGGTCGGCCAGCGGATTGCGCAACAAAACTTGCATCAGTGCCCCGGCCAGCGCCAGCAGGCCGCCGCAGGCGAAGCCGGCGATCGCCCGGGGCAGGCGCAACTGCAGCACGACATCGCCACCACCGCCCTCTCGGCCGAGCAGGGCAGCGAACACCTCGCCATAGGAAACCTTGAAACTGCCCACCGTCAAGGCGAAACCGAAACTCACCGCGGTCAGCAGAACGAGGCTGGCGAGGATCAGGAAAGCGCGTTGGCGGGTGGGCATGGCTTACTGGAAGCTGTAGCGGACGCCGGCAAAAGCCGACAGGCCCGGCGTGCCATAAATGACGCTGGTCGAACGGGCGACGTCGTAGTTGCGGTCGAACAGGTTATCCACGCGGGCAAAGGCCTGCCATTCCTTGTTGAAGGCATAGTTGGCGAACAGATTGGTCAGCGCATAGCCGCCCATGTGCACCTGGTTCAGGCCGGTTTTCCAATGCGGATCGTCGTAACGTCCGCCCACCGCCTTGAACTCGATGCCGCCCCGGAAGGCGCCGGCGACATAGGTGGCGCTGACCAGGCCAAAAGCCTTGGCCCGACGCCGGAGTTGCTGGTGATGATCCTGATCGCGCGGGTCCTGGAAGGTGGCGTTGGCGTTGAGCAGCCAGCTGCCGAGTGCCGTCCCGGCGCTGATCTCGATCCCGTCGATGATCGCCTGTCCGACGTTGGTGGGGGTCGAGAAGAAGGTGTTGGGATCGGTGGTCCACTCGATCAGGTTGTTGATCTTGTTGTGGAAATAGGTGATCCGGGCCTGCGTCGCGCCTTGCTGGAAACGCAGCGAGGCTTCCGCATTGCGCGACTCCTCCGGTTTCAGATTGGCGTTGCCGACGCCGACGCCAGCGGTGAACGGAAAGTAGAGGTCGTTCATGGTCGGCGCCTTGAAGGCCGTTCCATAACTGCCGGCCACCCGCCACGACGGGGCCAGTTGATAGCCGTAGCCGAGGAGCCAGGTTTCACGCTGGCCGAACTGCGAGTTGTCGTCGCTGCGCAGGTTGGCCTGGAAGGCGTGCGAGCCGAGTACGGCATTCCAGCCGAGCAGTGCCGAGTCGATGGTGCGCGCTTTCCGCGAGTAGTTCTTGGTCGAGTCGACCTCCTGCTCCAGTCGCTCCAGGGCGACCAGGGCGCTGCCCAGCGGCAGCTTGAGGTCGTTTTGCCAGGTGTATTGTTTCTGGGTGGTCTTGAAGAAGCTGATCGGATCGCCGATGACCGATTCTGGACTTTCCGTGCGGTCCTCCCCCTGGGCGACCTTCAGCGTCGACTTCCAGAAGGAGGTCGGGGCGACGCTGGCGTAGGCGAAGGCGCCCGATACGCGGTGCTTCATCTGGTAATCGAGCCTGGCGTCAACATTTACAAAAGCGTTCGGGTCCCATTTGTATGCGTCGTAGCGGTTGGTCGATACCGAGTTGAAGAGGCCGGCGCCGACCTCGGCATCCTTGCTGAAGTTATAGCTGGCGTTCAGGTTCAGGTTGCTGTTGCGGTAACCGTCGCGATCCGGGTTGTAGCCAGGGTACTTGGGCGATTCGATGGCATTGATGCCTTGGGTGCCGCTGATGCCGCCCTTGATGCTGTAGCTCAGGTTACCGATCCGGTTGGCGTGGGCGAGGCTGGTTTCGTAGGTCGAGGCGCTGCCGGCGCCGACCTGGGCGGAGAACCGTGGGGCGTCGCCGGGGGCCTTGGTGAAAATCTGGATGACGCCGCCGATGGCGTCCGATCCGTAGAGCGCTGAGGCCGGGCCGCGCAACACCTCGATGCGTTCGATCTGCGCCAGCGGGATCATCTGCAGGGCGGTAGCGCCGGTCGTGGCAGAGCTCACCCGTACGCCGTCGAGCAGGATCAGCGCATGGCCGCTGTTGGTGCCGCGGATAAAAACACTTTCGTCAGCGCCGCGGCCGCCGGACCGTCCGAATTCGACTCCGGCGGTGCGGCCGAGCAATTCGCCCAACGTGGCGGCCGGGCCGACCTGTTCGATGTCCTGGCGTTCGATAATGGTGACTTCGGCAATGGCCTTGTTGGCGCGTTGCGACTGACGCGTGGCGGTGACGACAACCGGGTCGAGCGTGGCGAGCAATTCGGCCTGTGCCGGAGCTATAAAGGCGAGCGGCAGGAGGGCTGCCAGCGGCTTCAAATGTGGATTCATGCTAATTCCTTTTCCCGGCGGGCGTCCCCGCATGCCGGAAATGTGTTGAAAAGGAAATGCCGGGGAACGAGCCGGTCAAACTGGCGCCACCACCCCGTGGCACTTCGACATTTTTTGTTTCAGGCCGGTATCCGGGCTTGCAAGTCTTGACGTATCGCCTTCCCGGGGTTGCACCCAGTGGCCTCGTGATACGCCCGCACTTGCTTACCGTTGCGGGGGCAGCAGCGGAATGGTCTTGTCGAAGACGCACCGCTTTCCCGTTTAACCGCGCTTGGAGAACCCTTGCGCAGCACCTGACACGGCGCGCATTCTACATTCATCTCCATTTCGATGCATCAGCCGTTTGGCGCCAAATTTCTATAAACCACTTTGAGAATAAAGGCTTAGTCCTTGACCATGCGGCATTTTTGACTCTATAGTTCGCGCCATGAACGTCGAATTAGATACCCTTGAAGCCAAAATCGAGCAGGTTGTCGCTCTGGTTCACCAGTTGCGTGCCGAGAATGAGGTTTTGAGAAACCAGATGGTCGCCGCCGAGGCTGAGCGGCTGCATTTGCGTCAGACCATGACTGCCGCGCGCGAGCGTCTCGAAGGGCTGATGGACAAGATTCCCGAGGATGCGTGAGATGAGTCTGGAGCCGAATTTCCTCGACGTGAAGATCATGGGGCGCGAATACCGCGTCGCCTGCGGCCCTGAAGAACGCGATGCCCTGCTGGCAGCGGTCGATCTGGTCGACGGCAAGATGCGCGAGATTGCCCAGCGCACCAAGAACACCATCGCCGAACGCGTGGCCGTCATGGCTGCGCTCAACATTGCTCACGAGCATCTTTCGGGTGCCGGTACGGGTGAGCAAAAAGAGTTTGTGGAAGCGGTTGATACTTCCGAAACGAAGCGTAGAATCGGTGACATGGGAGCGCGGTTGGATGTCGTGCTGGCGCCCCAGCAACGGCTGGACATCTGACCGGTTGTTGTTGGCGTCACCCACCGAGTGTTCCCTGCGGTGTTTGTTAAGGCCATACATTCCTTGAACCAATGCTGATTGGCATCGGTTGCGGACCGTTGAAACCGCTGTTGTGCGCGCTCTTTGACGAGTGTGCCTGATGCGGGAGGAAAGCAGCCACTCTGAACCCAGGTTCAGGATGCCGGCCTGACGGCACTCGCGGGGGCCTGTATTTGCAGTAAAGCAACGGGTGGCAGATTCGTCTGCCACCCGTTTCCATTTGAGAAATCGAGCAATGCAATACTGGCTGATGAAGTCCGAGCCCGACGAGGTGTCGATCGACGATCTGGAACGTCTTGGCTCGGTTCCCTGGTTCGGTGTGCGCAACTATCAGGCGCGCAATTTCATGCGAGATGCGATGAATGTCGGCGATCTGGCTTTTTTCTACCATTCCGGATGCGCCGAACCCGGCATCGCAGGTATTTGCGAAGTGTCGTCGGCCCCCTATCCGGATGCCACGCAATTCGATCCCGTCAGTCCCTATCACGACCCAAAATCGGCTCCAGACAAGCCGCGCTGGTTGCTCCGGGATGTCCGTTTCGTGCGTCGGACGCCCTATCTGGCGCTGACTGAACTGCGTGCGCATGCAGAACTTGCTAACATGCGCCTCCTTGCCCGCGGCAACCGGCTGTCGATCATGCCGGTCAATGAGGAAGAATGGGCGTTCATTACCAAACAATTGATGGGACTGTGATGACGATCTGGTGGCTGGCTTACATTGCCCTGGGTGCATTTGCCGGTTTTTTTGCCGGCTTGCTCGGTATAGGCGGCGGCTCGTTGATGGTGCCGGTTCTTGTCATGTTGTTCACCGCTCAGGCGTTTCCGGTGGGTGAGGTCATGCATCTGGCGCTCGGCACGTCGATGGCGACCATTTTCTTCACCTCGATTTCCAGCGTCCGTACCCACCATGCCCATGGTGCCGTGTTGTGGCCTATCGTCCTGCGTATTACGCCGGGCATCATCGCCGGCACGCTGATCGGCACGCATGTGGCCAGTCTCGTGCCGACCAAGGCGCTCGCCCTGATCTTCACGCTGTTCATCTGCTACGTCTCGGTACAGATGATCATCAACCTGAAGCCTCAGCCGCATCGCGAGTTGCCGGGTGCCGTTGCGACGGGAGCGGTAGGTGCCGGGATCGGTTTCATTTCCTGTCTGGTGGCGATTGGGGGGGGCGTACTCTCGGTTCCGTTCATGACCTGGTGCAACGTCAAGATGCAGAACGCCATCGGCACGTCGGCGGCGATCGGTTTTCCGATCGCGCTGGGCGGTGCGCTGGGGTATATCTGGAACGGCTGGTCGGTAAGCGGTTTGCCATCCGGCAGCATGGGGTTCGTCTATA
Organism: uncultured Azonexus sp.; assembly: GCA_937983545.1. Lineage (GTDB taxonomy): Bacteria > Pseudomonadota > Gammaproteobacteria > Burkholderiales > Rhodocyclaceae > Azonexus. The sequence goes on from CALJZP010000145.1 coordinate 25,117, forward strand.
TTCCGGCCGTAGTCGGCGTGGCGGCGGTCAGTATGCTGACCGCGCCGATCGGTGCGCGCCTGACCCACCAGTTGCCGGTAAAAACGCTGAAGCGTGTTTTTGCGGGCATTCTGCTGGCCCTGGCCGGCAAGATGATGTGGGGCTTGTTCAGCGCGCCTTGAAAACCGGTTGTCGCTTTTCCAGGAAGGCGGCCAGGCCTTCCTGATAGTCCTCGGTTTGCAGGAAGGCGAAGGACTCGGCCTTTTCGGCGTCGGTCAACGGTCTGCCGTCAAGCAGGCGGCGTATCCACTGCTTGTGCCAGCCGGCGACCAGCGGGGCGCCGGCGCAGATGCGACGGGCGGTGGCGTAGGCTTCTTCGACCACGTCGCTATCGGCGACAACCCTTGTCAGCAGGCCTTTTTCATAGGCTTCCGGGGCCCGCATGATGCGGCCTTCGAGGAGGATTTCCTTGACGACGCTTGGCCCGAGCAGGCGGAGCAGGCCTTCCATTTCTCCCGGGTACATCGAGAATCCCAGGCGGTTGATCGGCGCGCCGAAGCGGGCGCTTTCACCGGCGATCCGGAAGTCGCAAACGCCGGCGATTTCCAGCCCGCCGCCGATGCAGGCGCCGCTGATCAGCGCCACCGTCGGGTGCGGGCAATCCGCAATGGCGTTGAGTGCCTTGGCGACTTCGTTGTGATAGTCGAGGGCCTGCTCCAGGGTGGCGCGGCCAGTCACAAATTCCTCGAGGTCGCCGCCAGCGGCAAAGGCCTGGTCGCCAGCGCCGCGCAAAATGATGCAGCGGATTCCGGGGTCGGCGCTGAGGCGTTCGACTTGTGCGGAAAGCTGCTGCCACATGCCTCGATTGATGGCGTTCAGCTTGTCGGGATTGTTCAAGGTCAGGGTGGCGATTTCGCCCTGGATATCGAGGTCGATGTTGCTCATGTGCATGTTTCCTTTTGATTAATTCGAATTATGGACAGCGAAATTCTGGTCTCTTGTGTCTTCTATAAGATATAATTATGAATGCAGTTTGATCTAATTATTAATAAGGGAGATAACGATGAGCAGCGCGATGTATGAGCGGATGCGAGCCAATCCGAAGTTCCAGGAGCTGGTTGCCCGTCGGGGGAGATTTGCGTGGACCCTGGCTTTCATTGTCCTGGCCATGTTCTATGGCTTCGTGATGGTTGTTGCCTTTAATCCGTTGTCCTTGGGGCAGCCGATTGTCGAAGGGTCCAAGGTGACGGTGGGGGTTGCCGTCGAACTCTTCATGTTCATTTTCTTCTGGGCGCTGACCGCAGTGTACGTCAAGCGCGCCAATGGCGAATTCGACGCCTTGACTCAGGAGATCGTCAAGGAAGCCTGGAAGGAGAACAAATAATGCTGCGCCAAATCATTACCGCGCTCGGCCTGCTCGGCCTGAGCACCCTGACGCTGGCTGCCGATGCCGTTGCCCAGACCGAAAAGCAGGCGACCAACTGGCACGCCATCATCATGTTCTGCATCTTCGTCGCGATGACGATGGGCATTACCTACTGGGCTGCCTCACGCACCAAGTCGACGTCCGATTTCTACACCGCCGGCGGCGGCATCACCGGTTTTCAGAATGGCCTGGCCATCGCCGGCGACTATATGTCGGCTGCCACCCTGCTCGGGCTGACCGCCATGGTCTATACCCAGGGCTATGACGGTTACATCTACATGCTGTGCTTCTTTGCCGGCTGGCCGATCATCCTGTTCCTGATGGCCGAACGCCTGCGCAACCTGGGCAAGTTCACCTTCTCCGACATCACCGCCTATCGCCTCGACCAGGGCAAGGTGCGCACGATGGCCGCGATTTCGTCGCTGACTGTCGTCTGCTTCTACCTGATTGCCCAGATGGTCGGTGCCGGCCAGCTGATCAAGCTGCTCTTCGGCCTGGAGTACAACACCGCGATCTTCGCCGTCGGCATCCTGATGATGGTCTATGTTACCTTCGGCGGCATGGTTGCCACGACCTGGGTGCAGATCATCAAGGCCTGCATGTTGCTCTCGGGCGGCACGCTGGTCATGTTCCTGGCGATGAGCGAGTTCGGTTTCTCCTTCACCAACCTGCTGGAGAAAGCTACGGCAGTCCACAAGCTGGGCGACAAGCTGATGTATCCGGGCGCCCTGCTCAAGGACCCGGTCACCGCCATTTCGCTGGGTCTCGGCCTGATGTTCGGTACGGCCGGCCTGCCGCACATCCTGATGCGCTTCTTCACCGTGACCGATGCCAAGGAAGCGCGCAAGTCGGTACTCTATGCCTCAGGTTTCGTTGCCTACTTCTTCAACGTCATCTTCCTGATGGGCCTCGCCGGCATCCTGATCGTCGGCCAGAACCCCGAGTTCTTCGAAGGCGGCACGGTCGGCGGCAAGCTGGTCGGCGGCGGCAACATGGTCGCCATGCACTTGGCCAAGGCCGTCGGCGGCAACATGCTGCTCGGCTTCCTGGCTGCCGTGGCCTTCGCCACCATCCTGGCCGTGGTTTCCGGCTTGGCGCTGGCAGGCGCTTCGGCGATCTCGCATGACATCTACGCTCGCGTGATCATGAAGGGGCAAGCTTCCGAAGCCACGGAAATCCGCGTTTCCAAGATTGCCACCATCTGCCTCGGTGCCGTCGCCATCGTGCTCGGCATCCTGTTCGAGAAGCAGAACATCGCCTTCATGGTCGGTCTGGCTTTCGGCGTGGCAGCTGCCGCCAACTTCCCGGTGCTGATCCTGTCGATGTACTGGAAGGGCCTGACGACGCGCGGTGCGCTGTTCGGCGGCTACGGCGGCCTGATTTCCGCCGTGCTGTTCGTGCTCTTCTCGAAGTCGGTGTGGGTCGACGTGCTGGGCAACAAGGCGGCGCTCTTCCCCTACACCCAGCCCGCACTGTTTGCGATGCCGATTGCCTTCCTGCTCGCTTACGTCTTCTCGAAGAGCGATTCCAGCGTGCGTGCCCGTCAGGAAATCGATGCCTTCGAAGACCAGTACGTTCGTGCGCAAACCGGTTTCGGTGCGGCCTCCGCCAGTAACCACTAAGCTGTTCAGGTTTGTCAAAACTTCGCTTGTGAACTGTAAAAATCGCCCAGCCTTCGGTCTGGGCGATTTTTTTTATTCTGTCCGTGGGGAATCTGCCGAGTATCCCGAGTAGGCACCGCTGCAATCGTCGGTTCAGCCTAAGCGAGAAAGGATCGACCGTTCGCTCAAGTGTTTTGGAGAATAGTGATCGGTTTCTCTTTGCTCATTGCCCAATGAGCCGGGCTAGCTGGATAGTCATCTTCCGACTCTAGAGTCCAGGAAATTGCAGCGCAAATTGGCTTGAAGGAAAAGCCGCACAACAGCTTGGCGGATTGATCAAGCACAATCCAAGGTCGCTGCATTAGATGCATTAGATGCATTGGACACAAAAAGGCCGGAACAGCGCCCGACCTTTTTTCAAAAACATCGGCAGCCAGCTTGGACAAATCAAAGGATGTCCCTACCTGTACCGGCGGACAGTCCTTGAGAGTCTGCAGATGTTGGCCAATCAGAGTGTTCATGGGCTGCAAGAGCCAACTTACCTTCTGCATCAAATGACCTTGAATTAATCCCCGTCCTCTGGGGTTAGCAACTATTCGGTCAGTATCAATCTTTGCCTATTACAAATGCATCGTATGCTGGAGTAAACGCTGGCTAACGCTAAAATTCACCGGAGTTGTACCGACTGTAAGCGTCCTGAGTTTGACTTGCGGAGTAGCCCATGATTGCCCGGCCACGTTTTCTTTCACTCTTCTTCGCACTTCTGCTGATCATCAGCTGGCCGCTTGCATGGGCCAAGGAAAACCCGAGCGATGACGCTACGCTAACCGTCTTCAATCGATCGATCGTCACTTTTCGCAGCGAATTCCTGGGCGCTAAGCCCAGCTTCCGTGCTTCTCGCGCCCGCATGGTGATAGAAGAGGCACTGAATGACGGCAGCGATCTGGATATACAGGTCAGGCCGAGTCCGGAAGGCTACTTGATCATGCTTGGTCATCGTCTGGCCTTTATCGTTGCTGCTGCCGATGCAGACCCGCTGCTCCAGGAAAATGCCGAAGCCCTGGCGAAACGTGCCGCTGGCAATCTGCAAAGGGCGGTCGAAGAAAGCCGGGAGTCGCGCAACCCGGAGCGTATGCTCAAAGCCGTTGGAAAAACCTTGTTGGCCAGTGCCTTGCTACTGCTGTCGCTCTGGTTGATCTATCGCGCCCGCCGCAAGGCGACGAACTACCTGCTTCGACTTGCCAGCCGCAAAGCAGCGGCGCTACGTCTCGGAAACACGCCGCTGATCGATACCCATACGCTGTTACAAGGGTTGAACCAAGCCTTTCGCATCCTGGCTTGGGGGCTTGCCGCCCTGCTGCTCTATGAGTGGCTCAGTTTCATCCTGAGCAGCTTTCCCTATACACGTAGTTGGGGCGAGCGCCTGAATGGCTATTTGCTGGGCGTCGTAGCCGAAATAACAGAAAGCATTGTCGGGGCCATTCCGGGCATGGGCGTCGCCATTGTCATTTTCCTGCTGGCCCGGCTGTGCGTCGGTTTCGTCGGTCAGATATTGCACCGGCTATCGCTCGCACAACCGCATCATCCGTGGTTGCGGTCGGAAACCGTGCCGACTTCGCGTCGCCTCTTAAGCATCGCCATCTGGCTTTTCGCCCTGGCCATGGCCTACCCCTACCTGCCGGGTGCCCAAACTGACGCTTTCAAAGGCTTGTCGGTCTTGCTGGGTCTGATGCTTTCGCTTGGCGCATCGAGCATCGTCGGCCAGGGCACGGCTGGCCTTGTGCTCACCTACACTGGCGCCTTTCGCATCGGCGAATATGTCCGGATCGGCGAATACGAAGGTACGGTCGTCGATATGGGTTTGTTCACCACACGCATTCGCACCGGACTTGGCGAGGAGTTGACCCTGCCCAACTCGATGATCACCGCAACAGTCACCAAGAACTACTCGCGAGCCGTCCGCGGTCCCGGCTATATTGTCGATACCGTGGTGACGATCGGTTACGACACGCCCTGGCGGCAGGTCGAGGCTATGCTGATCGAGGCTGCCGGACGTACGCCGGGAATTCTGCTCCAGCCGCCTCCACGGGTGTTTCAAACCGCCTTGTCGGATTACTACCCGGAATATCGCCTGGTCGCTCAGGCGGTACCGACCGAGCCTCGCCCCAGGGCCGAAGTGCTCAGCACCTTGCACGCCAACATCCAGGATGTGTTCAACAACCATGGCGTACAAATCATGTCGCCGCATTACATGGCCGACCCGGGAGAGGCCAAGCTGGTGCCGAGCAAGGACTGGTATCGCGCGCCGGCCGAGCCACCGGAAAAATCATAACTCGTTGTATTTCGCCCGCGAGCCAGCAGGGATTTTGCGTTGTTTTTGAGCGGCATGGTTCATGCCGTCTGTTCAAGGGCTACCTATCTTATCGGCGACCAAGCGCATGAACGTCGGCGCATTCGTGACCAGGCATGCTTGGGATGAGATTGACGAAGACGACTGGTATGACGCGGAGGCTGTCGGCATCGGGCACGGATCAATGTCGAGTCAAGGATCGCGTCCGCCTCGGATAGTGCGATTCCCGGCAAAGAACAGACTGGTTGGCAAGTTATGTAACCGCCTGCTCCAGGTTTGGCGTGTTTTGCTGTGCCATGTAGAACATCCGCAAAATCCAGATTGGCTCCTCCCCCCAGGCTTTGTTGATATATGTGAAATTTATGATCTATAGTAAATTCATGGTAGTCGGAGGGGCGCCATGAAGAGAGCTATTCAACCCAGCAACATCGAACGCAAGATGCGGGAAGACGATTTCATCGTTTCCAAAACCAACCCGAAGGGGATCATTACTTATGGAAACCCGATATTCATCGAGTTTTCCGGGTATTCCGAAGAAGAGTTGCTCGGGTCGCAGCACAACATCATCCGCCATCCCGACATGCCTCGTTCGGCCTTCAAGCTGGCTTGGGACACCATACAGTCCGGCAAGGAGTTCTTCGCCTATGTCAAGAACATGTCCAAGGATGGCGGCTTTTATTGGGTGTTTACCCACATCACCCCGGATTTCGACGGGAACGGCAAGATCGTCGGCTATACCTCGGTGCGTCGTTGCCCGTCCGCCGAAGCCGTCGCCAAGATCGAGCCGGTCTATCGAAGCATGCTGGCCGCGGAACAGGCAGCCGGATCGCGCTCGGCCATCGAGGCCGGTACCGCAGTCCTGGTCGACGTCATGAAACAGACCGGAATGACTTATGAAGAACTGGTTTTCTCCCTCTAAACGCAAGGCGTTACTGGTCTTCCTCCTGTTGTCGGCCGGGGTGACGGCCTTTGTGTCGCCATGGGTGGTGATCGGGGTGGCTGTCGCCGCGTTGCTCGTCTTGTTGCTGCCTGCGGCGGAGTCGCGGGCGGATCTTGCCAAGGTCGACGATTTGTTGCGCAAGGTTGGTGGCGGGCAACTGGTTGCGCGCTTGCCGCATACCTTGCATGACCCCATGCTGGAGGCGATCCGGGTCAACCTGAACTCCGTGCTTGATCAGACCGAGACCGCGTTTCGCGAAATTCTGGGCGCAATGCAGGCATCTTCGAGCGGAAATACGGCGCGCCGCCTGCAGTTGCCCGGCTTGCACGGCACGTTTCGCAACGTGCTAGAGCAGATGCAGAGCCTGCTTGACCATCTCGAGGCGGCGCAGGAGTCGATTGCCCGCGAAGCCCTGCTGTCGCGAATTTTTCTGCGCTCGGAACGCGGTTTGTCACTGGCGATCGAGCACGTGGAACAGGCCCTGCGCGAGGTAGGCGGAAATTCGCGTACCTCGCGTACCCTGGTTGCAAGCTTCGGGGAGTCGGCCAGCGGCATGTCGACGGCTGCCCAGCGGATGTCGGAGGCTCTGGGTGAGGCGCAGCAGGCAGCGAAAAGAGGGGTGGGAGCGCTCGACGACCTGAATGCAAAAACAGCCGATATCCAGTTGCTGACTACCCGTATCGATGGCGTTGCCAAACAGACCAATCTGCTGGCGCTGAATGCGGCCATCGAAGCGGCAAGGGCCGGCGAGGCAGGAAGGGGCTTTGCGGTGGTTGCCGACGAGGTGCGCAAGTTGGCGGATCAGGCCCAGCACTCCGCAGAGGAGATTTCGGCAGCCATTGCAGCGATCATGCTTTCGATGCAATCGGCCACGGCGCAAATCGGTGCGCTAACGGATTCGGTGTCAGAAGCGCGGCAGACCGCGTTCGAATTCAGCAGCGAGCTGGCCAGTTCGGCATCGTCGGCCAACCAGGTCTGCGACTTGGTGACGACGATCGAGGCGGGTGCCAGTGCCATGGAGTCTTCCATGGGGCTGGTTGCGACGGCCCAGAGAGCCAGGGCGGATGCCGCGTCGATCCTGCACGGTCAGGAGGTAAACATTACCTCGTTGTCGGCGATGGAGCAGGAGGCCGTCAAGATTGCCCGCTCCCGTCGCTGGGTCAAGGGCAGTCACGATCGTGAGGCGCTGGTGGCAATCTACGACCGGTTGTTTGCCGGAATAGAAAGCCGGATGCGTTGATCCGCAAGCTGTTGTCAGGCAGCTTTCGGTGTCTTTGCATCCATCTTTGCCAGCGCTTCGCGCCCGGACAGCAAGTGATCGTGCATCAGCTTCTCCGCCTTGGGGGCATCGCTGGCCGCCAGGGCCGCCATGATCAGGCGGTGTTCGTCGAGAGACTGTTGCAGGCGCCCTTCGAGCGAGAGCGAGTGGAGGCGGGATAGTTTCAATACCTTGCGCAGGTCCTGGATGACCGACAGCAGCCAGCGATTCCCGGACAATTCCTGGATGCGCTTGTGGAATTCCTGGTTGGCCTCGAAAAAAGCATCGATACGGCCATCGCGGGCTGCGCTTTCAAGGCGGCCATGGATGTCCTGCAACGCCACGATATCGCCCGGTTTGGCATTGCGGACCGCTTCAGCGGCACAACGCCCTTCGAGCATCGCCATGAGCGGAAAGATGTCGTCAAGGTCCTGACGCGAGATTTCGGTGACATAGCAGCCCCGACGCGGACGCAGCTCGACCAGTCCCTCCGAAGCAAGCACCTTCAGTGCTTCGCGTAGCGGTGTACGTGAAATGCCGTACTGTTCGGCCAGCTTTTGCTCGTCAATCCAGGTGCCAGGCGTCAGTTCGTGAGCGAAAATCCGCTGGCGGAGACGTTCAGCGACTTCCTGATACAGTGCGGTGGGTGCGATGCGGGTCATTGTGATGTGGTCTCGGTGGACAATTCGGTACTTTGCCGACTTGATTCCGTAATTATGGATACAGTATTATGTAGGGCTTGGTATGTCAAGCTTGGCCCAAAAGCGTAGAATTTTGAATTCTGCATGATCGGCCGAAAAAAATCGACTCGACGAGGGGTGTTTCATGTCCGAAAAGTTCTTTGATTCCAATAACCTGGACGCTTGGGAAAAGGTTGCCGCGAAGCAGTCGCCCGGCGGTGACGTCAACAATCTGGTTTGGAATACGCCGGAAGGCCTGGCCGTCAAGGCGCTGTATACGAAGAAGGACACCGAGAACCTCGAGTTCGCCGATACCCTGCCGGGTGTTGCCCCCTACCTGCGTGGCCCGCAACCGACCATGTATGCGGTCAAGCCGTGGACTATTCGCCAATATGCGGGCTTCTCCACCGCCGAGGCTTCGAATGCCTTCTACCGCAAGGCGCTGGCCGCCGGTGGTCAAGGTGTTTCCGTCGCTTTCGACTTGGCCACGCACCGCGGTTACGACTCGGACAACGCCCGGGTGACCGGCGACGTCGGCAAGGCCGGCGTGGCGATCGACTCCGTGGAAGACATGAAGATCCTGTTCGACGGCATCCCGCTCGACAAGATTTCCGTGTCGATGACGATGAACGGCGCCGTGCTGCCCATTCTGGCCGGCTACATCGTCGCTGCCGAAGAGCAGGGCGTGAAGCAGGAGCAGTTGTCCGGCACCATCCAGAACGACATCCTCAAAGAGTTCATGGTGCGGAACACCTATATCTATCCGCCCAAGCCGTCGATGAAGATCATCGCCGACATCTTCAGCTATACGGCGCAGAACATGCCGAAGTTCAACTCGATCTCGATTTCGGGTTACCACATCCAGGAAGCCGGGGCCAACCAGGCCATCGAGCTGGCTTTCACGCTGGCCGATGGCATGGAGTACGTGCGCACCGGTATCGCTTCCGGCATGGACGTCGACACCTTTGCTGGCCGCCTGTCCTTCTTCTGGGCGGTGGGCATGAACTTCTACCTCGAAATCGCCAAGATGCGCGCTGCGCGCCTGCTCTGGCACCGCATCATGTCCGGCTTCAACGCCAAGAGCCCGAAGTCGATGATGCTGCGCACGCACAGCCAGACCTCCGGCTGGTCGCTGACCGAGCAGGACCCGTACAACAACGTCGTGCGCACCACCATCGAAGCGATGGCCGCGGTCTTCGGCGGTACCCAGTCGCTGCACACCAACGCGCTCGACGAAGCCATCGCGCTGCCGACCGAGTTCTCGGCCCGTATCGCCCGCAATACCCAGCTGATCATCCAGGAAGAGACCCACATCACCAACGTGATCGATCCGTGGGCCGGTTCCTACATGATGGAAAAACTGACCCAGGACATGGCTGACAAGGCTTGGGGCATCATCCAGGAAATCGAAGCCATGGGCGGCATGACCAAGGCCGTCGAATCCGGCTGGGCCAAGATGCAGGTCGAAACCTGTGCGGCCGACAAGCAGGCGCGCATCGACTCGGGCAAGGACGTCATCGTCGGCGTCAACAAGTACAAGCTGGCCAAGGAAGACGCGATCGACATCCTCGATATCGACAACCACGCCGTGCGTGAAGCCCAGGTCGCCCGCCTCAAGCAAATCCGCGCCACCCGCGACAGCGCGGCCGTCAATGCCGCGCTGGAGGCGCTGACCAAGGCCGCCGAGAGCGGCGAGGGCAACCTGCTCGACCTGACCGTCAAGGCAATCCGCCTGCGTGCCACGGTCGGTGAAGTGTCCGATGCGCTGGAAAAGATCTTCGGTCGTTTCCGCGCCAACAACCAGACCATTTCGGGTGTGTACGGAGGCGTTGTGGAAGGTCAGGAAAGCTGGGAGCAGATCAAGGCCGATGTCGCCAAATTCGCCGAAGAAGAAGGCCGTCGCCCGCGCATCATGATCGCCAAGCTCGGCCAGGACGGCCACGACCGCGGCGCCAAGGTGGTGGCCACCGCCTACGCCGACCTCGGCTTCGACATCGACATGGGCCCGCTCTTCCAGACTCCGGAAGAAGCAGCCCGCCAGGCCATCGAAAACGACGTGCATGCCATCGGCTGCTCCTCGCTGGCCGCCGGCCACAAGACGCTGGTGCCGCAGATCATCCAGTCGCTGAAAGCCCAGGGCGCCGACGACATCATCGTCTTCGCTGGCGGCGTGATCCCTGCGCAGGACTACGATGCCCTCTACGCAGCCGGTGCCAAGGCGATCTTCGGCCCGGGTACCCGCATCGAGGATTCGGCCAAGCGCGTGCTGGAAGAAATCCGCAAGGCCCGCGCCTAAGCCCGGATGAAACTGGACGAAGCGCCGGTGCGTGCCAATCTCCTGTCTGCCGCCGACCAGTCGCTGGTCGACGGCGTGCTGGCGGGTCAGCGTCGCTCGCTGGCCAAGGCCATCACGCTGATCGAATCGACCCGTGCCGATCACCAGCAGCGGGCGCAGCAGGTATTGACCGCGCTGTTGCCGAAGACCGGCAACGCGATCCGTATCGGCATCTCCGGTGTGCCGGGGGCGGGCAAGTCCACCTTCATCGAGGCGCTCGGAGTCTGGTTGATCGAGCAGGGCAAGAAACTCGCTGTGCTGGCTATCGACCCTTCGTCGTCGGTCACCGGAGGTTCCATCCTCGGCGACAAGACGCGCATGGAATTGTTGAGCCAGCGCGAGGAAGCCTTCATTCGTCCCAGCCCGTCGGCCGGTTCGCTCGGCGGCGTAGCCGAAAAGACGCGCGAAGCCATGCTGCTCTGCGAAGCGGCCGGCTACGACGTGATCATCATCGAGACGGTCGGCGTCGGTCAGTCGGAAACCACGGTCGCCGGCATGGTCGACATGTTCTGCCTGCTGCAACTGCCGAATGCCGGCGACGACCTGCAGGCCATCAAGAAGGGCATCGTCGAGATCGCCGATCTGGTGGTCATCAACAAGGCCGATATCGACAAGCAGGCGACTGCCGTGGTCCGTGCCCAGTGGCGCAACGCGCTGCACATGCTGCGGCCGGCCTCGCCCAATTGGGCGCCGCCGGTCATCGCCCTGTCTGCCCTGCACAAGGAAGGCATTGTGGATTTCTGGGAACAGGTCGAGAAATACCAGTCCGCCCTCAAGCCGACTGGCGAATTCGCCGCTAAACGCCAGCATCAGTCGCTGTCCTGGATGTGGCAATTGATCGACTCCGGCCTGCGCCAGCACTTCCGTCATCACCCACGCGTGCAGGAGAACCTGCCCGCTTTTACCCGATCCGTCGAGGAGGGCCATACGACCCCGGCTGCCGCCGCGTATGCGCTGCTCGACTACCTGAAACACTAATTAGTCGTAACTCAGAGGGAGTTTTTTATGCACGACATCATCCGCCAGCTGGAAAAAAAGCGTGAACTGGCCCGCCTCGGCGGTGGCCAGAAGCGTATCGACAGCCAGCACAAGAAGGGCAAGCTGACGGCCCGCGAGCGCATCGAGCTGCTGCTCGATCCGGGTTCTTTCGAAGAATGGGACATGTTCAAGGAGCACCGCTGCGTCGATTTCGGCATGGATCAGGCTGAAAAGACTCCGGGTGACGGCGTCGTGATCGGTTACGGCACCATCAACGGCCGTCTGGTCTTCGTTTTCTCGCAGGACTTCACCGTGTTCGGCGGCTCGCTGTCGGAAACCCACGCCGAGAAGATCTGCAAGGTCATGGACCAGGCGATGAAGGTCGGTGCCCCGGTTATTGGCCTCAATGATTCGGGCGGTGCGCGTATCCGGGAAGGCGTTGCCTCTCTCGGTGGTTATGCCGACGTGTTCCAGCGCAATGTGATGGCCTCCGGCGTCGTGCCGCAGATTTCCATGATCATGGGCCCCTGTGCCGGCGGCGCCGTGTATAGCCCGTCGATGACCGATTTCATCTTCATGGTCAAGGATTCGTCCTACATGTTCGTGACCGGTCCGGAAGTCGTAAAGACCGTGACCCACGAAGACGTCACCGCCGAAGAACTGGGCGGTGCCGTGACCCACACCAGCAAGTCCGGTGTGGCCGACCTGGCTTTCGAGAACGATGTCGAAGCCTTGTCGATGCTGCGTCGCTTCATGAATTTCGTGCCGGCCAACAACAAGGAAAAGCCGCCGGTCACCCCGACCAACGATCCGGCCGATCGCATGGATTATTCGCTAGATACCCTGGTACCGGATAACGCCAACAAGCCGTACGACATGAAGGAGCTGCTGATCAAGGTCGTCGACGACAGCGACTTCTTCGAAC
>CALJZP010000146.1 GCA_937983545.1 uncultured Azonexus sp.
TCCCTGTAGGAAATTTCATGAAAATTACGGTTGTCGGTACCGGTTATGTAGGTCTGGTCAGTGGTACCTGCCTGGCGGAAGTGGGCAATGACGTGCTTTGCCTGGATGTCGATCCGGAAAAGATCCGTATCCTTGAAGAGGGTGGCATCCCGATCTACGAACCGGGTTTGCAGGAAATGGTCCGGCGCAACGTTGCGGCGGGTCGCCTGCATTTCACCACCGATGTCGAAAAGGCCGTGCAGCACGGCACCGTCCAGTTTATCGCGGTCGGTACGCCGCCCGATGAAGACGGCTCGGCCGACCTGCAGTATGTACTTGCTGCCGCCCGCAATATCGGCCGCCTGATGACCGACTACAAGGTCGTTGTCGACAAGAGCACGGTGCCGGTCGGCACCGGCGCCAAAGTCCACGCGGCCATTGCTGACGAACTGCAAAAGCGTGGCGTCGCTACGCCGTACAGCGTCGTTTCAAATCCCGAATTCCTGAAGGAAGGCGCCGCTGTCGAGGACTTCATGCGCCCTGACCGTATCGTCGTCGGGGCCGAAGACGAGCAGGCCATCCACCTGATGCGCGCCCTGTACGCGCCGTTCCAGCGCAATCACGAACGTCTGATCGTCACCGATATCAAGAGTGCCGAACTGACCAAGTACGCCGCCAACGCCATGCTCGCGACGCGTATCAGCTTCATGAACGAATTGGCCAACCTCGCCGAAGTGTTGGGTGCCGACATTGAAATGGTCCGCCAGGGCATCGGTTCCGACCCGCGTATCGGCTACCACTTCCTGTACCCGGGCTGTGGCTACGGCGGCTCCTGTTTTCCCAAGGATGTCAAGGCTCTGATCAAGACTGCGCAGGATGATGCCAATATCACCCTCAAGGTGCTGACGGCCGTCGAGGAAGCCAACGATGCGCAGAAGCATGTGCTGACCAAGAAGATTCAGCAGAAGTTCGGCGATCTCAAGGGCAAGCACTTCGCCCTGTGGGGTCTGGCCTTCAAGCCGAATACCGACGACATGCGCGAAGCCCCGAGCCGTGAGCTGATCGCCGACCTGTTCGCTGCAGGCGCCACGGTTTCTGCCTACGACCCGGTCGCCATGCACGAAACGCAGCGCATCTTCGGCGATGAAGCGCGCCTGACCTACGCCGACAGCCCGATGGCGGCGCTGGACGGTGCGGATGCACTGGTCATCGCCACCGAGTGGAAGGAGTTCCGCAGCCCGGATTTCGAAGCGATCAAGGCGACGCTGAAGAACCCGGTCATTTTCGATGGCCGCAACCTCTACGACCCGAAGTTCGTGCGCAATTCGGGCATCGACTATTTCGCCATCGGCCGCTGAGAGAATCGCAACATGCTGGAAAAGGTTTCGCAGGTTCGCCTGCTCGTGGTCGGCGACGTGATGCTGGATCGCTACTGGTTCGGCGATGTGAGCCGGATATCGCCGGAAGCGCCGGTGCCGGTGGTCAAGGTCGAGCGCCAGGAAGAGCGCCTCGGCGGTGCCGCCAACGTGGCGCGCAATGCCGCTTCGCTCGGTGCCGTGACGGCGCTGTTGTCGGTCGTCGGCGACGATGACGCCGGCCGTTCGCTGGCTCGCCTGCTCGACGAGGGGCTGATCGATGCCGGCCTGCACATCGACGACGATATCGACACCATCGTCAAGCTGCGCGTCATCGGCCGCCAGCAGCAATTGTTGCGTATCGACTTCGAGACACCACCGTCACACGAGATCCTGCAGGCCAAGCTGGCCGATTTCGAGCGCCGGGTGGCCGATGCCGACGTGGTCATTTTGTCGGACTACGGCAAGGGCGGCCTAACCCACATTTCCGAGATGATCCGCATTGCCCGTGCGGCCGACAAACCTGTTCTCGTCGACCCCAAGGGCGATGAATGGGGCAAGTACGCCGGTGCGACAGTGATCACGCCGAATCGCTCCGAACTGAAGCAGGTCGTCGGTAGCTGGAAAAACGAAGAAGAACTGGTTGCCAAGGCCACCAGGCTGCGCGGCGAACTGGGCCTGGAGGCCTTGCTCGTCACCCGCAGCGAGGAGGGCATGACCCTGTTTGCCGACGAGGTCCACCACCAACCGGCCCAGGCGCGCGAGGTGTTCGATGTCTCCGGTGCCGGCGATACCGTTATCGCCACGCTGGCCGTCATGCTCGCTGCCGGCGCCGACTGGGCCGAAGCCATTCGCGTTGCCAACATCGCCGCCGGCATCGTGGTCGGCAAACTGGGAACCGCGGTTGTTACCCGCCAGGAACTGGTCGCCGCCCTGTAAGGAGAATCGCATGTACTACGTCGTCACCGGTGCAGCCGGCTTTATCGGCTCCAATATCGTCAAGGCGCTGAATGAGCGCGGCATCACCAACATCATCGCCGTCGACAACCTGACCAAGGCCGACAAGTTCAAGAACCTGATCGACTGCGAAATCGCCGACTACCTCGACAAGCACGATTTCATCGAGCGTATCCAGGCCGGTCATTACGACGGCGAGATCGAGGCCATCCTGCATGAAGGCGCCTGCTCCGACACCATGGAGACGGACGGCCGCTACATGATGGAGAACAACTATCGCTACTCGCTGATCCTGCTCGACTGGTGTCAGGATCAGGACGTGCAGTTCCTGTACGCCTCGTCGGCCGCCACCTACGGCGCCAGCAGCGTGTTCAAGGAAGAGCGCCAGTACGAAGGTCCGCTCAACGTCTACGGCTATTCCAAGTTCCTGTTCGACCAGATCGTCCGTCAGCGCCTCGCCAAGAATCCGTCGTCGCAGATCGTAGGCTTCCGTTACTTCAACGTCTATGGCCCACGCGAAACGCACAAGGGACGCATGGCCTCGGTCGCCTTCCACAACTACAACCAGTTCAAGGCCGAGGGCAAGGTCAAGCTGTTCGAAGGCTCACACGGCTACGAGAACGGCGGCCAGATGCGCGATTTTGTCTTCGTTGGTGACGTCGCCAAGGTCAATTTGTTCTTCCTTGATCATCCCGAGAAATCCGGCATCTTCAACCTCGGCTCCGGCCGGGCGCAGAGTTTCAACGACGTTGCTGTTGCTGCCGCCAATGGCTGCCGCAAGGCCAAGGGCGAGGTCGCGTTGTCGCTGGCCGAACTTCGGGCACAGGGATTGCTCGAATACATCGCCTTCCCCGAGGCACTGAAGGGCAAGTACCAGGCCTTCACGCAGGGCGATCTGACCAAACTGCGCGAAGCCGGCTACGAAGCACCGATGGCGACGGTGGAGGAAGGTGTTTCGCAATATATCGAGTGGCTGCATCGCAATGTATAAAACCCTACAGGATTTTGTCGGAAATACGCCGCTGGTCCGCCTGGTGCGTATCCCGGGCGCGGACAACGACAAGCGCGGCAACGTCATCCTCGCCAAGCTGGAAGGTAACAACCCGGCCGGGTCGGTCAAGGATCGTCCGGCGCTGTCGATGATCATGCGGGCCGAGGCGCGTGGCGACATCAAGCCGGGCGATACGCTGATCGAGGCGACTTCCGGCAATACCGGTATCGCGCTGGCCATGGCGGCGGCTATGAAGGGTTACCGGATGATCCTGGTCATGCCGGAAAACCAGAGCATTGAGCGCCGTCAGAGCATGCGTGCCTTTGGCGCCGAACTGGTGCTGACGCCCAAGGATGGGGGCATGGAGCTGTGCCGCGATGTCGCCGAGAAAATGCGCGATGAGGGC
>CALJZP010000147.1 GCA_937983545.1 uncultured Azonexus sp.
TTGCACCCTCTACGACGCCCGGCCATCACCGTGCCGGGAATTCGATGTCGAACACGCCGCCTGCAAACGGGCGCGGCAACGGTGTGGATTGCCGCCGCTGTAGGGCGGTCATTCGGGGCGTTCCGTAGGGTACTTTCGGGAGTTGTGGGAAGCTGAAGAGGGACAAATTGCCCGACAGCTTGGATTTGACTAGCCGGCAGAGCGACTGCAATCAGCCCAGATTCGTGGTCCGTCGCCGAATGCGACGAATTCGAATGTCTTCATTCATAGTGTGTCCACATACGGAGGATGCGAACCGTCTTTTCCGTGACAAATACTTCGTACACCATGCGATGTTGAATATTGATGCGGCGAGAGTATGCGCCGGCAAGGTCGCCGACCAATTTTTCAAAGGGTGGTGGATTCTGAAAAGGGTCGTTGGCTAGAACGGCGAGCAGTTCTAGCGCCTTCGGTTTAAGGCCACTCGCAGCAAGTTTCTTTGCATCCTTCATTGCTTGCTTGGCGTAAACCACTTCCCAACTCACCACTTAAGCTCCTTCGAGCTTTCTGCAAGAGGTTCGGCCATACCGGCCTTGATGGACTCACGCATGCCAGGTACGGCGAGTAAGTACAAGGTTTCTTGAATCGCGCTCCAGTCTTCCGCAGAGAGAAGCACGGCACTGCTGCGTTTCCCGGAAATGATGATGGGTTCGTGAGACTCGGCTGTTTGGTCAATGAGCCGGTAAAGATTTGCCCGAGCTTCGCTAGCGGTAAGGGTATTCATTTCAGGCTCCTTGATAGAAGCTGTAATGGTACGTTATAGCGTACGTGTGTCAAGTGCCTGTGCGGACGCGGCAAGAAGCCCAACGACGAAACTTAACGGACGGCGGACAGCGAGGCTGACGAAGGCCGCCCAGCGATTGGGGCGGGCCATCTGGAAAAAATGGAGCGGCGACGTAGCCTGGTCGAAACCAAAATGCGTTGTTTCAAACTCTTGGGTGAGCGGATCATGTCTCGCGACTTTGATCGCCAAGTGGCCGAGCTTCAGGTTCGGGCAGCATTGCTCAACCGCTTCACTCAACTCGGCACCCCGGTGACGGTGGCTATGCCATAACCCCGTCTGGGGGCAGGGGAAACTCAATCTTCAGATGATTTATGCAACAAAGCCGGTTGTTGGTAGAGTGAGCGATAATATTTTGCATTTTTTTCATCGCCTACGATCTCAAAAATAACAGATAGATTTCTTGCTGCTAAAAAGCTTCCTCTGCCAAAAACAGCTTCAGATAAATCGGGTTGCTCGCCAATTTCTAGACATCGCTTCCAGGATTCTTCTGCTCTGGGTAACCAGTAATTCTTGGCATTTTCATTGTCGCGCTTGGCTCCCTCTAGAAATATATAACCCAAAATAAAAAAATAATCTGGAGTTTGTGTGTATTTTTCCATTATTTTGCTGCTGTAAATTAGACATTCTTCTAGTCGTCCTAATTCTAATAACGTGCACAGTAGGCGATAATCAAGGTCAAGTTGAAAGGGGACATCAATGTTAATTAAGGAAATTGCTTTCTCATATGAAGCGCAAGCTTTTTCAATTTGTTTATCAAATTCGTACTCTTTTCCAATGGAGTATAGGGTATAGGGATCGTTTGGGTTGTTTTTAAGGGATTCTATAAGCAATTGTAGATTTCTCCCTTTTTTTGTGCTCATTACGGCAGATGTGTAGCCGTCATGTCCGATTTTTATGGGGAGTTTGACTCTGGGAGCGCTTGAAAAAGGTTGCTCGTGAATTTTGCCTCTGTAACGTACTCCCCGTGGAAGTAATCTAGGTATCCAGGAGTTTCCAAACTGTTTTTCTCCGAAAGATTCGCCCTCGCTAATGATGGAGACTAGGCCTAAGGATCCGGCAGGGGTATTGGATAAATTTATGGTTTTATCTATTGAAATTATCCATTCATCAGCGTCAAGGATCAAATTAAATTCGGATTCCGCAATATCCAGAGCTGTATTTCGTGCAAGCGAAAAGTCATTTTTCCATTCTGTAGAAAATACTTCTGCACCACATTTCGTTGCAATTGAAATGGTGTCATCCGTCGATCCGGTGTCTAAAACAATCATCTTGCTTACATAAGGAGCGGCACTGGTAAGGCAACGCTCTATACATCGTTGTTCGTTTTTCGCAATAACCACTAGTGTTGTGTCTGGTTTGCTGATCATAATAAATTTTAGTTTGAATAGTTACTGTTCATTTTTGCATTGTAGATGATTTGTGATTAGGTGTGTTTTTAGTCCGGCCGATCCAGCTTGGTGCTCAGCATGATGGTCGAGAAGGTTTCGACGACGCCCTTGATGGCGCGGAAGCGGTCGATGACGCTGTCGAGTTCTTCGGTGGAGTCGGTGCTCAGCATGGCGCACAGGTCGTAGCGGCCGCTGACCGAGAACAGCTTGCGGACTTCGTGGCGGCGCGAGATGGACTGGATGATCTCGTGCTCGCATTTGGAGTCGATGGAAATCAGCACCATTGCCCGGATGCCGGGGCCGCGTTGCGGGGTCGATACGCCGATGGTGTAGCCGGTGATGACGCCGCTGCTTTCCAGCGCCTTGAGGCGCAGTTGTACGGTGCTGCGTGCACAGCCCAGTGCCTTGGCCAGTTTGACGACGGGCAGGCGGGCATTGACCTTGAGCAGGTCGATCAATTGGCGGTCGAGTACGTCCAGCGGGGTAGTGCTCATGGTGTTTCACTCAATTTGTTTTGTTATCGGTCATTATGACTGAAATTTTTTGGCCGATTCGATCATTGTGATTGTTTTCGTCGGCCAATGACGCTTCCTAGAATGCCCCCATACCACTGCTGAACGCAGGGTCATTCATTCACAGGAGGAGTCATGCTGCACAAGATCGTTTCCGTTACCCCCGGCAAGTTGCTGTTGCGCGAGGAGCTCGATGCCTATGATCCGGCTGCCGAGCCGTGGCAAAAGCAGTTCGCCCGCCGTTATACCCATCATTCGGAGATGAAGGGCGTTCTCAACCACATCGAGGACGTGAACGAGACGGTTTACGACAAGTTTGCCGTGTCGGTCACCCCCTACATGGCGCAGCTGATGGATCGCGACGATCCGAACTGCCCGATCCGTCTGCAATACCTGCCGACTTTCCACGAGGAAGCCAAGCCGGGCTTCGCCACCATGCTCGACGAGCTGGGCGAGGAGGGCGATACCATTCCCGGGACCAGCGTGGTGCACCGCTACCCGCGCCGCGTGCTGTTCCTGGTCAGCAACACCTGCGCCACGCTGTGCCGCTTCTGCACCCGCAAGCGCATGGTGTCGCGGCCGACCGGCTCGGTGCACAAGGACGAGATCGAGCGTTCCATCGACTACATCGCCGGCAACAAGGACATCGACGATGTGCTGCTTTCCGGCGGCGATCCGCTGACCTTCGACGACGAACGCCTGGACTACATCCTCGGCCAGATTCGCAGCCGTGCGCCGCATGTCCGCTTCCTGCGCATCGGTTCGCGCATGGTGGTGCAGCTGCCGACCCGCGTCACCCCGGAACTGTGCGCCGTGCTGGAAAAGCATCGCGTGCAGATGATCAATATCCACATCAACCATCCCAAGGAAATCACGCCGCTGCTCCGTGAGCGGGTCAAGATGATCCAGAAGGCCGGCGTCATGATGGGCCTGCAGACGGTGTGCCTGCGCGGCGTGAACGACAACGTCGAGATCATGCGCGAGCTGTTCATGCAGGCCATCGAGATGGGTGTGCGTCCCTATTATGTGTACTCGACCGACATGGTCGAAGGCGCCCACCACTTCATCGTGCCGCATGCCCGCATGATCGCCCTGTACGAAGGCCTGCGCGGCTGGATCAGCGGGCCGGCGGTGCCGACCTTCATCGTCGATGGCCTGGGCGGTCTCGGCAAGCTGCCGATCATCCCCAGCTACGTCCGCGAGGAAGTGCGCCCGGACGGTCAGGGCACAACCATCAAGTGCCGCAACTACAAGGGCATGGAAGTCGAGATGCCGGGCCTAGGCGTCGAGTTCCGCGTGCCGAGCCAGAGCAACTGAGGGGGGCGGCATGAGCAGCGCGATGCAATCCGCCTACGGCACCCACCGCGTGATCGAGCCACCCGGCGTATTACCGCAGGGGGCGTGGAAGATCGACAACAGCATGGTGGTCGGCGAACGCGAGATCCTGATCGACGTGCTGGCGCTCAATGTCGATGCCGCCAGCTTCACGCAGATCAAGGGCGAGGCCGGCGGCGATGCCGGCCGGGTCGGCGAGATCGTCACCGACATCGTGGCCCGGCGCGGCAAGCTGCATAACCCGGTCACCGGCTCGGGCGGCATGCTGATCGGCCGGGTGCGCGAGATCGGCCCGGCGCTGGCCGGCAAGAGCGACCTCAAGCCGGGCGACCGGATCGCGACGCTGGTGTCGCTGTCGCTGACGCCGCTGCGTATCGACGCCATTCGCGCCATTCACCTCGACCGCGACCAGATCGAGATCGACGGCCAGGCCATCCTGTTCGAGACCGGGCTGTATGCCGTGCTGCCGGAAGACATTCCGGAAAAGATGGCGCTCGCCATCCTCGATGTCGCCGGGGCGCCGGCGCAGACTGCCCGCCTGGTGAAGACCGGCGATACCGTGGTGGTCATCGGCGGCGGCGGCAAATCCGGCACCCTGTGCGTCTACGAGGCCAGGAAGCAGGCCGGGCCGTCCGGTCGTGTCATCGGCGTTTCGCCCTTCGCCAGCGATTGTGTGCGCATGCGCGAACTCGGCTGGGTCGACCATGCGCTGCAGGTCGATGCCGGCAACGCAGTGGCGATGATGGAGGCGGTGTCGGCGGTGACCGATGGCCGGATGGCCGACGTGACGATCAACTGCGTCAATATTCCCGGCACCGAGATGGGCAGCATTCTCGCTACCCGCGACGGTGGGCGCATCTATTTCTTCTCGATGGCGACCAGCTTCACGGCCGCCGCGCTCGGCGCCGAAGGTGTCGGCAAGGATGTCGAGATGATCGTCGGCAACGGCTATGCCCGCGGGCACGCCGAGCTGGCGCTGAACCTGCTGCGCGAGAGCGAGACGCTGCGCCGGCTGTTCGAACAGCGTTACGTCTGAAGGGCATGGCGATGCGTGTCATTCAATCCCGTTGCCGGCTGTGGAGGGGCATCCGCGATGGCGGCATGACGACCCTGGCGGTCATGGGAATGAGCAAGAACACCGGCAAGACGGTGGCGCTCAATCGCTTGCTGGCCTCTGCCGCCGCCGACGACGTGGCGGTGGGCGTGACATCCATTGGGCGCGATGGCGAGGCGCTCGATCAGGTGTTTTCCATCCCCAAGCCGCCGGTGGTCGTGTGGCCCGGGATGTTGGTGGCGACGGCGCGCGAGACCCTGCAACGGGCCAAGGCGCGCTGCAAGCTGGTCGACGGCAGCGGCATCGACAGCCCGATGGGCGAGATCGTGGTCGTCAAGGTGCTCGATGGCGGCGAAATGGAAATCGCCGGTGCCTCGCGCGGCCACGACCAGCTGAACATCATTGCCCGGCTGCGCCAGTGCGGTGCCAGCCAGGTGTTTCTCGACGGCGCCCTCGGGCGCAGCCAGCATGCCTCGCCGGCCATCGCCGACGGCGTGGTACTGGCGACTGGCGCGGCGGTTGGCGGCGGCATTCAGGATGTGATTCGCAAGACGCGCGACCGGCTGGCCATCCTCGGTATCGTCGAAGCCGATGCCAACACCGTGGCGCGTTGCACGCCGGTCTTCGCCGAGGGCGGCGTCGGGATGTGGGATGCCGATGGCGAGGTGCTTTTCCGGGCCGCCATCCCCAGCCTCAATGCCGGTAGCGTGCTGCTCGCCAACGACCAGGCATCGCTGGCCGGCGTGGCGGTCAGTGGGGCGGTCGGGCGCCAGTTGTGGCTGGCGCTGGAAACGCTGGCCCGCCGTCACAAGGGGCTGCAGGTGGTGGTCGCCGACGGCACGCGGCTCTTCGTCGATGCCGCCGACCTCGCCGCTTTCAGGGCGCTGGGCGGGCAACTGGTGGCGATGCGCCGCATCCGCATGGCCGGCCTGACGCTCAATCCTTTTTCACCGCTGGGCGGCCATTTCGCCGCCCGTGAATTTCTCGAAGCCAGCAGGGCAGCCTTTGACGGGCTGCACGTCACCGACGTCCTGCTGGAACAAAACCAACAAGAGGAGCAACCGGATGGCTCATTTGCAGCTTGACCAGGCGCGGATCGACCGCGCCCGGGACTCGGCGCGGCGTATCGCCGGCCGGGTATTCGACGACATGGATCGTTCGACGACGACCACCGTGGAGCGGGCGACCCTGCGCCTGATGGGTGTCGACGGCGTCGATGAAAACCAGGTGCCGCTGCCCAACCGGGTGGTCGACCACCTGCTGGAGCGGGGGTTGCTGAACCGTGGCGCGGCGCTGGCCGTGGCGGCGGCAATGAACGAGCAGGGCTGGACGGCGCAGCAGGTGGCCGAAGCCGTCGCTGCCGGCCGTCTGGTGCTCGATGGCGGCGACGACACGGCGGCGCGCAACACCGCCGACGCACTGGCCGCTCAAAGTTGCGAACATATCGCCACCCAGCGGGCGCAGCGCGCCGCGCTGATCGGCAACAGCGGCGAAGCGCCGCAACCCTGGCTGTACCTGATCGTCGCCACCGGCAACATCTACGAGGACATCAAGCAGGCGCGGGCGGCGGCCGAGCAGGGCGCCGACATCGTCGCGGTGATCCGCTCGACCGGCCAGAGCCTGCTCGACTACGTGCCGTACGGCGCGACGACCGAAGGCTTCGGCGGCACTTACGCCACCCAGGAGAACTTCCGCCTGATGCGCGCCGCGCTCGACGAGGTGGGCGCCAAGGTCGGCCGCTACATTCGCCTGACCAACTACTGTTCCGGCCTGTGCATGCCGGAAATCGCCGCCATGGGCGCCATCGAGCGTCTCGACATGATGCTCAACGATTCGATGTACGGAATCATCTTCCGCGACATCAACATGCAGCGCACTTTCATCGACCAGTTCTTCTCGCGCATGATCAACGGCTATGCCGGCATCATCATCAATACCGGCGAGGACAATTACCTGACCACGGCCGATGCCGTCGATGCGGCGCATACCGTGCTCGCCTCGCAGATGATCAACGAGCAGTTCGCCTACCTGTCGGGGCTGGTGCCGGAGCAGATGGGCCTCGGCCACGCCTTCGAGATCAACCCGGAACTGGAGAACGGCTTCCTGTGGGAACTGGCGCATGCCCAGCTGGTGCGCCAGGTTTTCCCCGAGGCGTCGCTGAAGTACATGCCGCCGACCAAGCACATGACCGGCAACATCTTCAAAGGCCATGTCCAGGATGCGCTGTTCAACATGGTCAGCACCGTGACGAAGCAGAACATCCACCTGTTGGGCATGATGACCGAGGCGATCCACACGCCTTTCATCCAGGATCGTTTCCTGGCCATCCAGAACGCCCGTTACGTCTTCGGCACCATGCGCGACCTGCATTCGGAAATCGAGTTCAAGTCCGGCGGCCTGATCGAACAGCGGGCACAGGCGGTGCTCGCCGAAACCGAGTCCATGCTCGCCGAGATCAAGCGTACGGCGACCGGCGGCAAGGGGCTCGACGGCGTGATCGCCAAGGCGCCCGGCTATTACAACCCTTTCCCGAAACGCATGCTGCAAGGAGGTGCCCGCCATGGCTGAACAATGGATCAAACCCTATGGCGACACGCAGGATGACGGCAGGGTCCAGCTTTCCTTCACGCTGCCGGTGCCGCTCGACGAGGTGTCGAAGGAGGGAGCCCGCCGGCTGGCGCTGGCCATGGGTCTGGATGAGCCGGCCGTGGTCCACGCCGAGGACATGGGGCAGGGCTTCTCGTTCTACGTCCTCTACGGGCAGAGCAAGCACCGCATCGACCTGTCCACCATCCAGGTCGCCAAGCCGGAATTCGAGGTGCTCGACAAGGACGGCGTCAATGCCTTGATCGCCGAGAAAATGGGGCGCAAGATGGTCGTCGTCGGTGCCTGTATCGAGACCGACGCGCATACCGTCGGGATCGACGCCATCATGAACATGAAGGGCTACAACGGCCACAAGGGGCTGGAGAGCTACCACGAGGTGCGCGCCATCAACATGGGGGCGCAGGTCGATTCCGAGGAACTGGTGGCGCGGGCCATCGAGGAGCAGGCTGACGTGATCCTGGTGTCGCAGGTGGTGACGCAGAAGAACATCCATCTCGACAACCTGACGCGGCTGTCGGACATTCTGGAGGCCGAGGGCATGCGCGAAAGGATCATCCTCGTCGTTGGCGGGCCGCGCATCAGCCATGAACTGGCCAAGGAGCTGGGCTACGACGCCGGCTTCGGGCCGAAGAGCTATGCCGAGGATGTTGCCTCGTTTGCCATCAACGAATGGATCAAGAGAAAGGCCGCCTGACATGGAGAACCCGCAAACCCCGATCACCAGCCTGATCCGCCTGCGTATCGGTTCTCACGACGTGCATTACGCCGGCAACCTGGTCGACGGCGCCAAGATGCTCAACCTGTTTGGCGATGTGGCAACCGAATTGCTGATCCGCAGCGACGGCGACGAAGGATTGTTCGTCGCCTACGACAGCGTCGAGTTCCTGGCGCCGGTGAGGGCCGGGGATTACATCGAGGCTTTCGGTGAAATCGTCTCGCTGGGCAAGACCTCGCGCAAGATGCGCTTCGAGGCGCGCAAGGTCATCGCCGCGGCCGATGTGCCGGGCCAGCCATCGGCCGCCGATGTGCTGGAAACGCCGGTGGTTGTCTGCCGGGCCAGCGGCACCTGCGTGGTGCCGGCCAACTGCCAGCGCGGCGGTCGTCGATGAATCCGCTGATCATCACGGCCGCGCTGACCGGTGCCGAGGTCGGCAAGGAGCAGCAGCCGGCCCTGCCGATCACACCGGACGAGATCGGCGAGGCGACGGCCGAGTGCGTCGCCGCCGGCGCAGCCATCGTGCATCTGCATGCCCGCTGGCCGGACGGCCGACCGACGCAGGATGCCGGCGTCTATCGCGAGATCATTGCCGCCGTGCGGTCGCGCTGCGACGCGATCATCCAGGTGTCGACCGGCGGTGCGGTCGGCATGAGCGCCGAGGAGCGCATGGCGCCGCTGTCGCTCAATCCGGAGATGGCGACCCTGTCGATGGGGTCGGTCAATTTCGGCGACGAGGTGTTTCTCAACCAGCCGGCCGATATCGAGACCTTTGCCGCCGCCATGCGCGAACGGGGCATCCGTCCGGAGCTGGAGATCTTCGACGCCGGCATGCTGGCGACGGCCAATCGCTGGTTGCAGAAGGGCAAGCTGCCGGCCAATCCGCATTTCGATTTCGTGTTGGGCGTGCCCGGCGGCATGCCGGCAACGCCCGAGGCCTTGCTCTACCTGACGTCGCAGTTGCCGGCCGGAGCGACATGGACGGTGGCCGGGCTGGGCGCAGCCCAACTCACCATGGGAACGCTGGGCATCGTGCTCGGCGGCCATGTCCGGGTCGGCTTCGAGGACAACATCTATTTCAGCAAGGGCGTACTCGCCCACAGCAATGCGCAGCTGGTCGAACGCGTCGCCGGACTGGCGCGCACCCTGGGTCGCCCCCCGGCAAGCCCATCCGAAGCGCGGGAAATCCTTGGTTTGGTTTAATTGATTTACTAACTGTATATTTTGATAGATCAAAACGACATTTTTGTATGTAAACAATCAACAATAAACTGTCATAAACTAGCAAAACGTTCAGTGTTTGTGTCGTAATGACAAAATGTTGTCTTTTTTGGTAGTAAAGTGGGGGTATACCCTACTAGGTCGGCAACCCCTTAAACCATAGAGTCGCAACGCGGTAATCCCCGATTCGACCGGCTGGAAGAGAAGGCGTCTTGATAAAAAAT
>CALJZP010000148.1 GCA_937983545.1 uncultured Azonexus sp.
CCAGACCGGCAAGATCGTCGCCCCGCAGCTCTACATCGCGGTCGGCATCTCGGGTGCCATCCAGCACCTGGCCGGCATGAAGGACTCCAAGGTCATCGTCGCCATCAACAAGGACCCCGATGCCCCGATCTTCCAGATCGCTGATTACGGCCTGGTCGCCGACCTTTTCGAAACCGTTCCCGCCCTCGTGGCAGCCGTCTAAACCAAGAACATCCAGGAGATAACCCGTATGAGTACCTATATCGCCCCGATCCGCGACATGCAGTTCGTCCTCAATGAAATCGCCGGTCTTGAAGAAATTTGTGCCCTGCCGGGCAACGAGGAGTGCTCGGTCGAACTCGTCGAGTCCATTCTCGACGAAGCCTCCAAGTTCGCCACCGGCGTGCTCGATCCGATCAACAAGGTCGGCGACCAGACCGGTCACGTCTGCAAGGACGGCGTCGTCACTACCGCGCCGGGCTTCAAGGAAGCCTACAAGCTGTTCGCCGAAACCGGCTGGATGTCCATGCCCTTCGACCCGGAATACGGTGGCCAGGGCCTGCCGGCCGTCGTCTCGATGGCCGTCAATGAAATGTGGAAGGGTGCCAACATGGCCTTCGGCCTGTGTCCGATGCTGACCGGCGGCGCCATCGAAGCCATCGCCCACCACGCTTCGGACGAACTCAAGCAGAAGTACCTGCCGAAGATGGTCGAAGGCACCTGGACCGGCACGATGAACCTGACCGAGCCGAACGCCGGCTCCGACCTCGCCGCCATTTCCTCCAAGGCCAAGCCGGTTGGCGACGGCACCTACCTGGT
This sequence comes from uncultured Azonexus sp., assembly GCA_937983545.1. Classification (GTDB taxonomy): domain Bacteria; phylum Pseudomonadota; class Gammaproteobacteria; order Burkholderiales; family Rhodocyclaceae; genus Azonexus. The sequence continues at coordinate 799 of CALJZP010000148.1, forward strand.
GACCGGTACCAAGATCTTCATCACCTGGGGCGAACATGACGTCGCCGAAAACATCATCCACCTCGTGCTGGCCCGCCTGCCGGATGCCCCGCCGGGACTGAAGGGCATCTCGCTGTTCCTGGTGCCGAAGTTCCTGGTCAATGACGACGGTTCGCTCGGCGCCCGCAACGACCTGATCTGCGCCTCGATCGAACACAAGCTCGGCATCCACGGCAGCCCGACGGCCGTCATGTCCTACGGCGAGAAGGAAGGCGCCATCGGCTACCTGATCGGCGAAGAGAACAAGGGCGTCGGCTACATGTTCACGATGATGAACCACGCCCGCGTCAACGTCGGCCTGGAAGGCGTCGGCATCGCCGAGCGCGCCTATCAGCATGCCCTGTGGTATGCCCGTGAGCGCGTTCAGGGCGCCATCATCGGCGACAAGTCCGGCGAGAAGAAGCCCATCCTGCATCACCCGGATGTCCGTCGCCTGCTGATGGATTGCAAGGCCCGCACCGAAGCCATGCGTACGCTGGCCTACTACGGCGCCGCCAACATCGACAAGGCACATGCCGGCGATGCCGCCGCGCAGGCCCGCATCGACCTGCTGACCCCGGTCATCAAGGGCTGGAGCACCGAGCAGGGCGTCGAGCTGTCGTCGACCGCACTGCAGGTCTTCGGCGGTGTCGGCTTCGTCGAGGAAACCGGCGCGGCCCAGTACTACCGCGATTCGCGCATCACCACCATCTACGAAGGCACGACCGCCATCCAGGCCAACGATCTGGTCGGCCGCAAGCTGGCCCGCGAGAAGGTGCCGGGCGCCGCGATGAAGGCGCTGATCGCCGAAATGTCGGCCGATGCCGACGCCATTGCCGCCAACCCGCAGCTGGCCAACATCGCCGCCAACCTGAAGGCCGGTATCGCTGCCCAGCAGAAGGCCGTGGACTGGATCCTGGCCAACTACGAAAGCGCCCCGCAGTCCGTGCATGCCGGTTCCGTGCCCTTCCTGAAGCAGACGGGCATCGTCGTCGGCGGCTGGCTGATGGCCAAGTCGGCCGCGATTGCCGCCCAGCACCTGGCCAACGGTAGCAGCGACGACTTCTACAAGGCCAAGCTGGCCACGGCCGAATACTTCGCCACCCACCAGCTGCCGTTCGCCGCTGCTTATGCCGCCGAAGTCACCGGCGGTGCGGCCTCGACGCTCGGCCTGGCCGAGAATCTGTTTTAAGCCATGACCATGCGTACCGATCGCGATGCGATGGAATACGATGTCGTGATCGTCGGCGGCGGCCCTTCGGGGCTGTCCGCGGCGATCCGCATCAAGCAGCTGGCTGAACAGGCGGGCAAGGAAGTGTCGGTCTGCCTGCTCGAGAAGGGCTCGGAAATCGGCGCCCACATCCTGTCCGGCGCCGTGCTGGAGCCGCATGCCCTGAACGAGCTTTTCCCGGACTGGCAGGAGCGCGGTGCGCCCCTGAACACGCCGGCCGGCGAAGACCGCTTCCTGTTCCTCACCGAAAGCGGTTCGTTCAAGCTGCCGACCCCGCCGCAGATGTCCAATCACGGCAACTACATCATCAGCCTGGGCAATCTGTGCCGTTGGTTGGGCGAGCAGGCCGAGGCGCTGGGCGTCGAGATCTATCCGGGCTTCGCCGCCGCCGAGGTGCTCTACCACGAGGACGGCTCGGTCAAGGGCGTCGCCACCGGCGACCTGGGTATCGGCAAGGATGGCCAGCCCGGCCACAACTTCCAGCCGGGCATGGAACTGCATGCCCGCCAGACCATCTTTGCCGAAGGCTGCCGTGGTTCGCTGACCAAGGAGCTGTTCAACAAATTCAATCTGCGCGACGGCATCGATCCGCAGACCTACGGCATCGGCATCAAGGAACTGTGGGAAATCGACCCGGCCAAGCATCAGCCCGGCCTGATCGTGCATACCGTCGGTTGGCCGGTGGATTCGGCGACCTACGGCGGTTCCTTCCTCTATCACCTGGAGAACAACCTGGTGGCGGTGGGTTACGTCGTCGGCCTCGACTACAAGAATCCGTGGCTGTCGCCGTACGAGGAATTCCAGCGCTACAAGACGCATCCGTCCATCCGCGGCTTTTTCGAAGGCGGCCGGCGTATTTCCTACGGCGCCCGCGCGCTGTCGGAAGGCGGCTATCAGTCGGTGCCCAAGCTGCATTTCCCCGGCGGCCTGCTGGTCGGCGACACGGCCGGCTTCCTCAACGTGCCGAAGATCAAGGGCACGCACATGGCCATGGAGTCCGGCATCGTCGCCGCCAGGGCGGTGTTCGAGCATCTGGTCAAGGAAGGCGCCGGGGCCGAGGTCACGGAATACGGCGAGCAGATCAAGCAGAGCTGGCTGTGGGCCGAGTTGTACAAGGTCCGCAACATCCGCCCGGCCTTCAAGTGGGGCCTGTGGGGCGGGTTGGCCTACGGTGCGATCGACACCTACCTGTTCGGCGGCAAGGCACCGTGGACCATGCGTCACCACGACGACCACAGCCAGCTGGGCGACAAGAACGCCTATCCGAAGATCACCTACCCGAAACCGGACGGCAAGATCAGCTTCGACCGCTTGTCGTCGGTGTTCCTGTCGGCCACCAACCACGAGGAAAACCAGCAGACGCACCTGCGCCTGAAGGATGAGTCGGTGGCGATCTCGGTCAATTACGCCAAGTACGGTGCGCCGGAAACGCGTTATTGCCCGGCCGGCGTGTACGAAATCCTCGGCGAGGAAGAAGGCAAGCCGCGCCTGCAGATCAACGGCCAGAACTGCCTGCATTGCAAGACCTGCGACATCAAGGACCCGACCCAGAACATCAACTGGACGGTGCCGGAAGGTGGCGGCGGGCCGAACTATCCGAACATGTAAGACCCGACTGGGCGACTCCGGGACATCCGGGTCGCCCCGTCAAAACCAATAAAAGCAAGAGAACAGCAAACAACTTTCGTTCCTATTCATCGGAGTTTCGAGGAGGATTCATGTCTCAACAAAATATCCAGGCGAAGATTCGGAGCAATCCGAAATTCGCCGAACTGGTCGGCAAGCGCACGCGCTTCGCGATCATTCTTTCGCTGGTCGTGCTGGTGCCGTACTACAGCTTCATGATGGTCACCGCCTTCAATCCCGGTCTGCTGGCCAAGCCGCTGGCCGAGGGTTCCGTGATGACCTGGGGCTGGCCGCTGGCCGCCCTGATGGTGGTCGGTGGCTGGCTGCTGACCGGCGTCTATATCAGCCGTGCCAACGGCGAATTCGACGACCTGAACCAGCAGATCCTGAAGGAGGCCCAGAAATGAAGCGCTCCCTCATCGCCCTGTCCGCCGGCCTGCTGATCGCCGGCCTGGCCATCGCTGCCCCGGGCGCACTCGACGGCGTCCAGAAGCAGCCGCTCAACGTCAGCGCCATCGCCATGTTCATGGTCTTCGTGATCGCCACCCTTGGCATCACCAAGTGGGCAGCCGGCCGCACCAAGTCCACCGCCGACTTCTATACCGCCGGCGGCGGCATTACCGGCTTCCAGAACGGCCTGGCCATTGCCGGTGACTACATGTCGGCGGCGACCCTGCTCGGCCTGACCTCGCTGGTCTACGCCAAGGGCTTCGACGGCTTCATCTATACCGTCAGCTTCTTCATCGGCTGGCCGATCATCCTCTTCCTGATGGCGGAGCGCCTGCGCAACCTCGGCAAGTTCACCTTCGCCGACATCGCCTCCTACCGTCTCGACCAGAGCCGCATCCGCACCTTCGCCGCCTTCGGTTCGCTGACCGTCGTCTGCTTCTACCTGATCGTGCAGATGGTCGGCGCCGGCCAGCTGATCCAGCTGCTCTTCGGCCTCGAGTACAACATGGCCGTGGTCTGCGTCGGCATCCTGATGATGGTCTACGTCACCTTCGGCGGCATGGTCGCCACGACCTGGGTGCAGATCATCAAGGCCTGCCTGCTGCTCGGTGGCGGTACGGCGCTGATGCTGCTCGCCTTCAGCCAGTTCGGTTTCTCCTTCGAGAACCTGTTCGGCCAGGCGGTCGCCGCCCACAAGGCCGGCATCAAGATCATGGCGCCGGGTTCGCTGATGGCCGATCCGGTATCCGCCGTGTCGCTGTCGTTCGCGCTGCTCTTCGGCACCGCCGGCCTGCCGCACATCATGATGCGCTTCTTCACCGTGCCGAACGCCAAGGAAGCCCGCAAGTCGGTCTTCTACGCCACCGGTTTCATCGGTTTCTTCTTCCTGGTGGTGATCATCCTCGGCATCTCGGCCATCGTCATCGTCGGCCAGAACCCGGCCTTCTTCGAAGGCGGCCAGGTCGGCGGCAAGCTGATCGGCGGCGGCAACATGCCGGTCATGCACCTGGCGAAGTCGGTCGGCGGCGACATCTTCCTCGGCTTCCTGTCGGCCGTGGCCTTCGCCACCATCCTGGCCGTCGTGTCCGGTCTGGCCCTGGCCGGTGCTTCGGCCATCGCCCACGACCTCTACGCCCGCGTCATCAAGAAGGGCGAGGCGACCAGCGCCCAGGAAATGAAGGTCACCAAGATCGCTTCCGTCGGTATCGGCCTCACCGCCATCGCCCTCGGCATCCTGTTCAAGGACCAGAACATCGCCTTCCTGGTCGCCCTGACCTTCGGCGTTGCCGCGTCGGTCAACTTCCCGGTGCTCATCCTGTCCATGTACTGGAAGGGCCTGACCACCCGTGGCGCCTTGTGGGGCGGCGTTGCCGGCCTGGTGTCCGCTGTCGGCCTGGTCATCCTGTCGCCGGCCGTCTGGGTCAAGGTTCTGGGCAACGCCCAAGCCGTGTTCCCGTACGACCATCCGGCCATCATCTCGATGACCCTGGCTTTCGTCGTCACCTGGCTGGGTTCGGTGACCGACAAGAGTGCCCGCGCGGCCAAGGAAGCCGAGGCTTTCGAGGAGCAGTACATCCGCGCCCAGACCGGGCTCGGCGCTGCCGGCGCGCACGCGCACTAAACGACTCTGCGGGAGAGACTTCGGAGAACAGCACCGTTGTCTCATACCTTTCGGGAGCCTTCGGGCTCCCTTTTTTTGTCCTGCGCTAGGCGCTCAGTTTGGGCGGTTCGAACAGCGAGTTGATGGTCACCCGCTTGATCGCCGGGTGATCCGGCACGGCGTACATCACATCGACCATCATTTCCTCGAAGATGCCGCGCAGGCTGCGCGCGCCGGCCTTGTACTCGATGGCCAGCCCGGCGATCTGGGCGAAAACCGGCGCCGCCACCTCCAGCGTCACACCGTCAGCTGCCAGCATGGCCTGGAACTGCCGGTAGATGGCGTTCTTCGGCTCGGTCAGGATGCGCACCAGCATGTCCTGCGTCAGGTCGTGCAGGCGGGTGACGATGGGCAGGCGGCCGGCGAATTCCGGAATCAGGCCGAACTCCAGCAGGTCGGTCGGCTTGATGCGGGCATTCAGGCGTTCGAGGATCTTCTGGTCGTCGCCGCCCTGGGTGGCGATGAAGCCGAAGGTATGCGTCTTGGTCAGGATGTGGTCGAGGCCGACGAAGGCGCCGCCGCAGATGAACAGGATGTGCGTGGTGTCGATGTGCCGCCCATCCTTGAGCTTGACCGGTGCGCCTTCCATGATCTTGAGCAGGGCATGCTGGACGCTTTCGCCGGAGGTGGCGCGGCTCTGGCCGTCCACCGCCTTCAGCTTGTCGACCTCGTCAACGAAGACGATGCCGCGCTGGGCCTTGGCGACATCGCCGCCAGCCCGGTCGAGCAGGCGATGCAGGATGGCCTCGATCTCGTCGCCGACGAACTGCGTCTGGGCCAGCGAGGTGGCGTCGGCGGTGACGAAGGGGAGGTCGAGGATGCGGGCCAGCGTTTCGCAGAGCAGGGTCTTGCCGGTGCCGGTCGGGCCAATGAGCAGGATGTTGCTCTTGGTCAGTTCGACGCTGTCCGGGTTGCGCCCGGCCATGCGCCGGAAATGCCCGTAGATGGCGACGGCGAGCGTTTTCTTGGCCGTCTCCTGGCCGATCACGTGTTCGTTGAGGCGGGCAACGATTTCGCTGGGCTTGAGCGCAATGGACATCGGGGCATTCCTTGACGGTAATGCCCCGATGCTATGCCGGTTTGGGCCGGCGGGTAAAGACGCCGGCGCTTTTACATCAGCTCTTTTCAGGCAGCTCGATCTTCACTTCGAGCACTTCGTAGCGATCCTGCTTTTCCAGCGAGACGCGGATGTCGTCCGGATTGACCTTGACGTACTTGGAGATCACGGCGATCAGTTCGCGCTGCAGGTCGGGCAGGAAGTTGGGCGTGCTGCCGCCGCCGTCCCGTTCGTGGGCGATGATCAGCTGCAGGCGTTCCTTGGCGACCTGAGCCGTTTTCGGCTGGTTGCCGAACAGTTTCTGGAGCCAGGACATGTCACTTGCCTCCGAACAGGCGCTTGAGCAGGCCCGGCTTGACGTAATCGACGAAGCGCAGCGGCTGCTCCTCGCCGAGGAAGCGGCTGATTACGTCATGGTAGGCCGCGGCAGCGTCGGTATCCTTCTGGTGGATGACCGGCGAACCCTGGTTCGACGCCTGCAGCACTTCCTCGGATTCCGGGATGACGCCGATGATGGGCACCCGCAGGATTTCCTGGATGTCCTTGTACGACAGCATTTCGCCGGCCTCGACGCGGGTCGGATTGTAGCGGGTGATGAGCAGGTGTTCCTTGACCGGCTCGCGGCCTTCGATGGCGCGCCGCGACTTGGCCTGCAGGATGCCGAGGATGCGGTCGGAGTCGCGTACCGAGGAGACTTCCGGATTGGTCACGACCAGCGCTTCGTCGGCGAAGGTCAAGGCCATCACGGCGCCCGATTCGATGCCGGCCGGCGAGTCGCAGACGATGTAATCGAAGCCTTGGTGGGTCAGCTCCTTGATCACCTTCTCGACGCCTTCCTCGGTCAGCGCGTCCTTGTCGCGCGTCTGCGAGGCGGGCAGCACGAACAGGTTGTCGCAGTGCTTGTCCTTGATCAGCGCCTGGGTCAGCGTCGCTTCGCCGTTGATGACGTTGATCAGGTCATAGACCACGCGGCGTTCGCAGCCCATGATCAGGTCGAGGTTGCGCAGGCCGACGTCGAAGTCGATGACGGCCGTCTTGAAGCCGCGCTGCGCGAGGCCGGTGGAAAAGCTGGCGCTGGTGGTGGTCTTGCCGACCCCGCCCTTGCCGGAAGTCACGACGATGATTCGGGTCACGTTGGGTTCTCGCTGGGAAGTTATTGGATTGGGATAATTTTACCTGAGGGCCAGCGGATCGACTCTCAGGGTCGGTTCGTCATCGCCGCTCAGGCTGATGGTGGCCGGCTGGCGGGCCAGTTCGGCCGGCACGCCGGCTTCGAAAGTGCGGTACAGACCGGCCACGGAGACCAGTTCGGCTTCCAGACTGGTGGTGAAGATACGCGCCGTTTTGTCGCCGCTTGCCCCGGCCAGGGCGCGGCCGCGCAGCGGGGCGTAGACGTGGATGTTGCCGTCGGCGATCACTTCGGCCCCGGCACTGACCATGGCGGTGACGATCAGGTCGCTGCCCTTGGCGTAGAAGCGCTGGCCGGAGCGCAGCGGCTTGTCGAGGGTGATGGTGCGCGGTGCCGGTTCTGGGGCTGGCGTGGGAGCCACTGCCTGCGCGGGCGGTGCGGCGGCGGGCGGTGGCGGAGCAGGCTCGGGCGCGGCTTCCGGGGTCTTGGCGCGCGGCGGGCGGCTCAGGGCGCTGGCGCTGATTGCCGGCAGCCCGGCAAGTTCGGCGGCGGCGGCCAGTTCGTCCGGCAGGCCCAATGTCGCGGCGGCGTGCAGGCCGGAAGCGCGCAGCAGTTGGCGGATCGCGGCCCAATCTGCCGTCGCCGGCAGATTCTCGGCGCCGCTGAAATCGAGGACGGCGAGGTCGTTTTCGAAAAAGTCCGGGCTGTTGCCGGTCAGTTCTGCCAGCGCAGCATGCAAAACGGCGACTTCGGTGGTGCGTACCTGTGCCTGGATGATCTTGAGCGCGGTGCCCTTGAATTGAATCGGTGAATCTTTGGCCATGCCTGCTGCTTGTGCTGCGAAAGGAGGCTGATTATCCCACAGGCGTCGGGGGAGATGTTCCACCACCGAGCAGGCTGGCCGGCCGGCCCGTGTAGGCCGTCGATTGCGCGGCGTCGCCGGCTAGCGGGAAATCAGGCCAGCCACAGCTTGCGCCAGCCTTCGTGGCCGAGCTTTTCCATGGTTTCGATATTGCGCTCGAAAATGTCGGCGGCGTCGGGAAAAGCGGCCACGGCGCGGTCGATGCTGCTTTCGCGCAGCAGGTGCAGCATCGGGTAGGGGGCACGGTTGGTATAGTTGGCGACATCGTCGGGTTCGCTGCCGGCGAACTCGTATTGCGGGTGCAGGCTGGCGATCTGGAATACGCCGTCGTAGCCGTTGTTGCGAAGCAGCGCCTCGGCCTCGGCCAGGAAAAAGTGATAGTCGAGGAAGTCGTTCATTACCTGCGGGTGGATCAGCAGGGTGGTATCGAGCTGCGCCGGATCGGTGGCGGACAGCAGGGCCAGTTCGTTTTCCAGCTCGGCCAGCAGCTCGTCGGCGGTCATCGCTGCGCTCAGCGCGTAGCGGATCTGCTTCTTGACGAAGACGCCCTTGGCGAAGGGGCAGAGATTGAGGCCGATCACCGCACGCTCAAGCCACAGTCGGGTGGCGGACAGGATGGGTTCGGCGGCATCTTCGGCGCACGGAAAAAGGACATCGGACATGACAGGACTCGGCTCCGTGCTTGGGGGAGCCTGAAGTCTAGCAGCCGGCGCAGGATTCCGCGTGCGGACGGAAAGACAAAAGCCCCGGCACCGGGCCGGGGCTTTGTCGAGATGTGCCTGCTTACTTGGTGGTGGGGGCCGGCGAGGCTGCCGGTGCGGGGGCAGCAGCCGGCTTGGCTTCGCTCTTCGAGCCGGCCTTGTCGACCTTGGCAGCCTTGTGGGTGTGCTTTTCATGCTTCTCGTGAGCATGCTTTTCAGCCGTGGCTTCGGTCTTGGTTTCTGCCTTCACCGGTTCGGCAGCCTTCGGTGCCTCAACCTTCTTTTCGGCTGTAGCCGGGGCCGGTGCGGTGACCTTGGCGGCCGGGGCTGCGGTAGTGGCCGGAGCGGCAGCGCCTTGAGCGAAGGAAGCGGAAGCGAAGCCAGCAGCGACAGCCAGAGCGATAACGGTCTTGATCATTTTGAATCTCCTTGACAGGTTGGGTGTTTCGTTTTCAGGTGCTGCGACATTGCAGCGCCATGAGCCGAATAACGCGCCCTGTTGGCGTTCGGATGTCAGTTCGAATGTAAGGCTGTGTATCGCTGCGTGACGGAGTTGTTTCCAGCTGTGTTACATGCGTGGAGGCTACTCGCCGGGAGCGGCTGGCGTTGCCTGATTGACGATGCGGGACGGTGCGACGAGGTAAAATAAGCGTTTTCCCAACACGCCGCCGTCATGTCAGACCGGCTTTTTCGCAGGAAACTCGCCATGTTGCAGAAGCTCTCCACCTTCGCCGGCATTCAAGGCCCGGTCGTCACCATCGTGATGGACGGCTACGGCCTGCCCAAGACCGATGTCGGCAGCGCCATCGCCGCCGCCCGGAAGCCGACCCTCGACCGCCTGTTCGCGGAATATCCGAACATCCGCCTGCGTGCGCATGGCACGGCCGTCGGCATGCCTTCCGATGACGACATGGGCAACTCCGAAGTCGGCCACAACGCCATCGGCGCAGGCCAGGTCTATGCGCAAGGTGCGGCGCTGGTCTCGAACGCCATCGGCAGCGGCGACATCTGGCAGGGGACGGCCTGGCAGGAGATCGTTGCCGGCGCCAAGGCGGGGCGCGGCGTGATCCATTTCATCGGCCTGTTCTCCGACGGCAATGTGCATAGCCACATCGACCACCTGAAGGCCATGGTCGTCCGCGCCAGAGAAGAGGGCGTCAAGACCGTGCGCATCCATGCCCTGCTCGATGGCCGCGACGTGCCGGAGACCAGCGCGCTGGACTACGTGGTGCCCTTCGAGGCTTTCCTCGCCGAAATCAGCAGCGGCGGCTTCGATGCCCGCATCGCCTCCGGCGGCGGCCGTCAGTACATCACCATGGATCGCTACGACGCCAACTGGGCGATGGTCGACAAGGGCTGGAAAACCCACGTGCTGGGGCAAGGCCCGCAGTTCGCCAGCGCCGCCGAGGCGGTCAACGGCCTGCGCGAGCGCCATCCGGGCACCATCGACCAGGACCTGCCGGAATTCGTCATCGCTGACAACGGACAGCCGATCGGCACCATCGAGGACGGCGATTCGGTCGTGTTCTTCAACTTTCGCGGCGACCGCGCCATCGAAATCACCCGCGCCTTCGTCGAGACCAACTTCGACAAGTTCGACCGCGTGCGCTACCCGCAGGTGACCTTCGCCGGCATGCTCCAATACGATGGCGACCTGCAATTGCCGAAGCGCTTCCTGGTCGCCCCGCCGGCGATCAAGGATACCTCCGGCGAATGGTTCAGCAAGCTGGGCATCGCCCAGTTCGCTTGCTCGGAAACGCAAAAGTTCGGCCATGTGACGTATTTCTGGAACGGTAACCGGTCCGGCAAGTTCGAGGGCGAAACCTGGGAAGAAGTGCCGAGCGACGTGGTGCCCTTCGAGCAGCGGCCGTGGATGAAGGCCGCCGAGATCGCCGACGCGATGATCGTCGCCATCCAGTCCGGCCGGTACAAGACCCTGCGCTGCAACTTCGCCAATGGTGACATGGTCGGCCATACCGGTAATTTCGAGGCGGCGCGTATAGCCGTCGAGGCCGTCGACCTGTCGCTGGCCCGCGTCCTCAAGGCCATCGATGCAGCCGGTGGCGTGGCGCTGATCACTGCCGACCACGGCAATGCCGACGAAATGTTCGAACTGGACAAGAAGACCAAGCAGCCGGCGGTGAACAAGGACGGTTCGTTCAAGGCCAAGACGGCACACACGCTGAATCCGGTTCCGCTGATCCTCTACGACAACGTGTCGGGCGGCAAGCTGGGCTTGACGCAGACGGAGACCTGCGGCCTGTCCAACATCGCGGCGACCATCGCCAACCTGCTCGGCTACGAGAAGCATGCGGCTTGGGACGATAGCGTGCTGGCGATCAAGTAAGGGAGTGCTTGGCGAGGGCGGCGCGGCCATGAAGGAAGCTTCCGAGCACGACCGGGTGGTGCACGTGGTCCGCCACCCGCTCGCTTTCGGGTTGCGGGTAGTCAAGGCTTTCATGGCCAATCAGGGTCTGTTGCTGGCTGGTGCGGTGGCCTATTACGCGCTCCTGTCGCTGGTGCCGCTGCTGATTCTGACCGTGTTCGCGCTGTCGCATGTGGTCAGCGAGGCCGATCTCTTCACGGTACTCGGCCGTTATCTCGAATGGCTGGTGCCCAGCCAGTCGCAGGCGGTCTTGGCCGACGTGTCGGCTTTCCTGAGCAACGGTCTTGGCGTTGGTGTGCTGTTGATCGGGACCATGATCTTCTTCAGCTCGCTGGCTTTCTCCGGGCTGGAGAAAGCGATGTGTATCATCTTCGCGCATCGCGGCCGGGAAAAACCGCGCCATGCGCTGGTATCGGCCATCCTGCCCTACTGCTTCGTGCTGCTGCTCGGCGTAACCTTGCTGGCGGTCACGCTGGCCTCGGCCATGGTGCAGGCCGTGGCGCGGGAAAGCATCGATCTGTTCGGCCACCGCTGGAGCCTTGGAGGGCTCTCCGGAACCCTGTTCTACGCGCTGGGCGTGCTGATCGAAACGCTGGTCCTGGCCGGCCTCTATCTGGCCATCCCGGTCGGCCGCACGCGCCTCAGCCATGCGCTGATCGGCGGCTTCAGCGCCGCCATCCTGTGGGAAATCCTACGCCACCTGCTGGTCTGGTATCTCGCCCATCTATCCAAGGTCAGCATCGTGTACGGCTCGCTGACGACCGCTGTCGTAGCGCTGTTCTCGATGGAGTTGGCGGCCACCCTGCTCTTGCTCGGGGCGCAGGTGATCGCCGAATACGAGTTGCTGGGCGCCAAACCAGCAAGTTGAGTATATGGCTTCCGTTTAGGCGGGGCGATGTTGCCGGGGGCGGTGTAGGGCGGCAATTCAATGTGCTCGATGGCGTCGCCGGAAGTAAAAAGGCGTTTCGCCGGATGGGCGAAACGCCTTGCAATTACACCCAATCAGGGCCGGCGGGCCCAGAGTGCTTAGGCAGATTTGCGACGCTTGAGGCTGCAAAGGCCAGCCAGCGCGGTGCCGAGCAACAGCAGACCGCTGGGTTCCGGAACCTGGTTGATCTGGCCACGGTCGCCGATGACCATGTCGTCAAAGCCGAAACGGTCGCTGCTGCTGGTGTTGCGGATTGAAACCTTGGTATAGGTCGCGCCCGTATCGATAAAGCCCCAGAACAGCACATTGCCGTTGTTGACGCCACCGGCATTCTGAATGATGTTGAAGCTGGTGACGTTATTCAGCGTGTCGGTCAGCGAAACCACCAGGTCGCCGCCACTGTCAGAAATGTCAGTGCCGTAGAAACCGAATGCGGAAATCGGATTCAGCAGGAAGTCGATGGAGAGGGTTGAGCCGAAGCCGGCATCCAGGTGCATGGATGGCGAGGTTGAGAACTGGCCGACCGGGTTGCTGCTGGTAGCGATGACCGTGCCGCCAATGGCGCTCAGCGTTGCGCTCAGATTGCCGGACGAGCCAGGGAAAGACAGTGTCAGCGGTGCCGACTGGTTGTTGGCGAAGGAAGAGAAGTTTTCGTTGCCCACCGAGGTCAGGCCAGCCAGGAAGTTGCTGCGAGCGGTTGCTGCGTTACCGCCAACCGGGACGACGCTACCCGGGTTCTGGTCCATGCCGTAATAGGTTACAGGGGCAGCCAGCGCGGCGCTGCTGCTTGCAATCATGGCTACCGACAGAAGCAGTTTGCGTATCGATGTTTGGAACATGATAAAACCTCGTGAATGAATGATGACGAAAATGTGACTTGGCGCGGGGCCGGCTTGCGGCACTAGCAATCGCTGTGCCCGATGATTAATCAATTGAAATTAAATGAATTTTTTCTCTTGTGTATGCTGTGTTGTAAAGAATTTCGACATAGGCGTCATTGGAGGTAGATGAACTTGGCAGTTTTCCGCAGTGCGATGACGTGCTTGTATATGTCCGTCGGCGCCGTTCTCGGGCACGGCGATACCCAATGTGATGGGGGTTAAAGCAAGGTGCGCCGGATTGCCGGGGGCATCAAGGACAACGAGATGGCGACCGGAAATTAGGGTATTTCTCGGTTGTAAGGCCGGATGGATCGCGGGACAATACTCGTTTGGCTCCGATGGTCAATTGTCTACAGTTCGCGAGCCCACGATAAATTTTTCCGGATGAACCGCCCATGAAAAAGACCTTTTCCCTGCTGCCTCTTGTTTTCGCCCTGGCCCTGAGCGCTTGCGGCAAGAAGGAAGAAGCGCCGGCCGCTGCCGCGCCCGCGCCGGCTCCCGCTGCGGTTGCCAAAATTGTCGTCGGCCTCGACGACAATTTCCCGCCAATGGGCTTCCGCGATGAAAAGGGTGCGCTGGTCGGTTTCGACATCGACCTCGCCCGTGAGGCGGCCAAGCGCCTTGGTGCCGAAGTCGAGTTCAAGCCGATCGACTGGAATGCCAAGGAAGCCGAACTGGGCGGCAAGCGTGTCGACGTGTTGTGGAATGGCCTGACCATTACCGAACCGCGCAAGGAAAAGATCGCCTTCACCGCGCCTTACCTGGAAAACCGCCAGATCGTCATCGTCACTGCCCAGTCCGCCGTCAAGACCAAGGCCGATCTGGCCGGCAAGGTGATCGGCGTGCAGGAGGGTTCCAGCGCTGTCGAGGCTATCGACAAGGACCCGGCCGGCAAGACCGTCAAGCAGTTGAAGAAATTCGGCGACAACGTCACCGCCCTGATGGACCTGACCGCCGGCCGCCTCGATGCGCTGGTCGTCGATGAAGTCGTCGGTCGCTACTACACCGCCAAGAAGCCGGGCGAATACGCCATCCTCGACGAACATTTCGGCACCGAGGAATACGGTGTCGGCGTACGCAAGGACGATGCCGAACTGCTCGGCAAGATCCAGAAGGCCATGGACGAGATGAAGAAGGACGGCGCGGCCGCTCGCATTTCGAACCAGTGGTTCGGCAAGGATATTGTCAAGTAAGCGGCAAACAAGCACGCTCCGCAGGCCCGGCCGGTGATTCCGCCGGGCCCTTCCGGGTAACCTGTGGGTCGCCCGATTCACTGGCGACAGGCCATGGATTACATCTTGAACATCATGGGTCCCCTGCTGGAGGGGACGGCGGTCACGCTGCAGGTCTTCGGCGCGACGCTGGTGCTGGCCGTCCCGCTCGGGCTGGCGCTGGCGCTGATCCGGCTTTCCCGCTTCCGTGCCGCGAGTACGGCGGTGGCCGGCTACGTCTGGCTGATGCGCGGCACGCCGCTGATGCTGCAGATGCTTTTCATCTACTTTGCGCTGCCCTTCGTGCCGGTGATCGGCATCCGCCTGCCGGACTTCCCGGCCGCCATCGTTGCCTTCGTGCTCAACTACGCAGCCTACTTCGCCGAGATTTTCCGCGCCGGCATCCAGTCGGTCGGGCGCGGCCAGTACGAGGCGGCGCAGGTGCTCGGCATGAGCCGGGCGCAGACCATGCGGCGCATCATCCTGCCGCAGATGGTCAAGCGCATTCTGCCGCCGATGAGCAACGAGACCATCACGCTGGTCAAGGATACGTCGTTGATCTACGTGCTGGCCATGAACGACCTGCTGCGCGCCGCGCGCGGTATCGTCCAGCGCGATTTCACCACCATGCCGTTCGTGGTCGCCGCCGCGTTTTATCTGGTCATGACCCTGCTGCTGACCTGGGGTTTCATGCGCCTGGAGAAGAAATATGCCGTCTACGACGACTGAACCGATGATCCGCGCTGCCCACCTGCACAAGCGCTTCGGCGATCACGAAGTCCTGAAGGGCGTTTCGCTGGAAATCGGCAAGGGCGAAGTCATCGCCGTGATCGGTCCCTCCGGTTCCGGCAAAAGTACCTTCCTGCGCTGCCTGAACCAGCTGGAGCGCATCGACCGTGGCGAAATCGTCATCGAAGGCGAAACCCTGGTGACGACGGATGCCAACGGCCATTGCCGCTATGCGCCGGACAAGGAGGCACGCCGCATCTGCGCCAAGATGGGCATGGTTTTCCAGCACTTCAATCTGTTCCCGCACCTGAGCGTGCTCGGCAACCTGATCGAGGCGCCGATGACGGTCAAGGGCTTGTCCCGCGAGGCAAGCGTGCCGGTGGCCGAGGAGCTTTTGCGCAAGGTCGGCCTGTTCGCCAAATGCGATGCCTACCCGTCGCAGCTGTCCGGCGGGCAGAAGCAGCGTGTCGCCATCGCCCGCGCCCTTGCCATGGCGCCCGACATCATGCTGTTCGATGAGCCCACCTCGGCGCTCGACCCTGAGCTGACCGGCGAAGTGCTGCGCACCATGCGCCAACTGGCCGACGAGCACATGACCATGCTCGTCGTCACCCACGAAATGGCCTTTGCCCGCGACGTGTCGACCCGCACGGTGTTCATGGATGGCGGCGACATCGTCGAGGCCGGCGCACCCGGCGATCTGTTCGGTAATCCGCAGCAGCCGCGTACACAGGCTTTCCTGAACCATATGCGCTGATTCTTGAAAACACTTCGAGATTTTCGAAGTGTTTTTTTATGTCGGACAGGCTGTATCGGACGCTTCCTGTCCGCATAAAATGCGCGGGTTCCCATTCAGGCCATTCCCGCCATGTTCGAATTTCTGCTCTCTCCCGAAATCTGGATCGCTTTCTTCACGCTGACTGCGCTGGAGCTGGTCCTCGGTATCGACAACATCATCTTCATCTCCATCCTGGTCGACAAGCTGCCGAAGGAAAAGCAGGAGATCGCCCGCAAGATCGGCCTGTTCCTGGCGATGTTCATGCGCATTGCCCTGCTGCTCGTGCTGTCGTGGATCGTCGGCCTGACCGAGCCGGTGCTGACCTTGTTCGGCTACGGCATTTCCGGGCGGGACATCATCCTCATCCTCGGTGGCCTGTTCCTGATCTGGAAAAGTACCGGCGAGGTGCACCAGCTGCTGGAAGGCGAAGAGGGCAGCGAGTCGGCCAAGGTCGCTTCCAGCTTCGCCGGCGTCATCGCCCAGATCATCGTCATCGACCTCGTTTTCTCGCTCGACTCGATCATTACCGCTGTCGGCATGGTCAGCCAGGTGGGTGTCATGATCGCCGCCGTCATTGCGTCGGTCGGCCTGATGATGGTGTTCGCCAAGTCGATCGGCGACTTCGTGTCCAACCACCCGACGATCAAGATGCTTGCCCTGTCCTTCCTGGTCGTTGTCGGCGTCGTGCTGATCGCCGACGGTTTCGGCCACCACGTACCGAAGGGCTACATCTACTTTGCCATGGCCTTCTCGGTCGGCGTCGAGATGCTCAACATCCGCATGCGCAAGAAATCCGTCAAGCCGGTCGACCTGCGCGAGCCGTATGCGCGGGAGATGGGGTCCAACTGAGCGTGGTCAGACCGGGGAGAGAACTGCAGTCACTCGCCCCGGTTCGATGCGGATGGAGCGCAGCAGCCAGCGCGCCGCCTTTTCCTGCAGTGAGCCGTCTTCACGCAGGACATAGACCGGCTTGCTGCGGAAGTAGGCGGTCATCAGCTGGGTGATGGCCTGGCGGGCCATGGGTTCGGCTTCGCGTGAGATGCCGACCGATTGCACCGAGTTGGCGACCGGGTTTTCCAGATAGAAGGCCTTGGCGCTGTCGTCGTAGCGCAGGCCGGAGGTGCCGAGTACATCGACCGGAACCGGCGGGTTGCCGAGCAGGGAAATCTTGAGGCGAGCCGCGACGCTTGCCTTGCCTTCCGGTTCGCCTAGATGGATTTTCGGCGCTTCGATCAGGGTGACGACGATCATGCCGTTGCCGTAGCTTTTCTGCATGCCGCCACTTTTGTCGACCTGTGCCTGGATGTCGGCCTCG
>CALJZP010000149.1 GCA_937983545.1 uncultured Azonexus sp.
AGCCGATCAGATTTAGATCGCGCTGATACAATCGAGTCCGCTTGGTATTCCTTGCCAATCCGTACCTTTCGGCCTCGTCAAAATGCCTGAAATCAAAACAATATTGCTATTTCTGGCCACCGCCGTAGCAGAGATCGTCGGCTGTTATTTGCCCTACCTGTGGCTCAGGGAAGGCAAGAGTGCCTGGCTCTTGTTGCCTGCCGCTCTCAGCCTGGCCCTGTTCTCCTGGTTGCTGACACTGCACCCGACGGCAGCCGGGCGTATTTACGCGGCCTACGGTGGCGTTTATATCTTTGTCGCCATTCTCTGGTTGTGGGCTGTGGATGGCATCCGTCCTACGACCTGGGATGTGGTCGGCTCGCTGGTTGCTCTGGCTGGGATGGGGATCATCATGTTCGGGCCGCGCAACGCTTGAAAAAGTGACAACGCCCAGGGCTAACGCTCTGTCTTGAATTCAGGTTTCTGATCCATAGGCGATAGTTTTTTGTAGAAGTGCGTCTTTCTGCCGGATAGATCGTCTCCATAAGCACCAATCGGTTCTTTCAGGAGAAGATCATGACCACCCAATACATTCCTCCCGCATGGGCTTTCGAGTTTCACGGTCACCAATGTCCGTTCATGCCGCTCGGCTACCGAATGGCGCGGCTGGCTATGGAGAAGTTGGGCGTCGAGCGCGAAAAAGACCATGGCTTCTTCGTCTTCCCTGAACTGGGCGAAGGGCACCCGCAAACCTGCCTGATGGATGGTCTTCAGGTTGCCACCGGGGCGACCTACGGCAAGGTGATGATCGCCAAAACCTTCTACGGCAAGCTGGCCGCCGTTTTTTATCACCCGGCCAAAGGAGCGGTGCGTTTCTCGCTGAAACCGGAGTTCATCGACGCCATGGGCAAGTTCCCGTTCTTCGCTTTCCGTAAGCAAGGCATGGAGCCATCGCAGATTCCCGCCGAGGCCCGCGACGAAATACTCAACTGGGTTTATGAGCAAGCTGATGATTTCATCTTCAAGGTTGAAGACAAGCCGGACTTCAAATTCACACCGGTCAAAGGCTCCTTCAACAAAGCCAAGTGCAGCGCCTGTGGCGAATACGTTTTCGAGCGCTATCTCCGTAGCAAAGACGGACAGCCTGTCTGCATTCCTTGCTCCGGTTACTGAGTAAAAGACCGGGGCCTGTTATCCAGACAGGCTCCGGTTGAGGCTATGCAAAAGACAGCGGCTTGTTGCTGCCAATGTGCGTCTTTTTTGAGAATGCTTCGTCTCCTTGGCCTGAGCCTCAATACACACCAATCATTCAAGAAAAACCCGGAGCAAGACCATGAGCGCAGTTCCCTTCGAAATATCTGATCGCAGCAAAATGGCTCAGTGGCTGCTTGGCATTTCCCTTGCCACTGTCGCTTGGTTCATTGCCTATAGCCAGCTTTCGGATTTTGCCGAATGGCTGGTCAGCCTGCTGGGGCTATCCCGGCAGACGCATTTCGGTGAGGCAGTGCATTTCTTCTTGTATGACACGCCCAAGGTACTGCTCTTGCTGACCGGCATCGTTTTCATCATGGGCATCATCCAGACCTTCTTTGCGCCGGAACACACCCGGGCGCTGCTGTCCGGCAAGCGGGAAGGCGTCGGCAATGTGCTGGCGGCCAGCCTGGGTATCGTTACGCCGTTTTGCTCCTGCTCAGCCGTGCCGCTGTTCATCGGTTTTCTGTCGGCTGGCGTACCGCTCGGTGTGACTTTCTCCTTCCTGATTTCGGCGCCGATGGTCAATGAAGTGGCACTGGTACTGCTGTTCGGCATGTTCGGCTGGAAAGTCGCCGCACTTTATCTGGGCATGGGCCTGATGGTAGCTATCGTGGCGGGGCTGGTCATTGGCAAGCTGAAAATGGAGCATCACCTTGAAGACTGGGTACAGAAGATCCTATCTGGACAAACCGCGCATCCGACGGACGAGGCCGTTTCCTGGATTGAGCGCTTCCAGGCGGGGCGTCACCATGTGAAGGAAATCGTCGGCAAGGTCTGGCCGTACATTCTGGCTGGCATTGCCCTTGGTGCCGGTATCCACGGCTTTGTTCCGGAAGATTTCATGGCCTCCTTCATGGGCAAGGATGTCTGGTGGGCTGTACCGGCAGCTGTCGTGTTGGGCGTGCCGATGTATACCAACGCAGCCGGCATCATCCCCATCGTCGAAGCGCTAATTGGCAAGGGTGCGGCACTGGGCACCGTGCTCGCTTTCATGATGGCGGTTATCGCGCTGTCGGCGCCGGAAATGATCATCCTGCGCAAGGCACTCAAGCCGACCTTGATTGCGACTTTTGCCGGCGTGGTGGCAACCGGCATTCTCCTCGTCGGATACGTTTTTAACTGGGTCTTGTAATGCGGAGCAAGCTTTCGTTGTCGCTTCTGTTGGCAACCCTTCTCGTCTTTCCATTTTCTTCACGTGGCGATTCTGGCCCTGCGGTATCCGCTTCGACCGGTGTCAGGTTGGTACAGAACGCCACCGCCTCGGGCATGCCGACGGTCGTGGAGTTTGGCGCGGCCAGTTGTGCATCCTGCCGAGAAATGAAAATTGTGCTCGACCGCGTGGCGCTGCGTACCCAAGGCCGTGCCCATGTGCTGGTCATCGATATCAGCAAGGACTGGGATGCAGCAAGGGCATTTCGTATTCAGTTGATGCCGACGCAGGTTTTCTTCGGTGCCGATGGACGGGAGATCGGACGGCATATGGGCAAACTGCCCGAGTCCGAGGTGATTGCCAAACTTGGTTTGCCGGCATCGCCATGATTGAAGCATCGGAACTGCTTCAGGTCTATCCTGCCGCTGCTGCTGCCACCGCATTGCTGGCTGGCATCGCATCGTCGGTATCGCCCTGTACCGTCGCAGCCGTGCCGCTGGTTGTTGGCTACGTTGGCGGCTACGCCGATGGCAGCCGGCAACGGGCCATGCTCTACGCCGCAGCTTTCGTTTTGGGGCTGGCCCTGGCATTTACGGCGGTCGGCCTTGCCGTTGCGCTGGCGGGGGCACTCTTTCTGCCTGCCGGTGGCGTCTGGCAATTGGTCTTGATCGGGCTGGCCTTGATGGCAGGGATAAGTCTGCTTGCCGGACGTGCCTTGCCCGGCCTCGGAGGCGGACGTTGCGGCCAGACTGCACACGTTCATTGGCGAGGTGCATTCGGGGCATTGGTGACCGGCGCGCTATCGGGCGTCGTCTTCGCACCGTGTGCCACACCGGTGATGGTCGGCATCCTGGCCCTGATCGGCAATCAGCAGGATGTGCTGTTCGGTACCTTGCTGATGTTCCTGTATTCGATTGGCCATGGCGCCTTGCTATTGGCCGCCGGCACCTCCATTGGCTTTGCCCAATGGCTGGCTCGGGCGCGCTGGGCTGGCTTGGTTAATCGTCTGTTTTCACGCATGGCCGGTGTGCTATTGGTTGGCTATGCGACCTATCTTGGCTACGGCCTGGTTTCTCTCTCTTGAGTTCTACGAAAGGAAGTTTCATGAAAAACATCAAGGTACTCGGCACCGGCTGTGCCAACTGTCGCAACACCGTCGCTTTGGTCGAAGCGGTTGCGAAAGAAAAGGGCGTGGAGATCACGCTGGAAAAAATCGAGGATCTGCCATCGATCATGGGCTATGGCGTGATGTCTACGCCCGGTGTGGTGATCGATGGTGCCGTAGTTCATGCTGGCGGTGTGCCGTCGCGTAGCAAGGTGGAAGGCTGGCTCTAACGCTGGTCAGCGGAAACTGCCTGGCTATCAAACCTGTGTAGCCAGGCTGTGTCGTACGAAAGTCATTTTGCTTATTTGATCGCTCGCGTGAAGAAGCCCTTCACGGCATCTCGGCAGTCAGGACAAAGGCTGAGGTGTTCGGCTGGTAGACCCGCTTGCTCAAGGGCACGGGTCATGATCTGGATTTCCTTTTCCCGGGCAAAGGGTTTCTCGCAGGATTTACACAGACGCCACACACCCAACGAGGTGTCATGGCGGCGATTCGCGCCTCGCTTGGTCGTTTCGGTAGTCTCATCAGTGTCGGCGTGGCTGGCGATGGCCTTGGCTGCAATCTGAACCAGCGGCGTGTAGGGCGATTCCGGTGCTTCGGAAACGAGTGCCGCAGCAAATCGAGGCAGAGCGCCGACCAGGCAAATCTGGGCAAAATCATCCGCCGAGAGGCGTTGCTCGCTCTCGTCTTGTCCGATCAGCCAGGCCATGCACTCCATCTGCATGGCGACATGGTCCTTCAGGTCGCGCAGGGTGTCGCGTTGCTCTATCCCGGCGGCCAGATAGGCGTTTTCCAGGGCATCCATGCAGGGGCCGTTGATGCTGCCATCCACATAACGAGAGGCGTTGAGCGTGGTGAGTCCATTGGGCGGCAGGAATACCCGGCTGTATTCGACCAGGAGGGATTGCGGCTCGATGAAGCCGCTGGCAGCGGTCGAGAACTCGGCGAGTTCGTTGGCAATATCGAGGTCAAGGGGTAAGGCCAGTTCCGCCAAATCCTCGGCCAGGCCATCCACGAACGCCGCCGCCACTTCCGGACGACCGGGGGGCAGAAAGGCCTGGGCCATGATGAGCCAGAAGGTGCTTCCGGCAACTCGTGTATCCATGATCACTACTCCAAAAAAACCGGCGCACGAAGCGCCGGTAAAGTCCTCACTCGTTGCTGTGAGAGGTCTGAGGAGGGGGTTCAATCAGACATGCGCTAGTTTGCTCTGCTCTGTCACTGCGGGAGGCATGGCGGACAGCACGAACAGTTTCTCGCCAAGGGCGTACAGCGCCAGTGTGATGCCGAAGCCCATGATGGTCAAAGTGTTGACGCTCGTTGAAAACTGACCAGAAAAGCGAGGTTGTGCGCGCTGAAAATTGACCAGGGTGATTAACTCGTCCGCTCATTTTTTGAGCAGGATTTTAGGAGATGATCACCATGAAGGATCTGGGAAGGATTCGGC
>CALJZP010000150.1 GCA_937983545.1 uncultured Azonexus sp.
CGGGGCGCTTTTTTGTTTTCAGGGTTTCTGCTGTGTTGCCAGCACCGTAGCGTAGCGGCGTTTCTCGATGGAGCTCAGGCGTTTGATTCGATATTCCGCCTTGGAGGCCGAGGAGCGGTCAGGGTGGGTTTCGAAGCCGACCAGGCGGGCCGGTGGGTGCGAGCGGGTGTAGCGGGCGCCGGTGCCGTTGCAGTGGGCTGCGTAGCGTGCCTCGACGTCGACGGTGATACCGGTGTAAAGGCTGCCATCCGTGCATTCGATGATGTAGAGAAACCAGGTCTTGCTAGTCATGCTTCGGTGCTCGGGCCAGGGCGGCACGGATACGCCGGATGGTCTCGTCGGGTTGCGCCCGTGTCGAAATCTCCAGGCCGAGGTCGCGGGCGATGGCATTGATTCGGGCAGCGTTAAGGGGAATTCCCCCTCGGTCGATCGCCGCGATCAAGCTCCGAGCGCGATCGTATTCGCCGGGTGCTTCCGGTTTGCGGAATAGACGAGCAGAAAGTCGAGCAAAAATTCCGGGCTGGTGGCGTGATCCCATACACTGGCGGCTGTTTGAAAGTGCGAAGGATACCGCGATGGATTTGTGGGCGTCGAACGCTTGTCGCCGGAAAGCGATGCGATGAGCGATGTAATACTCAGTCGTCGTCAAATTGCCGACAGTGAACTGCCGTTTTATCGCGGTGTCTCGATGGCGGAAATCACCGTGGTCGATAGCCCGGACAAAGCGCTGTCCGCGCGCGCTATCCTGCTTGCGGAACCGGTCGTCGGTTTCGATACGGAGTCCAAGCCCACCTTTCGCAAGGGTGAGATATCGACCGGCCCACATCTGGTACAACTGGCCGTGGAGCGGCAGGTCTATCTCCTTCCAGTGGGGTGCGAGGCAACGCATGCTGTCTTGAGGGACGTGCTGGAAAGCCGGGATGTCATCAAGGCTGGCTTCGGCTTGGGTAACGATCGCAGCGCCTTGAAGTCACGCATGGGTATCGAATTGAACAACCTGCTCGATCTGGGCGAGATACTGCGCGGCCCGGGGCATCGTGGAACGGTAGGCGCCAAGGTTGCGGTGGCCCACTATTTCGGAGAAAAACTGGTCAAGTCGAAAAAAATCGGAACCAGCAACTGGGCCAGCCGGCATCTGGACGAGCGCCAGATGTTGTATGCCGCCAATGATGCCCATGTGGCCTTGAAGGTTTACCATGCCTGGTTGCTCGACGCGTCACGCAAGGACGCCATCTCAACGCATTCCGCCAATGCTCAGGACCACTCATGATCGATTCGCTGCCCGAACTTACGCTGCTTGAAACCCGCATTCTCGGAACGCTGCTGGAAAAGCAGCGCACGGTACCCGATACCTATCCGCTTTCGCTGAATGCCCTGCAGTCCGGTTGCAACCAGAAAACCAGCCGAAATCCGGTGATCGAAGCGGGCGAGGCCGAAATGCTCGTGGCCCTCGATGCCTTGAAAGACCGGGGGCTGGTGCGCGAAGTGAGCGGCGGCCGGGTCAGTCGCTTCGAGCATCTGCTGGAAAAGGCGCTTGGCGTGCCCTCTCAGGCTTCTGCCTTGCTTGCCGTACTGATGCTCCGCGGTCCGCAGACGGCGGGCGAATTGAGGCTGAATTGCGATCGCCTGCATCGTTTCGCGGACATATCGTCCGTCGAAGCCTTTCTGGAAGAGCTGGCGTCCCGGACCGAAGGTCCGCTGGTTGTTCTGCTGCCTCGCTTGCCCGGAGCGCGCGAGAGTCGCTGGATGCATTTGCTCAGCGGGCAGGCGAGTCTCGAAGCCGTTCCGGCGGCTAGCTCTGCCGTTGTCGGATCGGTTGAAGAGATGGACGCGTTGTGCGCTCGCGTTGCCGCGCTGGAGGCCGAGGTGGCGGAGCTTCGCCGGCTGATCCGTGAGGGGGCTGGGCAGCAGGGGCGTGGCTGAACGATAATTCCCCCAATCCCTGTATTGGCTAGCGACATGAGTATCCTGGTAACCGGCGGAGCCGGATTCATTGGCAGCAATTTCGTTCTCGACTGGTTGGCTGACCGTGACGAGCGGGTCATCAACGTGGACAAGCTGACCTATGCGGGGAATCTGGAAAACCTCGCTGCGCTGGACGGGGACGGGCGCCATGTTTTCGTGCAAGGCGATATCGGGGATTCGGCTCTGATCGGTCGTTTGCTGACGGAGCATCAGCCCAGGGCCGTTGTGAATTTTGCGGCGGAATCCCATGTCGACCGCAGTATCCAGGGGCCGGATGATTTCATTCAGACCAATATTGTCGGTACGTTCAGGCTTCTGGAAGCAGTCAGGGCTTATTGGAGCGGACTGCCGAAGCAGGAGCGCGAGACTTTCCGCTTCCTGCATGTTTCGACGGACGAGGTTTATGGTTCGCTCGCGGCGGATGCGCCCGCGTTCCGGGAAGACACTCGCTACGAGCCGAACAGTCCATATTCGGCGAGCAAGGCGGCCAGCGACCATCTGGTCAGAGCCTATCGCCAGACCTATGGCGTTCCGGTATTGACGACCAATTGCTCGAACAATTACGGGCCTTTCCAGTTTCCGGAGAAGCTCATTCCGCTGGTCATTCACAACGCCCTGGCAGGCAAGGCCTTGCCTGTCTATGGCGACGGGCTGCAGATTCGGGACTGGCTCTACGTCAAGGACCACTGCAGCGCCATTCGCCGGGTGCTCGAGGCGGGTGCGGTTGGCGAAACCTATAATGTCGGCGGCAGGAGCGAGCAGACCAATCTCGATGTCGTGAGCACGGTGTGCGAACTGCTCGATGAATTGAGTCCGCGCCGGGATGGCGAGTCATATGCCTCCCTGATTACCTATGTGGCCGATCGTCCGGGACACGACCGACGGTATGCCATCGATGCCGGCAAGATCGAGCGTGAACTGGGCTGGCGGCCACAGGAAACTTTCGCGAGCGGGATACGCCAGACGGTACAGTGGTATCTCGCGCACCGGGAATGGGTCGCCAACGTGACCAGCGGCGCCTATCGCGACTGGATCGTTCGGCAATACGCTTCATGAGCGAAAGGAATAGCATGCGCAAAGGCATCATCCTGGCCGGTGGCTCCGGTACCCGTCTGTATCCGGTGACCTTGGCGGTTTCCAAGCAATTGCTGCCGATTCACGACAAGCCGATGATCTATTACCCGCTGAGTACGCTGATGCTGGCGGGGATACGGGATATCCTGGTCATTTCGACCCCGCAGGACATACCTCGTTTTGAACAATTGCTCGGCGATGGAAGCCGCTGGGGCCTGAGCCTGACGTATGCCGTTCAGGCATCCCCCGATGGCATCGCCCAGGCATTCGTCATTGGCCGGGATTTTGTCGGCCATGACGATTGCGCGCTGGTTCTCGGCGACAACATTTTTTACGGCCACGAGTTTGCCCACGACCTTGAGGCAGCCAGTGCCCAACAGGCTGGCGCAACGGTCTTCGCTTATCACGTGCAGGATCCGGAGCGCTATGGCGTCGTGGCATTCGACAAGGCAGGCCAGGCGCTCAGTCTGGAAGAGAAACCACGGAATCCGAAATCGAACTATGCGATCACCGGGCTTTACTTTTACGACAACCAGGTACTCGACATCGCGCGCGACCTGAAGCCTTCGGCACGCGGCGAACTCGAGATCACCGATGTCAATCGGGCCTATCTGGAGCGGCGGCAGTTGACGGTTCAGGTCATGGGGCGGGGCCATGCCTGGCTGGATACCGGAACGCACGAGAGCTTGCTGGAAGCAGGGCAATTCATCGCGACCATCGAGAAGCGGCAGGGCTTGAAGGTGGCCTGCCCGGAAGAAATCGCCTACCGCAAGGGGTGGATCGACGCAGGGCAACTGGAAGCGCTGGCGCAACCGATGCTCAAGAATCCCTACGGCCAATATCTGCTGTCGCTTCTTCAGGAGCGTGTCTTCTGATGCGCGCAGTCCCGACAGCCATCCCCGATGTCTTGTTGCTGGAGCCGAAAGTCTTCGGCGATGAGCGTGGTTTTTTCTTCGAGAGCTACAACGAGAAGTCTTTTTTTGAGACGACGGGCGTCAGGGCGCATTTCGTGCAGGACAACCATTCGCGTTCGGTTCGCCACGTCTTGCGCGGCCTTCACTATCAGGTCGAGCAGCCGCAAGGCAAACTGGTTCGCGTTGTACAAGGCGAGGTCTTTGACGTCGTGGTCGATATCCGCAAAGGCTCGGCCACTTACGGCCAATGGGTCGGGCAGCGGCTTTCTGCCGAAAACAAGCGGCAGATGTGGGTTCCCCCCGGGCTTGCCCACGGATTTCTGGTGTTGTCGGACGCTGCCGAGTTTTTGTACAAGACGACCGCGTTCTATGCCCCCGAACATGAACGCTGCATCGCCTGGGACGATAGCGATCTGGCCATTGCATGGCCGCTTGAAGGGCTCCCGCGGCTGTCGGCCAAGGATCGGCAGGGGATCGCGTTTCGCGACGTGGAATGAGTTGGCCGAGCGTGGTTGAAATCTTCGTGAAACGTCGCCTGTTCGCTGCTTGTCATGCATCTTGCAGGATTCCTGTGTGAGCCTGTCGGCAATGGAAGTCGATCCCTTCGATGTACTCGGTGTTGCGCGGGATTCCGGTCCCGATGACTGGAAACGCGCCTATCGCCGGCTGGCCATGCGCTGGCATCCGGACCGCAATGCCGATCCTGCCGCAACCGACCGCTTCAAGGAAATCAGCGCAGCCTACGAGCAATTGATGACGGCCGACGATCCGGAGGTTGTCGACGAGGATTCAAGGGAGCATGAAGAAGCCGCCGGGGAACCGGAGCAGACGATTCTGCGGGCAGCGGACATTCGGCTGAATATCGAGCTCAGTCTCGAGGAGGCGGCTGCAGGCTGCCGAAAGCCGGTGCATTATTCACGCGGCAAGCCTTGCGGGACCTGCGATGGCAGCGGGGAGGCCGGCATGTCCAGAACGCGGTTTTGCGATGCCTGCCATGGCAGCGGCCGCGTTCACGACGCCGATCGGGTTCTGGTGCGCTGTGGCGATTGCAACGGGCGCGGCCTGTTTACCGAGCGGATATGTCCTGCGTGCGACGGCAGCGGTCGCGATGCCGACGATGTCAGCCTCGAAATGACGATCCCGCCAGGGATGTTGCCGGGAGACGAGTTGCGGCTGGCCGGGCAGGGCGAGCCGGGCGATGCGGAGCGGCAGGCGGGCGATCTCTACCTGACGCTCGTCATCCGATCTCACCCGTTGTATCGGCTGGATGGCCGCGACCTGCAATTCTCGATACCGGTCAGTGCCGTGGCCATGATGGCGGGGGGTACCATCGAACTACCGTCCTTGACGGGGCTTTTCGATTATTCGCTGGCGGCGGGTTCCCCGGAATCTTGCCTGCTGCGGATTTCCGGCAAGGGCTATCCCGGCCGGGGCAAACACAAGGCGGGCGATCTGGTGGTCGAACTGGTGCCGATTTTTCCCCGGAAATTAAGCGCCAGGCAGCGCAAGTTATTGCTGCAGGCCGATGCGGCGCTATATGAGGATGCCGAAAATTCCCTGCCGGAAATCCACGCTTGGCGACAAGCCCAGGGCATGAGCTGACGGGCGCGGGATAGGTAGTGGTTTTCCCGGGGTGGGACGCTGCGGCTTTCCCGCTATAGTGCATGGCGAGCCGGGATGGCTGCTGGCCGCCCAGTCTTGGTCGCTATGACTAACCCGATGCTTCAATCCCTGGAGACAATAAATGAATCTACGCAAACTGATCACGCTCACGTTGTTGTTCGCGATGCCTTTTGCCGCCCAGGCGCAATTGCTGGATAAAAAGGCACTGACGCTGGCTGAGGCCCGTAAGGCAGTAGCGGCGGCAACCGCCGAGGCCAAGGCGAATAACTGGAATGTGGTGATTGCAGTTGTTGACGATGCCGGCTATCCGCTGAGTATCGACCGTCTCGACAATACCCAGCGTCCCAGCGTCGATATTGCCGTTGGCAAGGCAAAAACTGCGGCACTGTTCCGTCGCCCGAGCGCTGCGCTTGAGGAGGCGATCAACAAGGGGCGGACAGCCTTGCTGTCGGCTGAAGGGTATGTCTTCATGCAGGGCGGCGTGCCGATCATCGTCAACGGAGAAGTGATCGGTGCGGTGGGGGTTTCCGGCGTACGCGCCGATCAGGACGAGCAGGTCGCCACGGCTGGCGTCAAGGCGGTCGGGCGCTAGTTGTTCCCTGAGCCCACCCCGGAAGGAGCGTCAGGGTTTGGGGGTGGGGTTGAAAGCGTAGCGCGTTGCTACGCTTTCAGCTTGTATAGGCTGGAGGGGGAGACTCTTCCAGAATACCCCGCTTTCCTGGCCCTGCATCAGATCGGCCAGGAGGCGCTCGTCGGCGGGGTTACCGTCCCGGTCGCGGCAGGCTGACAGAAAGCCGGCCAGGTCGCGGTCGTCGAGCAGGCCGACGCCGAGCGGTGTTTCGAGCAGGACGTTGCCGTGCTCGTCGAGCAAGGCAGCAAGCGTTTCTCCGGTCGCTTCTCCGGTGTGGCTGATCAGTCCGCCGGCGTCGCTGCGGAAAACCCACGGGGTGTAGGCCAGATTGACATAGACCCGCTGCGGCCCGTTTTGCAGAAACCAGTTGCCCGATTCATCAACCCCGTACTGGCGGTTGATGAAATCGATCAGGCCACGGTGCGTGATGCGCTCTCCCTGCAGTCGCCAATCGCCCCGCCTGTCGAGCGACAACCAGTCGTAACAGGCGGGAACGTTGGGCCACCTGGCGATGGCAGAGAGATCGACGGTCATCAGCTCGCGTAGGCTTCCATCGGCGGGCAGGCGCAGTTCAGGTTGCGGTCGCCGTACACATCGTCGATGCGATTGACGCTCGGCCAGAACTTGTTGGCCGCTACCCAGGGCAGCGGGAAGACGGCTTGCTGACGACTGTACGGATGCGCCCATTCGCCATCGATGACGTCCGCCTGCGAATGCGGGGCATTCTTCAGCGGATTGTTGTCGGCCGACCAGACGCCGTTCTCGATCTGGCGGATTTCCTCGCGAATGCTGATCATCGCCGCAATGAAGCGGTCGAGTTCGGCCTTCGATTCGGATTCCGTCGGCTCGACCATGATCGTGCCGGCGACCGGGAAGGAAACCGTCGGCGCGTGGAAGCCGTAGTCCATCAGGCGCTTGGCGATGTCGATCTCGGCGATGCCGGTGGCGGCCTTGATCGGGCGGATGTCGAGAATGCACTCGTGTGCCACGCGGCCGTTCTTGCCGACGTAGAGCACCGGATAGTGCGCATTCAGCTGCTTGGCGACGTAGTTGGCATTCAGGATGGCGACCTGGGTTGCCTTCTTGACGCCGGCGCCGCCGAGCATGGCCAGATACATCCAGGAGATGGTCAGGATCGAGGCCGAGCCGAACGGAGCCGCCGAGACAGCACCCTGGCCGGCATTGACGCGGTTGGCGTCGCCGGTCGGCTGGATGACGTGGTCGGCCATGAACGGGGCCAGATGCGCCTTCAGGCCGATCGGGCCCATGCCCGGCCCGCCGCCGCCGTGCGGGATGGCGAAGGTCTTGTGCAGGTTCATGTGGCTGACGTCGGCGCCGATGAAACCCGGCGAAGTCAGGCCGACCTGGGCGTTGAGGTTGGCACCGTCCATGTACACCTGGCCGCCGTTGGCATGCACGATGGCGCAGATTTCGCGAACTGCTTCCTCGAACACGCCGTGCGTCGACGGGTAGGTGATCATCAGGCAGGCCAGATCGTCCTTGTGTTCCTCGGCCTTGGCCTTGAGGTCGGCGACATCGACGTTGCCGTTCTCGTCGCAATCGACGACGACAACCTTCATGTTGGCCATCTGGGCGGTGGCCGGGTTGGTGCCGTGCGCCGACTTCGGAATCAGGCAGACGTTGCGATGCGCCTCGCCACGGCTGGCGTGGTAACGGTCGATGGCGACCAGGCCGGCGTATTCGCCCTGCGCGCCGGAGTTCGGCTGCATGCAGATGGCGTCGAAGCCGGTGACGGTTTTCAGCCATTCGGTCAGGCTGGCGATCATTTCCAGATAGCCGCTTGCCTGATCGCGCGGTGCGAACGGGTGCAGACCGCCGAACTCCGGCCAGGTGACCGGAATCATCTCGCTGGTCGCGTTCAGCTTCATGGTGCAGGAGCCGAGCGAAATCATCGAGTGGTCGAGCGCCAGATCCTTGTTCTGCAGCGACTTCAGGTAGCGCAGCATTTCGTGCTCGGTATGGTGCGTGTTGAACACCGGGTGCTGCAGCACGGCGTCGGAGCGGATCAGCGCTGCCGGCAGTGCGGAGTCGGCTGCTACCTGGGCGTCGATGACTTCCATGTCGAGCGTGACCTGGGCGATCAGCTTGAACAAGGTAGCCACGTCGTCGCGGGTCGTCGTTTCGTCGAACGAGATGCCGAGCACGCCGGCCGAAACGCGGCGCAGGTTGTAACCGGCAGCCAGGGCGTCGCTATAAACCGTTTCAGCACGGGCGCCGAGGTCGAAGTGCACGGTGTCGTAGAACTGCTTGGTCAGCAGGTTGACGCCAGCACGCTTCAGGCCTTCGGCGAGGATGGCGGTCAGGCGGTGGATGCGGCCGGCGATCAGGCGCAGGCCTTCGGAACCGTGATAGACGGCGTACATGCCGGCCATGTTGGCGAGCAGCACCTGCGAGGTACAGATGTTGGAGTTGGCCTTCTCGCGGCGGATGTGCTGCTCGCGGGTCTGCAGCGTCATCCGGTAGGCGGTGTTGCCGCGGGCGTCCTTGGAAACGCCGATGATGCGGCCCGGCATCGAGCGGACGAAGGCTTCGCGGGTGGCGAAGAAGGCGGCGTGCGGGCCGCCGAAGCCCATCGGGATGCCGAAGCGCTGGCTGGAGCCGAGCGCGATGTCGGCGCCCATGGCGCCCGGGGACTTGAGCAGGACCAGGGCCATCAGGTCGGTGGCAACGGCCACTGTCGCGCCCTTGGCCTTCAGGTTGCCGATGACGTCGGTCAGGTCGCGGACTTCGCCGTTGTCGTTCGGATACTGGAGCAGGGCGCCAAAAAATTCCTCATCCCTGGCGGCGTCGAGGTTGGCGATAACCAGTTCGAAGCCGAAGTAGGCGGCGCGGGTCTTGACCACATCGATGGTCTGCGGGAAGCAGGCGGCATCGACCAGGAAGCGGTTGGACTTGGACTTCGAGACGCGGCGCGCCATGGTCATCGCCTCGGCGGCAGCGGTCGCTTCATCGAGCAGCGAGGCGTTGGCGATTTCCAGGCCGGTCAGGTCGACGACCATCTGCTGAAAGTTCATCAGCGCTTCCAGTCGGCCCTGGGCGATTTCGGCCTGGTAGGGCGTGTAGGCGGTGTACCAGCCCGGGTTTTCCATGACGTTGCGCAGGATGACCTTGGGTGTCAGCGTGTCGTAATAGCCCATGCCGATGCAGGACTTGTTGACCACGTTCTTGCTGGCCATGGCCTTGAGGTCGGCCAGTGCTTCGTGTTCGCGGCGCGGCGCCGGCAGCGGCAGGTCGGCCGGCAGACGGATGGCGGCCGGCACGGTCTGGTCGATCAGCTGTTCCAAGCTGTCGGCACCGATGGTGGCCAGCATGGCGGTCATTTCGGCGGCGCACGGGCCGATGTGGCGGCCGATGAACTCGTCGTGCTGTTCCAGTTCGGAGAGCGGTTGATTGAGCGGCATGGGCAGTCCTTGCTTAGGCAGCGTCGGCGGCGGCCTGGTAAGCAGCGGCGTCGAGCATCTTGTCGAGGTCGGCGACGTTGTCCGGCGTCATCTTGAACAGCCAGGCGGCGTAAGCGTCGGCATTGACCGATTCCGGTGCGTCGGCGGCAGCCTGGTTCACTTCGGTGACGGTGCCGGCGATCGGGGCATAGACGTCGGCAGCGGCCTTGACCGACTCGACGACGGC
>CALJZP010000151.1 GCA_937983545.1 uncultured Azonexus sp.
TACAACCCGGAATGGAACCCGGCACTGGAAGATCAGGCCTCGGCGCGAGCGTATCGACGGAAACAACAGCGTCCCGTTACCGTTCATCAAATGTTCTTCGTGGATAGCGTCGAAGAAGTTGTCGTCGGCCGCCTCGGGCTCAAACGGGGGCTCGCCGAGAACGCGGCAACCGGGCACGGCGGGGATGCAACAGCCAGTGAGGTGATGCAGGCATTGAGCATTTCCCCGCTATCCGGATTTGGAGTTCTTGAATGACACATACAGCACAGATCACCAAGACGTTGAGCGCAAACGACGTAGGCGAAACAGGAGGGCATCAGGCAGGCATTCTGGTGCCCAAAGAGCGGGAAATTCTGTCGTTCTTTCCCGGCCTGAATCCCCGAGAGAAAAACCCCCGCGTAACGCTGGCATTCCGCGAACCGGACGGAATTACCCGCTGGGACTTCAACTTCATCTATTACAACAACCGTTTTTTCGGCGGCACCCGAAACGAATACCGCCTGACCTGCATGACCAAATACTTCCGGGCTCGCAATGCTGCGGTTGGCGATCTGGTGGTGATGTCGAAGGATGCGGAGGGGCGCCTTCGGGTAGAACTGAAGCGCTCGAACATTCCGGAGATTACCGAGGATGATGTCCTCGTGCTGTCCGGTGGATGGAAAGTCATACGGATTTGAACAAGGAAAAGACAGATGGCTGCTGACAACATCGTTGTATCGCCCTACCTGGACGTACCTCCCGACCCGGAGAGAATCATTGAGGGGCTGAGGGACACAGGTTATGAATTCAACACGTCGATGGCCGACGTGATTGATAACTCAATCGCTGCCAAGGCACGCAATATCGACGTTGCCGTTGCAATGGATTTTGGTGGGCAGATATTGGTATCCGTTGCCGATGACGGCTGCGGCATGGACCGGGATGGTCTTATCAATGCCATGCGTTACGGATCGAAGCGGCGAGCCGATCAGGCCAGCCTCGGGAAATTCGGTCTTGGGCTGAAAACGGCATCAACTGCTTTTTGCCGTCGGTTGTCAGCCATCAGTCGAGGAAAAGATGGCGGCCAGGTACTCAAGGCAACTTGGGACCTTGACCACATTGCTACGGTCGAGCGTTGGGAGCTTCAGTTAGTCGAGGCCACTCCGGATGAGGTCAAATTGCTCGATGCAGTGGCCAAAGGAAAGACAGGCACTGTAATCCTGTGGGAGCGCGTTGATCGCCTGCTCAAGGCATACGCGGTGCCAGACGGCAAGGCAGCGCGAAATGCCCTCAAGCGCTACGTCGATGACCTCCGGTTTCACGTTTCAATGGTCTATCAACGGTTTCTGGACAAGAGTGACAAGCGGGCTCAAGACGTCAGCATCCGCATCAACGGCGAACCTGTCTTGCCTTGGGACCCTTACTGCGTATCGGAAACCAAAACGCCGATTGCCGAAAAGGTGCAGAAGGTCGAGATTGGCGACAATGATCGAGCGGAATTTACAGTCCGTGCCTTCATCCTCCCGCGCAAGGACGAATTTGCAAACCAAGCGGCAGTCAAGGATGCCCGACTCACCAATGACATGCAGGGCCTGTACGTCTATCGCGAGAACCGCCTGATTCACGGGCCAGACTGGCTCGACATGTACAGCAAGGAACCACACATGACGCTGTGCCGGATCGAGCTTTCATTCGACCACAAGCTGGACGACGCATTTCAGGTCGATATCAAGAAGTCCAGAATCCTGCTCGACGATTCGCTGTACGATTGGATGCAGAAATTTCTGCAAGGGCCGCGCCGCGAAGGTTCCGAGCGGTATCGCAAGGGCGTTGCCGCGACCGTTACCGGAGCTGCCGCCCTGATTCACGCGGTGTCCAACAATGCCATTCACGCCCAAGCGGAAAACCTCAAGACGGCCGCCCTGAAAGAGGTTGATGGCGCCACCGGAGATGTGACCATCTCCAACAAGAACGGCGTCACCAAGCTCAAGATCAAACTGGTCGAGCAGAAGAACAGCGGGGAGTGCCATGTTCAGGCGGTGGATAGCCTTCAGGACGGCGTGCTTTGGGAGCCGGCATTCATTGACGGAAACCAGGCGGTCAGGATCAACACCGGCCACCCGTACTATCACAAGGTCTACATCCCGAACAAAAAGTCAGGCATGACAGTGCAGGGACTGGATTCCCTGATCTGGGGGCTTTGCGCGGCAGAACTCGGCAATGTCAGCGAAAGCAACAAGCGGAACTTTGAGGAAATGCGGTATGAGGTTTCGCGAATCCTGCGCAGGCTGGTGGAAGATTTGCCCGACCCGGCAGAGGACGACCTTTGATAGGCGGTGGCATCCATGCCCATTGACGAAAAATCTCTGGCCGACGTTCTGGCTGCCCGTTTCCGGCTCGCCCTTTCCGGCTGTGCTGTGCAGACCGCCAGCGGGACACGGCATGGCGTCCGGGCGACGGATATTCCCGAGCCCAACGGGTTTGCCGTCGTGGTTTCCACTGGGTGGAAAAGCCTTGAGGCGGATTTCTTCCCGGACACCTATGCCGGCGAACTGGTTCGCGCGATGGGGCAAAAGGCGCCAGCATCAAGCCAGCCGTTCGTTTCGCTCGCGCAGTCATTCGAGTCGATCGGCAATCGCATCAACGTGAAAGTGAACGGTTCGGTGGTGTCGCTGGAAAATGGCTTGCCGCCTCCGCCATGGAGCAAGTTCGAGCTCAACGTCCGCAAGCTGACAGACGCCGCATCCGGAGATGAAGCGGGCCTTCAGGCCGGAGCAGAGAACATTGCTGCCGCGTGTTTGGCATTAGTGCTTGTTCTGCTGCCATTGGAGGAAGACGAGTCAAGCAGCCCGCTGTTCGAGGCAGGATTGCCCGAAGGCGCTTGCAGTACGGTCGTGGTGAATCGGTATGAACGAAGCCCGGTCAATCGGGCAGCGTGCATTGCTGCTCACGGCTCAAGATGCAAGGTCTGCGGTTTTGATTTCGGCGCTGTTTATGGTCCGATGGCTCACGGGTACATCGAAGTGCACCACCGGGTTCCCGTTTCAAAGATGGGCGGCAGCTACCAGCTCGACCCCGTAAATGACCTGATTCCCCTTTGCGCCAACTGCCATGCAGCAGTTCACCGGGTTGATCCGCCGATGGAGCCGGAGGCGTTGGCGGCGATTCTGGCTGGAGATGGAAAAGGGTTTGGCAGGTAGCGGGAAGCTCCAGCCCACAAAGCAAAGGGCCAGCATACTCTGCTGGCCCTTTGTACCGACAGCACGCTGCCGGCGGGTAATTGTTCAAACGCTGTACCTCGTCGGCAAGCGCCGCATCAATCAGGTCGCCGCTGCCTCAACGAGACCTTGCTCGATCAGTTTCGCTTCATAGCCATCCCGATCCAGCGGGCAGTCGATCAGCCGATCAAAATCGCCTCGCGTAAGCTTGCACTGTCTGGCCATCCGGCCCAGCAGGCTGTCGTCGATTTCACGTGCCCCATGGCTCGTCTTGGTGAATACGGCGGTTTTCTTGCCAGCCGTGGAATAGTAGTAAAAATAGTTGTGGTCGCCACCCTTGGGGCGCTGAAAGCCCTTGGCTTCCAGACTCTTTTCGACATCGCCTTGCTTACGGGGCATTCGGCACCTCGTTGAAGCGGGCACGCAGTGATTGTTTGAGTATGCGCGCTGGCGCGTCCAGTTCATCGTCCGAGGCTTGCGCGTATTCCTGCCACAACATCCAAATCTGTTCCTGAAGTTCGGCCAGAACGGCTTCTCGCGTCGTGGCGTAAACATCAATCCCAAGGTCGGCCTGTTCAATGCACAAGAGCTGCTTTGTTTCGTCCAGCACCGGTTCAAGGGAAAGCGTGGTGGCCGCCTTGAGGGTAAGACCAGCATGGCGCACCGTGTCGAGTACCAGCGCCGACAAATCGAGGTCGCGGATGTCGGTAACGTCGATGATCTGCTTGGGTGCACCTTGGTCGTCCAGCAGCACTCGCCCGGTTACCTGAATCAGGTCGCGCCGTTTCTCGTAGAGCAGGTCTTCGACCGCTTCCTCGTAGATGCAGGCCAGTTCCTTGTTGGTGGGCGGGTAAATGATGGTGACCTTCCGCTCGGTAAAGTCGATGCTCTTGAGTTCGCCGGTAACCACGCGGGCCGCTTCGCGCTGCTCGACAGGAACCAGGGTTTCTTCGACAAAGGGAATGGTCTCGATGTCGAAGGTGGCGAATGCCGCATCGTGTGCATCATGCAGGCTCAGCTTCCACTGGGCATCGGCGCGAGGGGCCATGCCTTTTACCGCTTCCAGCACGCGGCGCAAAATGCGGTTATCAGGAAGAACGGTAGCCAAATCGGTGCTGCTACGCGCCGAGACCTTTTCCATCACTCCCCGAAAGATGCCAAACGCCTTGTTGGCCAAGTCCACCGAGAACAACTCGCCGGCACCGCCGACCGTGACCGGCATGGCATAACTGCCCGATTCGGGGAGTTGGCAGACGAGTTGAAATCGCTGGCTTGTTGCAGCCGAAACGCGGGCGCGTTCCTTGATGCCACGTCCCTCGACGTGAACGCCGATCAGCTCAAATGCTCTCTGGGCGTTTTCCAAGATTTGGACCAATACAGCCGCCGGCACAGCATGGTTGTTTGCGGTACCGCCTTCGATATGGAAGGAAAAAGAGGTGGGGGCTGTTTGATCTGGCATGGCAAGCTGTGATTGTATCCGCCTGGGCACCGGGAAGGAAGTTTTGTCGCACTGATGCTGGGCTTGGACCGCTCCGTCACGGGGCTTGCAACAACCCCGCAAGCCCCGCGCCGTCGCTACCGCGTCGCGTGCTCCACCACGCCGTCGCGCATAAAGCCGCGCCACGGCTTTGTCGCGTTCGGCAAGCGCTGCCCGGTCACCACGGCTACTTGCAAAAAATCGCGGCAGTCGCCACTTTCCGCCGCTTCCGCCATCAGCCGGTAAGGCTGGCTCATGGCTCCAGCGGCTACGCCGGCAACCCCGCGCGTACTGTCCGGCTGTCACGCCGCTTGCCCTCGCTGCGGCCTACATAACGCCGCATTATGCGCAGGCGCTCGCTCCGGTCGCACGCTCCCTGCGCGGCGCCTGTCCGGTCGCTACGCTCCCCGCATAACGGGCGTTATGCAAACCTT
Source organism: uncultured Azonexus sp. (assembly GCA_937983545.1). Lineage (GTDB taxonomy): Bacteria > Pseudomonadota > Gammaproteobacteria > Burkholderiales > Rhodocyclaceae > Azonexus. The sequence goes on from CALJZP010000151.1 coordinate 5,109, forward strand.
GCTCCTGCAACTGGCGCGCCAGCCTGCGCCGGTGCCCTGAACATCGCTCCCGGTTGGCCGTCGACCGCAGCATTCCAGAGTTACGAACTCCGGCCGCGCCATGTGCCATCGCGCGCCCTGCGCGCT
>CALJZP010000152.1 GCA_937983545.1 uncultured Azonexus sp.
TCGACAGCACCGTTCATCGGCCTGTTCGGGACCGTCTGGGGTATTTATCACGCCCTGGTCGGGCTTTCCGGCGCAACCCAGGTGGTCCTCGACAAGGTGGCCGGCCCGGTCGGCGAGGCCCTGATCATGACGGCGGCCGGACTCTTCGTCGCCATTCCCGCCGTACTGGCCTATAACGCCTTCACCCGTTCGAACCGGCTTCTTGCAGTGCAACTTGACGGCTTCGCCCACGACCTGCACGCCTATCTGACAACCGGCGTCCGGGTCGGCGGCAATACGCAGCTCGTCGACATCGCTGCCGCGCGCGTCAAACAGGTAGTTTGATCATGGCTTTCGGGAGCTTCGACGAGGGCGGAACCGGCCAGCCGATGGCCGAAATCAACACTACCCCACTGGTGGATGTGATGCTCGTGCTGCTGGTCATCTTCATCATCACGGCACCGCTGTTTCACCAGGCAGTGCCGATCGACCTGCCACAGGTCTCGGCCACCAAGCTGGATGACAAGCCGGAGGTGATCCAGCTGGCGATCGATATCGACGGGCGGATTTTCTGGAATGGCGAGCCGGTTGCCCGTGATGCGTTGGATGGCCGTTTCGCTGCCGCCAGCGGCCGGCAGCCCGAATTGCACCTGCGTGCCGACCGCAAGGTGGCTTACGAGAAAGTGGCCGACGTGATGGCGGCGGCCCAGCGGGCCAGCATCGTCAAGATCGCTTTTCTAACCGAACCGGCCCGCTAGCGCGGGGCGTATCAGCGCAAAGCTGCGCGTGGCGTGTACGCCGTCGAGGCGTATCGAGCGGATGATCTGATCGCGTTCGAGTTGCTTGACGATGCGGGAGATGGTTTCGAAGCGCAGGTCGGTGATGTCTGCGATGTCCTGGCGCGCGGGAAGTATGACGCGGCCGCTCCGGTCGGTGAGCAGGCGGATGAGGCCGAGAACGCGCTCGCTTGCCTGGCCGCCGCGCAGCGCGACCAGATCGGCGGCCCGCTGTTGTATCCGGTTCAGCGATGCGAGCAAGGCCGACTTGTCGGCCACGCCGCCTTCCGGCCAAGGGTCGAGGCGGCAGTGTGTCAGGGCCGTGGCCCGGAAGGTGTAGCAGCCGAAGAGCAGCGTTTCGCAGCCGATGAGGTCGCCGGCGATGGCCAGACTGGCAAAGCTGCCATGTCCGTCCGCCGCAATGCTGTCGAAACGGACGACCCCTTCGGTCAGTCGCCAGGCCTTGCCTTCACTCCCGGCTGCGTGGATTTCGGCTCCGGGATCGGTCTTGCGGGGCTGGCGTGACATCGGCGAATCTCCGGCATGGATGGCAAAAAGCCCCGGTCGTGGGCCGGGGCTGTTCGGTGCTGGCTCGGGCTTAGAACTTCAGGTTGAAGCCGGCATAGAAGGAGCGGCCCATGCCCGGTACGGCGATGCCCCATGGCATTGTGCCGTCGGCGGGGTTGAGGCTCATCGTCCGGCCCTGGCCGATATAGGCACCGCCGGTCGGCAGGGCGTAGTAGCGGTCGAAGAGGTTTTCGACGCCGAAATCGACGCGAACGTTCTTCCACGAATAACTGCCGCGCAAGTGGGTCAGGCTGTAACCGGCCGTGGCGATTTCGTTGCGAACTCCCGATACGTCGTGCTTGCCCTGGACGCCGACGAACTCGATGGCGTTGGCCCAGCCGCCCGACTGGTGGGTCAGGCTGAATTTACCGTTGAGCGGCATGATGTTGTACAGGTTGTCGCCGGTATCGCGATTTTCGCCGCGGGTGTAATTGACCAGGCCCTTGACCCCGAATTCGCCAAAACCGGTCCGGGCCAGCGGGGCGCGGCCGGAGAGGTCGAGGCCGTACAGGCGTGCGGACTGGTTGGCGTACTGCAGCACCACGAATTGGTTGCGCGTATTGTTGTTGGCTGCCGTGCAGGCCGATCCGGCGGTGCAGCGGACGGCGTCGATGTAGTCATCGACGTAGGTGTAGTACGGCGTGGCCTTGAGTTCCCAGCGACGGTCGGCGGCGTGCCAGTCGAAGGTGAAGGAGGCGGTGTAGGCCGTTTCCGGCTTCAGGTCCATATTGCCGATGTAGCCGTTGCCATCGCCGACGAAGTTGTTCATGACCGCCGCCATGCTCCAGGTGGACCACGTGTAGCGCTCGTACAGGTTGGGTGAGCGGACCTTGCGGGCCAGGCCGAACTCGATGTCGGCGCTCTGGCTGGGGGTATAGCGGGCCAGCGCGGTGAGGTCGACGTTGTTGTCGGTACGGCTGTGGCTGCGGTTGTTGAAGGCGGCAGTGTCGACCAGCTGGTTGCCCATGGCCGTACCGTAGCCGTGGACGTTGCCGGCATCGGTTTCGACCCGCTCGTAACGGGCGCCGAGCAGGGTGGTCCATTGCGGCCCGAAGCGCTTCTCCCATTCGGAGAAGATGCCCATGCGGTTGCGCTTGCCGTTGTTGATGTTGTCAAAGGTGCCCGGCCACATGCCGGAACCGGATGGAGGCCACCAGTCGTTCAGCGTGTAATGCTGGTAGATGGCGCCCAGACGCAGCAGGTCGCCCTGCCCCAGTTCGATATCGCCCTTGAGGTTGATCCCGGTGGTCCGGCCGGCCGAGTACATCGGCATGCCGTAGGCGCAGGTGTTGCTGATCGGCGAACACGGCGAACCGTTCACCGAGGTCGAAGCGCCCGACGAGGCGCCGTACCAGATTCGCTTGTCGGCGCCGAAATCCATGAAATGGTCGACACGCTCATGGTAGGCGCGCACTTCGAACTGACCCCAGTCGAATTGGCCCAGATAGCGCAGATTGACGCGCTTCTGCTCATTGTCGAGCATGTCCATGCGCTGGTTGGGGTAGAGCTGGTAGGGCACATCCTGATAGCCGAACTTGGCTTCGACCAGGTGGTTGCCGCCGCGCAGGGCGAACCCAAGGGTATGCGTGCGGCTCTCGTAGGCGGTCGATCCGACTTCGTCGAGGGCCACGCTGTGGCCGATGCGGCCGGTCGCCGTGTTTTGCCGGAAATTGCCGCCTGCCTTGTAATTGTCGGCCTTGGCCAGCGCCCCGGTGTAGCTGATGCTGAGGCTTTCGGTAGCCAGCGTGGCCGCCACGTTGCCGCCGACGGCGTTGTTGTTGCTGCGGGTGAAGGCGCCGATCTCGCCCTTGGCCAGGGTGCCCTGCCCCGGTGCCGCAAACTGCGGCGGCGCGGTTTCGGCGACGATGGCGCCACCAATGCTGTCGCCGCCCACGCTGACCGGCGCGATGCCTGCGAAGACCTTGATCCTGGCGACATTGCTCGGGTCCAGATAAGACAGCGGGGGGTTCATGTGGTTGGGGCAGGAGGCGATGAAATCCATGCCGTCGACGGTGATGCGCAGGCGATCGTCGGCCAGGCCGTGGATGGCCGGCAGGCTGGAGACGCCGCCGGCGCCGTAGAGGCTGACGCCCGGCACATCGCGCAGCAGCGCGGCGGTGTCGCGGGTGATGGCGTGCTGGGCGGCGATTTCCGCCGAGCCGATCTGTTGCGGCGTGGCCGCATCGCGAATCTTGCCGGCATTGACGACGACCTCGTTCAGCGTCGTCTGGGCATAAGCCTGCTGCCAGGACATGGCGGTACAGGCGAGCGCAACGGCGGTCGCCAATGGACGGAGCTGATAGCCCATGTGGTTCTCCCTAGTTTTATTTGTATTCAAGCGGCGTCCGATTCTCCGCCTTTGCCAGGGAGTGGGGAATGTGACAAAACGCCGCGCGACAAAATGTCGCACGGCGTTTTGTTTAGTCCTTAAGGTAGTGTTCCGCGCTCAGCCGTTGAGCTTTTCCAGCGCCTCGCGCAGCTTGCCCGGCTCGTCCAGGCGCAGGATTTTTCGAACGTTGGGGGCGAGATCGTTGACGTCCGATTTCAGCACGTGTTGCTTGACCTTCAGGATCTGCGACGGGTGCATCGAGAAGATGCGCAGACCCATGCCGAGCAGCAGGCGGGTCAGTTCCGGATCGCCGGCCATTTCGCCGCACACCGAGACCGGGATATTGACCTTCTCGGCGCTGGCCAGCGTATGGGCGATGAGCATCAGCACCGCCGGGTGCAGCGGGTCGTAGAGCGCGGCCACCTGTTCGTCGGTACGGTCGATGGCCAGCGTGTACTGGATCAGGTCGTTGGTGCCGATGGAGAGGAAGTCGAGCCGGCGCAGGAACAACCCGACGGCCAGTGCGGCGGCCGGGATCTCGATCATGCCGCCGACCTCGATGTTCTCGTCGAAGGCGACCTTTTCGCCGCGCAGGCTGGATTTTGCCTGCTCGAGCGCTGCGAGTGTCTGGTCGATTTCGTGGGCATGCGCCAGCATCGGAATCAGCAGCTTGATCGGGCCGTGCCTTGAGGCGCGCAGGATGGCGCGCAACTGCGTCTGGAACATGCGCGGTTCGGCCAGCGACAGGCGGATGGCACGACGGCCGAGGGCCGGGTTGGTCTTCACGCGGTCGCCGGCGCTGGCGTTCGGGTTCAGGTCCTTGTCGGCGCCGAGGTCGAAGGTGCGGATGGTGACCGGCCGGCCGCCCATGCCCTTGACCACTTTCTTGTAAGCCTCGTACTGCTCCTGCTCGTCGGGCATGTCGCCGCGGTCGAGGAAGAGGAATTCGGTACGGAACAGGCCGATGCCCTGGGCGCCGCAATCGAGGGCGACCGGCACGTCGCCCGGCAGTTCGATGTTGGCGAACAATTGCACTTCAACGCCGTCGATCGTCTCCGATTTGGCCGTCTTCAGGTGCTTGAGCTTGGATTTCTCGAGCTCGATCTGTTCCCTGCGCAGTTGGTACTCGTCGAGGATGCGCTGGTCCGGGTTGACGATGACGACACCGCGCAGGCCGTCGACGATCAGCAGCTCGCCGTCGCGGATCAGGCCGCGGGCGTTTTCCAGGCCGAGTACGGCAGGAATCGCCATCGAGCGCGCGAGGATGGCGGTATGCGAGGTGGCGCCGCCGACATCGGTGATGAAGGAGGCGAAGCGGTGCTCCTTGAACGCGATGGTGTCGGCCGGCGACAGGTCGTGGGCGACGACGATCAGGCTCTCTTCCTTCGACTTCTTGGCGTTCTTCAGCGCGGCACGGCCGGGGTGGCCGAGCAGTTCCTTGACCACCCGCTCGACGACCTGCACCACGTCGAACTTGCGTTCGCGCAGGTAGGTGTCCTCGAACTGGTCGAACTGGTCGACCAGGTGCTCCATCTGCTGGACCAACGCCCATTCGGCATTGCAGCGCCGCTCGCGGATGATGTCGCGCGGCTTCTCGGCCAGCTCCGGGTCTTCCAGGAACATGGTGTGGATGTCGATGAAGGCGTTGAGCTCGGCCGGGGCGTGCTCGGTGTTTTCCTTCATCAGGATCAGCTCGTCCTTGACGGCCTTGATGGCGGCGTCGAAGCGCTCGATTTCCTTGTCGATCAGGCGCGGAGCCAGTGTCAGGTGGGCCACCTCCAGGGTGGCGTGCGACATCAGCATGGCTCGCCCGATGGCGATGCCGCCGGAAACGCCCAGGCCGTGTAGCGTGAAGCTCATGTGGCTTATTCTCCTTCGCCGAAGTAGTCGGCGATCAGCGCGAGCAGCGCTTCCATCGCCTCGGCTTCGTCGGCGCCGTCGGTTTCGAGGGTCACTTTCGAGCCCTTGCCGGCGGCCAGCATCATGACGCCCATGATGCTCTTGGCGTTGATGCGGCGCGCGCCCTTGCTCATCCACACCTCGCACTTGTACTTGCCGGCAAGCTGGGTCAGCTTGGCGGAGGCGCGGGCGTGCAGGCCAAGCTTGTTGATGATTTCGGTTTCCTGGGTCAGCATGAATCGTTTCCGGTTAATGGTTTTGCATGTTGAGGATGCCATCGCGGCCGCCATCGCGGGCGCGGGTGAGCAGGGTCTCCATGTCCCTGTCGCGATAGTTCAGGGCACGCAGCAGCATCGGCAGGTTGACGCCGGTCAGGCCCTCGATGCGGCCCGGTTCGAGCAGCTTGAGGGCGAGGTTGGCTGGCGAGGCGCCGAACACGTCGGTCAGCACCAGCACCCCTTTGCCGTTGTCGACCAGATTCAGCATCTGGCGGGCCAGCGGCAACAGGTCCAGCGGGTCGTCCTGCGCGGAGACACCAAGCTGGTTCAGCTGCAGCGGGCGCTTGTTCAGCACGTGGCAGGCGTTCTGGACGAGCGCCTCGCCATAGCTTCCATGCGTGATGAGAAGAATGCCGATCATGCTCCGGATTCTAACCGAAGCAATTACTTGCGGCTGACGATCAGGATGCCGATGACGACAAAGACAGCGCCCGCGGTCTGCGCGGTGGAAATGTGCTCGCCGAGCAGCCACCAGGCGACGCCGATCGTCAGGATGGGGCCGACCATGCCGAACAGCGCGGCGCGCCCGGCGCCGATGCGGCGGATCGCCGCCGATTGGGCGAAGACCGGTACGACGGTCGAAAAGAGGGCCATGGCCAATCCCCATCCGTAGACCGGCAAGGGCTGGATGAACGCCGAGAACGGCTGGGCGATCATGAAATGCAGCAGCGTGACGGCCGACGACATCAGCATGGCCAGTGCCGAGAAGCGCATGGCCCCCAAGCGGGCGATCATCGGCCCGCTGCCCGACAGGTACAGCGCATAGGAAACGCTGGAGCCGAAGACCAGTCCGCCTCCGATCAATACGCTGCGCGTATCGCCGAAGTTGAGGTCATGCACGAAGGCCAAGCCGATGCCGGTGTAGCACAGCGCTACCGCAATCCCTTCGCGACGGGTGAATGGCTTGCCCTGAAACAGGACGCCGATCAGGATGGTCAGCGTCGGGTAGGTGAACAGGATCAGGCGTTCGAGCCCGGCCGAGATGTATTCCAGTCCCCAGAAGTCGAGGATGCTGGCGCCGTAGTAGCCGAGGCAGCCGAGCAGGGCGAGCTTGACCCAGTCGTCGCGTGTCAGGCTTCCGCCAGCCTTCTGGCCGGCCAGCCCGACCCACAGGAAAATCGGTAGTGCGAAGCCCATGCGCAGGGCAAGCAGGGTGATCGGGTCGACCCCGTAGGGGTAGGCCAGCTTGATGAAGATGGCCTTCAGTGAAAAACCGAGTGCCGCGATCAGCGCCAGGCCAGCACCGTAAGCGTTCGATTTTTCCAAAGTTGTTCCCGGGGTGAAATGGTGTCTTCCTATTAAAACCGCCGGCTCACGCACCGACAATTGGTATTATTCAAAGCCAGCATTCGATGGGGACGAAACCATGCGCTACGACCTACCCGACCTGAGGTTGGTGGCGGCCATTGCCGATTCGGGCAGCCTGACCCGTGCCGCCGAGCTGGTCCATCTCGCGCCCTCCTCGGCCAGCCACCGCCTGACGCAGCTCGAAGCGGTTCTCGGCGTGCCTCTCTTCGCCCGTCATGCGCGCGGCCTGACCCCGACCGCGGCCGGCGAATCCCTCCTCCGCCACGCCCGTCAGGTCTTTGCCCAGCTCGAACAGATGCATGCCGACCTGGCGCCCTACGCCAGCGGCCTGCTCCGTCAGGTGACGGTGTTTGCCAACACCAATGCCATCAACTGCTTTCTGCCGGAAGACCTGGGCGATTTCCTGCGCGAGCACCCGCAGGTGCGCATCAGCCTCGAGGAGCAACCGAGCCCGGCCATCATCCAGGCGGTCGCCACCGGCCAGGTGGAGCTCGGGGTGGTGGCCGCCGAAGGCAGCTTGGCCGGCCTCGAAAATCAGCCCTATCGACGCGACCGCCTGGTCTTGATCGTTCCCGCCGCGCATCCGCTGGCCGGGCAGGCGGCGCTCGCCTTCGCCGACGTACTGGCCGAACCCTTCGTTTGCCTGCATGCCGGCAGCGCCATCCATACCTTCATGATGAACCACGCCGCCCGCCTCGGCAGCCGGCTCGATGTGCGCATCCAGGTGCGCAGCTTCAACGCCGTCTGGCGCATGGTGGCGGCCGGCGTCGGCATCGGCATGGTGCCGCGTTCGGCTGTCCCCCGGAACGCTCCGGGGGTGGCGACGGTCGAGATCACCGACGCCTGGGCGCCGCGCGATCTGCAGTTGTGCGTTCGTTCACGCGCCGCTCTGCGACCGACGGCTGCGGCGCTGTTCGAGTACCTTGCCGGCAAGGCACGGAGCTAGGGGCGATAAACGCAGGATCACGGTAAAAATACCGTTTCGGACAGTGTGCAGAAGGCTGGTTTACGGGCAATTCGTCGGCGTGCTGGTGGGGGCTTGAGGCAGGCCGCGAGCTACTACCTCAGGCGTCGGCTGAAGGCAGTATTGGCGACCATTTGCGCCGGTGACGCGAACCGTGCCGTCCGCCAATTGTTCGACACGCGGCATGCCTGGCCCCAAGGCGCGTTCCAACGCATCTGTCCGATGCGGGCGAGTAGGTACTTGGGGAGGCGAAAACATTGGGTCGAGCATTCGCCTGCGGCTTTCACCGTCGAGTTGTCGCCGGGCGGCATCGAGCAAGCCAGCGGCATCCGGAAAGCGGGACTCCCCGTTTCCGTATCCGGGTTGGTGCGCTTCCTCTGGCCTCATCGAGGCGTCTGTTCGGACAGCGGATGGCGTAGGCCGCCGTTGAGGTGGGGGCATGGCCGGGAAGCTGGCTGTCCCTCGACGGGCAGTTTCCGATACCTGAGCCGTGGTCGTTTCTGGTTGCAAAGCGATGATCAGCGGCAATGCAGCGCGCGGAGCATGCGCTATCCGAGGGTGCTCGGACAGGCCGAAGAGCAACAAGTGGCACGACAGAGATAGCGCCAACCCGACGAGGAGCCGGCCTTGCTCAGTCGGTCGCAAGCGTGCGGCCGGGAAATCCTTCGGGAAGTCCGTCGCCGCTACCAGCCAGTGGTAGCAGGCGCTGCAGGGCGCGAACGTAGTCATTGAGAGCCGCCAAACCCTGTGGTGTCAGTATGAAAAATGACTGTGGCCGGCCGTTTCCGGATTCCTTGCGCACCGCAACGTAATCGGCGGCCAGCAGTTTTTTCAGGTGGGCGTCCAGGTTGCCATCCGATACGGCGAGTTGGCGCTTGAGATCAGAAAAGGTCTGTTCGCCCGCACCCGCCAGGAAAGCTACCAGTTGCGTGCGGAGTGGCTGATGGAGCAGGGGATCGAGTTCTTCCATGGAGGAGCGGTTGTTATTTCAGATTGAATTCGGCGCCAATTTCGCCGGCGCTGACGGCATCCTGCTTTTGATCCTTGTTGCCGGGCAGCGTCATCCATACACGCCCGCCGACTACGAGATTGCCTGGTTGCCAGGATTTTCCGTCGAGGCTGGCGAGGTCCCGATAGACGTACACATCGCGCTTGATGCGCACCGTCAGCGTTGCCTGCTCGGCCTTTTCCAATAGCGAGCCTTCGAGGCGAGTGACCACTGGCAGGTTGGCACCCGCCGGGTAGCGCAGCACAAACTCGTCGGCGGGTGGGCTCTGGCCATAGTCAACGACCGGCAGGCGGGCAATATCGGCAGCAGAAGGCCTGGACAGGTTGGCACAGGCGCCGAGCGCGAGGGTAACGACCACAAGCAGGGCGGGACGGAAGGTTTTCATGAGTGACTCCAGTATTGGAAAGGAATTCAGCGGGCGCCAATTTGTACTATCAGGCTGCCGGTCACGAGCGGACCTTGGGCGGGCGTTAGCGTCGCTTTCAGCCAAGGAATGGAAATCCAGCGTACGCGGCGCGACTGCTGCCAGTCACCGCCCGCCAGGCGTACGTCGCCGGTCAGTTCCCCTTCGCGTACGAGCAGTTCGATGCCTTGCGCAGTATTCAGCGTCAGGCTGGATTTGCCGGCATTGCCGATGAACAGGTCGCCACCCAGTTCCAGCTCGATCGGAATGGCGGTGCCGGCCGGAATGGCAACAATATGGCTACCGTCCCGGGCCTGCGAGTCAGCCCGAAATTCGGCAAGCGGTACTGCCCGGGTGTCGGGAATTCCATCGCGATGGGCGGCCGTTTCGATGAGCAGCGGGCCGATCAATACAACCGAAAGCCAAAGCAACATCTGACCGAGGCGGAACAAGGCAGGGCGATGCCGACCCTGGTCCAGCATCAGGCCCAGCAGCGGCAGGCCGATGCCGAAGACGGCGGCGGCAATCCAGCGCATGGTTTCGTAAGGGAACTGAGCGACCAGCCCGCCGATCCCGATCAGCATGGCAAGCAGGCCTGCCCACTCCAGCAATTCTTCGGAAAACAAACCGTGCACATACAGGCCGATACCCAGGCAGACCAGCCAGACGGCACACACCATGTAACCTCCGCCGTAGAAAAACATGGCGAAGGTGGCCAGCGCGGCCAAGCCCATCATCAGCCACCAGACCTTGATTACCTGGCGATGGATGAAAGACCAGGCCTCGTCGCGCGCCGCTTTGGTCTGCCGCGTCCAATACCAGTCGAGTATACCGATGGTGGCCAGCACGGTTGCCATCAGTATGAGCCAGGCGAGCGCACGTTGGGTCAGGTCGGGCAATTGTTCTGGCGTCAGGATGAATTCCGACAGTGCCCATAGCAGGCCGGCTGGAATGCCCCACAGGGGCAGGCTGTGCCGCTCGATGCGCAGGTTGCGATGGCCGGCGGCAAGCATCGATTGAATGGCGGCGAGTTGCTGGGCTGGAGCGGTCATGACCTTGTAGATTAATTAACTCTATATTGCAGAGTTTATAGCTCTGAATTACAGAGTGTCAATGCATATTTTGCACATGGCATGCAATCTCCGATCGATACGCGCCGATATTGCCGGATTCAGGTAACCGGCCGCCTGCCTTTCAGTCCGCTATGGCTATCTTGGGTGGTATTGGCCACATTCTCGAGAGTGTTTGGTACACGTCGATCAGCGGGATTTGTCACTCAACATCAGCCCCAGAATACCGGTAATGAGCGCGATGACGATGGTACCGACCAGTCCTATTGCACCCATGGTGCCAGCTGCGAGTATGTCGTTTAACAGGTTTTCGACTTGTTTATCCTGCAGGTAGACGACCACAACGATCAAAACCGGAAAGAAAGGGAGCAAAAAGCCGATTGCCTTGACGCCCCATTTGGGTTGCATCAGCAGGAAACCGCTGACCAGCGTGAGTAAGGCCGTGGCGATAGCGAAAGTGGCTCTTTCCAGTTGTGTGGAAAAGGCAATTTCTTTTGTCATGTCGACAAAAAATACGGCCAAGGCGGTCAGTGCCGGCAGGCTCCATTCATATGGTTGCTTTTTCCCCGACTCGATCACCTTGCCGACCACCAAAACGCACAGGCTAGCCCCGCCAGCTGCGACCCCGATGCTGGTGGCGGCCGGCATCCAGCTGGCTACCACGCCAGCTGTGGCAAATCCCGTTGAGGCAACGGCGACCATCAGGCCGATCCCGGTCAGGATGCCGGTAGCAATATGGGCGAGAGCCCAGCCACAGGCGATGATGCCAGCGACCATGATGATCGCCAGTAGGATTCGTTCGGCGGGGCTGGCGGCGTTGTGGAAGAAATTCATCAAGAGAAGTCTCTTTTGTTGTGGAAAGTCGATCGGAAAGCGACTTGGGGAAAAATATGCGAGCGAAAAGATACTTTCCTGGCAAAAATATGTCCATGGCGCGATGGATGCGTTTGGCAAGGTAATATTTTGCGTTCCTCAGCCACCCCGGTGCGCCAGGTTTAGCGCGGCAGGAGAGTCAGCACGTTTGCCTGATCGACTTGCCCGTTGTTCGGCAGATAGGGCTGGGCGGTTGAGCCGTTCGTGGCGTGACCAGCAAGATGATCAATATCGGCCTGGTATCGAGAGGGCGATAGCGCATGAGGATGCATCTGCTCGTGCGCACTCTCCGGTCACATGTGGCGACATGCCCAAGATTGCTTTGCCCCGGGCATGTCGCCGCATTGTCACGTTGGTGCGCCTGTGAGGTGCCGGTGTGCGTGCAGGGATGCTACAGCGGGCGCTTGACCGTCAGTGCGCCGCGAATCTGCCCCTTTACGTAGCCGGTGGCCTGATCGTGTGGATAGGTCGTCGTCAGCGCATTTTTCAGTCCGGCATCGAGCGTATCGGCCGGGCCGTGGCAGTTGAGGCAGACATCGCCGACGGGCAGCGCCTTCACATAGCGCAGTACCGGCTTGCCGTCGACCGTTACGATTTCGTTTTTTCAAGGCTGTCAATCTTCTCCCCGTTCGCCGCGCGGATGTTGAAGTCGGCCAGCTGGCGGGCTTCCCAGAGGTCGGGCGTGCCGCGTTCGGCGTTGCGCGTCTTGAGGCTGACGCGGCGGATGTCCCAGCCGGTTTCCTGGCGCTTTTCCTTGATCAGTTCGGGAGCCTGTTCCCTGCAGACGGGAATGGCGCCGGCCACCTCCTTGCTGGCGACTGCATCCTGCATCGCATTGACTACTTTGGGTACGACCGGCAGGACGGTCTTTTTCGTATCGGCGGTCAGTGCGGCAATGTCTTGGGCGAAGCTTGGCAAAGCGGCAATCAGCAGCGTCGCGGGGAGGAGAAATTTCATGACAGGCTCCTGTGAATCAGAAAAGACTAATATTAAGCCGTTTCCATGGCGGCAGGCTATTCTTCCCTCGGGATACTTGGCACCGCCGTTATCGTCGCTGAGTGAAGGCGGCTTGACGCACTGCACAATATGCCGCCAAAATGAAGAAATGAACCGACTGCATTCCTCCTTTGTCCTGCACCTGCTGCCCGGCCGCATCCTGCGCGCATGGCGCATCGCCGTTTGTCCGGGGTCCGCAGCGGATTAGTCGTCTTCATTCCGATTTCATCCAAAGGCCGCGGCATCGAAACCCGCGGCCTTTTTGTTTTCCGTCATTCCATCCCGTTTCCCAAGGAGCAAGCATGAATCCTGTCACTCAATGCACCTCGCTGGCCGAGGTTCGCCGCCACATCGACCGCGTGGACAGCCTGCTGGTCGCGCTGATTGCCGAGCGTGGTGCCTACGTGCGCCAGGCTGCGGCTTTCAAGCAGACGGCCGATGAGGTTCCGGCGCCACAGCGCGTCGCCCAAGTATTGGCCAGGGTGAATGCGCTGGCGCTGGAAAACGGTGCCGAACCCGATGTGGTCGAGGCTACCTGGCGGGCCATGATCGCTGCCTTCATCGAGCACGAGCATCAACATCACGCCGCCTTGCATCCCCCGTCGCCACCAGTGAACTGAACCGGAGAATCGTATGTCCGTCCCGCTCGCCTATCTCGGCATCATCGTGATCTGGTCCACCACCCCGCTGGCTATCCAGTGGAGCACGCAAGGTATCGGTTTTGCGCTGGCCGTGCTCGCCCGCATGGTGATTGGCGTCGTCGTCGCCAGCCTGGTCATTGCGCTGTGGCGCATTCGCATTCCGCTGCATGCGCGGGCGCGTCGCGCCTACTTGGTCGGTGGCCTGGCTTTGTTCGGGGCGATGGTACTGACCTATTGGGGGGCACGCTACGTCCATTCCGGCCTGATTTCGGTCCTCTTCGGCTTGTCGCCGCTCGCCGCTGCCATTCTTGGCGCGATATTCGTCGGCGAGCGCTCGCTGACCCCGATGAAATTGCTTGGCATGCTGCTCGGCGCAGCCGGTTTGGCGACCATCTTCATCCATGGCAACAGCCTAGGGCATGCCTCTGCGCTGCTGGGACTGGCGGCCATCCTGGCGGCCGTGGCGATCTACTCGGGCGGCCTGGTGTGGCTGAAGCAGATCGGCGACGACAGCCCGCCGCTGGCGACAACGCTCGGCACGTTGAGCGTTTCCCTGCCTTTTTTCGGCCTGGTCTGGTGGCTCGGCGACGGCCAGTTGCCGGCCGTCGTGCCGCCGCGTGCCGGGGCGGCCATCGCTTATCTCGGCATTTTCGGTTCGGTGATCGGCTTCGCCATGTACTACTACGTGATCAAGCATCTCGAGACCTCGAAAGTCGCATTGATCACGTTGATAACCCCGGTAATTGCGCTGTTCCTGGGGCACTGGTTCAACGGCGAGACGATCGGCCTCCGGCTGTGGATCGGCACGGCGCTCATCCTGCTGGGCTTGAGTGCACATCAGTGGGAGATGCTGAGCGGCTTCCGGCGTCGCGCCTGAAAACCCGACCCGGGGCCGGTGTGGGCAGCCCCGGGCGGCATCAGATGGCCGTCAGCCAGGCAGCGTGGCTGGCGTCCTCGCCCCTGACGCAGGCGAAGTAACGCTGTTGCAGCAAGCGGGTCACCGGCCCGGGCTTGCCCGTTCCGATGCGCCGGCGATCCACCTCGATTACCGGGGTGATTTCGGCGGCCGTGCCGGTCAGGAAGACCTCGTCGGCGCAATACACCTCGTCGCGGGTGATGCGCTTGGCGCGCACGGTCAGGCCGGCCTCGCAGGCCAGCGTTTCCACCGTGCGCCGGGTGATGCCGTCGAGCGCCGAGGTGGTTTCCGGTTGCAACACCTCGCCGTCTCGCACAATGAAGACGTTCTCGCTCGATCCCTCCGCCACATAGCCTTCCGTGTCCAGCAACAGTGCCTCATCGTAGCCGTCACGCCGGGCCTCGCGCACGGCCAGGATGGAGTTCGCATAGGTGGAAATCGCCTTGGCCCGGCACATCTGCACGTTCGGGTGATGACGGGCGTATGACGAGACACGGACGTGGATGCCGTCCTCGATGGCGTTGCCGCCCAG
>CALJZP010000153.1 GCA_937983545.1 uncultured Azonexus sp.
CGCTGGCGCTGAATATCGACGTGGTGGTGCCCTTCATCGAGCGCCTGCTCGGTGTGCATTTCCTGTCCAAGGAGGTCTATTACATTTCCGACCTGCCGTCCGATCTGCAGTGGGGCGATGTCTGGGGCGTCACGCTGATCGCCTTCGTGCTCGCCTTGCTGGCCACCCTCTACCCCAGCTGGCGGGCTTCCCGCGTCAATCCGGCGGAGGCCCTGCGCTATGAGTGATCCCGTCCTGATTGCCCGCGGCGTTACCAAGGTGTTTCGCGGCGGCGGCCTGGAAGTACCCGTTCTTTCCGCCATCGACCTCAGCGTGATGCCGGGCGAAACCGTCGCCATCGTTGGCGCATCTGGCTCGGGCAAGAGTACCTTGCTGCATCTGCTGGGCGGCCTGGACCGGCCGACGGCGGGCGACGTGTCCCTGATGGGCCGGGAATTCTCGTCACTCAACGAGGTGCAGCGCGGCGACTGGCGCAACCGGCACCTCGGTTTCGTGTATCAGTTTCATCACCTGTTGCCGGAGTTTTCGGCACTGGAAAACGTCGCCATGCCCTTGCTCATTCGTCGCGAAAAGCGCGCGGCGGCGCTGGAGATGGCAGCGGAAACGCTGGCTGCCGTCGGGCTGGGGCACCGCCTGGAACATCGGCCGGGCGAACTGTCGGGCGGCGAACGCCAGCGGGCGGCAATCGCCCGGGCACTGGTCAGCCAGCCTTCGTGCTTGCTGGCCGATGAACCAACCGGCAACCTGGATAGTCATACGGCATCGGTTGTGTTCGGGTTGTTGATCGAGCGTGTTCATCAGCAAAGGACGAGCCTGATACTGGTCACCCATGACCTGCAACTGGCCGCCAGGGCGGATCGTGTCTTGCGATTGAATGACGGGGTCTTGGACACATAGTTACAACTCTTCTGTAATATGGCATAATCTCATAAATCTGGTAAAATTGATTGCCTTGGCCGTCTGTTGGGGAGTATGAGAATGCAAGCACTTTTTTCGCCGGCGCTTGGCTTGATGAACAAGCTTCGCTATCGCAGCAAATTCATGTTGCTCGGTGCAGCGGTGGGTGTAGTTGTGGTGGTGCTGCTCTATTCGGTGTTTGCATCACTCAACCGGGATATCGTGACCGCTCGTCACGAACTCGAAGGCTTGCAGATGATCAAGCCCTTGAACCGGTTGACGCAGTTCGCCCAGCAACACCGCGGTTTGTCGTCGGGTGTCCTGAACGGCAACGAGGCGATGAAGGACAAACGGGCAGCCAAGGAAAAGGAGGTCGTCGAGGCCCTTGCGGCGGTCGATGCCGCGCTGTCGCCCGCATTGCGCGAAAGCCAGGCCTGGAAGACGATTCGGCAGGATTGGGACGACATCCGTTCGCAAGGCTTGACCTGGGCGGCGGCGGACAACATCAAGCGCCACTCGCAAATGCTGGCCAGGATACTGCGCTTCATGGTCGACGTTGCCGACGAGACCGAAATGACCCTCGATCCGGTCATGGATACCTACTATTTCATGGATACCATCGTCTCCAAGATGCCGGCTGTTCTTGAATTGCTGGGCATCACACGGGCCCGCGGCACGGGCGTGCTGACCAAGAAGGAGCTGACGCCGCAGATGCGTGTCGACATTGCTTCGCAACTTGCCCAGATGTCGGGAACGCTGCAGGCACAAAATGCCAACGTCGAGAAGGTCCTGCGTTATGCCCCGACCCTGCAGACTTCGCTGGCAGCACCCGCCAAGGATTTTTCCGACGGGGCGGAGCGGGTTTTTGCCCTGGTGCGTGCCGACATCCTCGGCGAAAAATTCGAGACACCGCCGCAAGCCTATTTCGATCAGGTGACCCAAGTCATCGATCTGGGCTACAGGGTAATGCACGACACGCTGATCCAGCAGTTCGAGTTGCAGCTGCAGAAGCGTATCGATGAGGCAAAGCAGGTAATCACCTTCAATTTCGGCATTGCCATCCTGGTGGTGCTGATCGTCGGTTATCTGGCTATCGGGACCTATTTCTCGGTCATCAACAGCGTCCATAATTTTTCGCGTGGTGCCCGGCGTCTTGCCGATGGCGACCTGACCGTCGACTTCGACAATCATGGTGCCGACGAACTGCATGCGGCCGGCAAGGATTTCAACGATATGGCCGCTTCGTTCCGCGCCTTGCTGGGTGGAGTTCAGGGCGACGTTCGACGGATCAACGAGGCCTCGGAGCAGGTTGCATCGTCAAGCCAGCAGATTTCGGCCAGCAGCGCGGCGCAGAGCGATTCCGCATCGAGCATGGCCGCTGCCGTCGAGGAAACGACGGTGGGCATCGACCACATTGCCAAGAATGCCCAGAATGCCCAGGAGTTTTCGCGTCGTTCCGACGAAGTGGCGGCGGAAGGCGGACGGATCGTGAACGCCGTGGTCAACGAAATCCAGGCCATCGCCCAGACGGTCAACCAGTCGGCGGCGGCGGTCGAGGCGCTGGGGCAGCAGTCGGGGCAGATTTCCGCCATTGTCGATACCATCAAGGAAATCGCCGATCAGACCAACCTGCTGGCGCTCAATGCGGCCATCGAGGCAGCGCGCGCCGGCGAATCCGGCCGTGGGTTTGCCGTCGTGGCCGACGAAGTACGCAAGCTGGCCGAGCGGACTGCCAAGTCGACGCAGGAAATTTCGGGCATGATCGGCGCCATCCAGTCCGGTACGGCAACGGCCGTGTCGAGCATGAAGGAGGGCGTCGGGCGTGTCGCCGAAGGCGTGCATCAGGCGGAACTGGCGGGTGAAGCCATCGGTCAGGTACAGCTGCAGTCGCGCCAGGTTCTGGAGGCCGTCTCGGAAATTTCGGTCGCCCTGCGCGAACAGACAGCGGCAAGCACCGAAATTGCCCAGAGCGTCGAACGGATTGCGCAGATGGCCGAGGAAAACAATGTGGCCGTTGCCGGCAACGCTCAAACGGCAGAGACGCTGCGCAACCTGGCTCATGCGCTGACCAGCGCAATCGCCCGTTTCAAGACCTGATCGTCTTACGCCGCCGCCAGGCGGCGATCAGCCATACCCGCCACGCTGCCTGCGTGGCGAAATACCCCGCCACGGCCAGCCCGCAGGCCAGCAGGATCAGGCCGATACCAAGCGGTTTGGCGGCAGCCAGCATCCACTCTTGCATGGCGGTGGTCCATCCGATGAAATTCGTCGCGTCGAAATTGGGCGGAGCCACGAACCCGTTGCTTTCCCCGATGGTCGCCCGGCCGATCTGATACGCCACCAGGTAAAGCGGCACGATGGTGAACGGATTGGTGTACAGCGTGACCAGCATGGCCAGCGGCAGGTTGACCCGAAAGACCAGGGCGCATGCCGCCGCGCCGACCATCTGCAGCGGCCCGGGAATGAGGCCGCAAAACAGCCCGGCGGCAACCGCGCCGGCAGCCGAATGGCGGTTCAGGTGCCACAGTCGCGGGTGCAACAGCGACGACGCGAAAGGCCGCAGCCACGGGTTGTTGCGGATCGTTTCGTGGTCGGGGAGGTATTTTTTCAGATAGCGGCGCATGCCCTCATTATCCCGGATAAGCCGGCCGGACAATACTGGCGTGCGTGGCCTGCTTTCCGGTGCGGGAATATGACTGGCGGATAATCGGGGTTTCCTTGAATATTGCGGTATGCGCCTGAATATTCTCGCCTTTGCCGCCGGCATTCTCTGCCTGCAGTTGCAGCCGACACTCCCGGGATGGGAGCCCTGGCTGGCCGCCGGCTTGCTCTTGGCGCTGCCCGGCCTGCTCTGGCGGAACCGGCCCGTACGGCTACTGACCTTGCTGGCCTGTGCCGCCATCGGAATCTCCTGGGCGGGATGGCGGGCCGAAACCCGCCTGGCCGATCAACTGGGCGCGGAATGGGAAGGGCGCGATATCGACGTGGTCGGCATCGTTGCCGGACTGCCGCAGGCGTTTGCCGGCGGCACGCGTTTCGCGTTCGATGTATCCGACGCGCAGGCCGGTGCAATTGTTCCGGGCAGGATCATGCTTTCCTGGTACCGGGGGCGGCACACCGGTGAAGCCGACGAACCGCCCCCTCTGCGCGCCGGCGAGCGCTGGCAGTTCACCGTGCGTCTCAAGCGCCCGCATGGCAATGCCAATCCGGGTGTGTTCGACTACGAGGCCTGGCTGCTGGAACGGAACCTCCGCGCTACCGGCTATATCCGCGCCAATCCGCCGCAACGCCTGGCCGGGATGGTGTGGTCCCCCGGCTACGTCGTCGAGCGTTTTCGCCAGTCGGTGCGCGATTCGTTTGAACGCATGCTTCCCGAGGCGGCCTATCCCTTCACCGGCGTTCTGGTTGCCCTGGCGGTAGGCGACCAGAAAGCTGTCCAGGTGGTTGTTTGAAAATATTAGCTGCGCTGGCGGTTTTGCTTAACTTATTGATTTTCAATGATATTGAGTTTTTAGGACGTCGTCATTGATAAATAAAAGTTGCGCTAGCGAGTGCTGTTCGGTTTCGACGAGTTGTAAATTAAGTTGCTCTGGTGATGCCAAGCATCTGATAAATATCGAATAGTTATTGCGGGGGCCCAGCTTGCTGTCCCTTTGTTGAGCTGTTTACTCACTACGTCCGCAGCTCGTTCAACTTCGCGATTATTTTTTCCCATCGGCCATCAGCTTTGATTCGGAATAGACACATCGAACACTCCCGCACCTCAAGCGGAGAATCAGTTACATCTGCCCAAGACAGCCCTTGAGAAAGCTTATGAAGAATTAGATTGAGAAATCGACGCGCTCGTTCTGTCGTGGCGTAGTTACGACGTATAACCAATATGTTTTCGAGGGCAAGCCACTCATCATCTGTAACTTCCCAATTGCTCTCTCGTACTGGAATTGAGCTGTCCTTCTTGAGTTCGCAACCTTGTTTTGGCTTCTCAGGTTTTTGAGCGATGCGCTCAAACTCAATGACAGATGTATGCCTAGAATACGATTCAAATGGCAGTTCCTGAGTTTTCAGCAATTTGATGCGGAACTCGGAAATCAAGATAGCTTCGTGTTTAAGTAGCCTGCCACTGCCAGTGAACTGTATGGCACCTGAAGGAAGCCTGAGATTGAGCCGAGCTTGGCTAGTCTGCTCAAGCACGCTGCACCACATTTTCCTTGCTGATGGAAAGCAATGTATCCAAGAAAGGCTATTGAGAATGCCTTGGGCCTTTTTTGTCTGTATTCCCGTCGTGCCTCGCACCCCAACAAAGAACAGCAGCTCCGGCTGTTCGCAGTTTCCATATGGGATACAAAGGTTGTCCAACCCCTGTGGTGCGAAGAGGTACTTAGCTATACCGTGGAATGGACGAAACATGGCGCACATCAGAACTCCCGCTGGGATGATGTAGCGCTCGCCTTCAACTTTGAATTCGTAGAAGGTCTGGCCGTTGCAGCCAGTAGGGAAACCTAGCTCCTTTGCTAGGTCATCAGTCTCGGCAGTCGATAGCTCTCGCCAATCAGCAAACGAGGTGTTCCCCCGAATCTTGGTGAGATTGCCATTATTGGCCAGCACCGATTGAAGCTCTTTAACTGGCCGCACATGCTCGTCTTGGTTGCCATCGATTGTCCGCAAGCAAAAGCCGGTAGTCGTGTAAGACACGCCACAAATCCATTCCATCTGCACATTCCCTCAAAAGAAACGTGCACGTATAGGAAGAAAAGTTGTGCATGACTGTTTGCGGTTCGACGTCTGAACTCAATATCATCGCGGCTCGCGCAAGAGTATACGTGAGTCGCATTCCACATTCTGTGCGGTCGCAAGAGATTTACAAAAGGCTTCATCAGAAGAACTTGCTGATTACCGAAGGAACGGTGATACCCCAAATTTCCACCGCGCTGATTGGGGTGTCGGGTATGGGCAAAACAACCAGCTTGAAGCGCTATCTGAGTTACATACCTCAGGTCATCCATCACGTTGAGTATGGTTATTATCAAATTCCTTACCTACACATCGAAATGCCGTATGACGGCGCGAGCGTCGCGGGCTTGGCCCACTCCATATTTCGCAAGGTCGACATGCTTCTTCCTGGCGCCGAATATATGGAGCAATACGCAACAGGAAAGGCCGGTACCGAGACTCTGATGAGCCATGCTTCACGGGTGTTACTGATGCACTCTGTCGGGCTGCTCATCGTCGATGAAGTTCAGAACCTAAGCAACTCACCCAAGAATCGCCAATCCCTGATGACATTGCTTGTAACGGCATCCAATGAACTCGGCGTACCAATTCTGTTCGTTGGCACAAGCAAGGCTCGCAAACTGCTTACGCTTGAGTGCCGCCAAGCCAGACGCTCTGTTGGCTTTGGTGTTCCGCTGTGGGAACGCTTCGAAAAACATTCACCTGCTGAGGAAGGCAGTAATGCGGGCCCCAGTGACTGGGATGTTGTCGTACAGACTCTGCTTAACTACAGTTGGGTTAAAAAACCAATCGATGAGAAGACCAGACCGCACCTAGCAAACCTGCTCTACGACCTATCCCAAGGCATCGTCGACATAACCATTAAGCTCTTTGCTATGGCTCAAGTCAGGGCCATCATCGATGGGTCCGAAGAAATCACAGGGCAGTTGCTTGTCGACATCTCCAAGCGAGATTTGAGCATGGTGGCCCCCATGATTGATGCACTTCGACGGAACGACTTGCAGGCACTGGATAGCTGTGCACTACATCGCCTTGTGGCGACTGCCATGCAGCCCACAATCCGGCGATGCCCATTGGTTTTCCATCTGCTCGCGTGATGCGTGTTGCCACAGCTTTTCCTGAGCGCCAGTCCGGCTCAAAGATGGCTTCAGCTGGAATGATGCAGTGCCTGGCCAGTCTCCATCCATCACGATAGCTCGGCTTCTCATGGACCGTTTCCGAGCGTGCGTTGTAGGTGCGGCGCGCAATCGTCGCGTCCTTTGACCAATGCGGGATGAGACCGAATGAGCCTACCAGTAGCTCGCGGAACGGCATTGCATCATCCCCGACATCGGCAAATTCGTGCTTGCGAACAAATGGTCCGTGATAGCCCGGCCAAAGGCTGGGCTTTAAACCCAAAGGCAGGTCATCGACACCAAAATAGGTGCGAAGCCGGGCCGGGTCAGTTTGCGGGTCGTAGTGAGAGCACATGGCCCCCAGAATAGCAAAACCCCTCGGGTTTTGACGCCGAGGGGTTTCGGGTACTACCTACCTACTTACTTGGTGGTCGGTGCCGGGGTGGTGGCAGGCTTGGCTTCTGCCTTCACTTCGGCCTTCTCATGCTTCTCGTGCTTTTCAGACTTGTGTTCGTGGCCTTTGGCCTTGGTATGTTTTTCGACTGGCTTGCTGGCATCAGCCTTGGGCGCTTCCGTCTTCGCAGCTTCGACCTTGGCAGGTTCAGCCGCCTTCGGGGCTTCAACCTTCTTCTCGGCGGCAGCCGGAGCCGGCGCGGTTACCTTGGCTGCCGGCGCTGCGGCCGGGGTAGCGGCAGTACCTTGAGCGAAAGAAGCAGAAGCGAAACCAGCAGCAACGGTCAGAGCAACGATAAGTTTGGAAACTTGCATTTTGAATCTCCTGAATGGGTAGGTTGTTTGTTCGGTATTCGGTGCTGACATCTTTTTGCAGCGCCTTGTACCGAATAACGCGGCTGGTTACTCAAGGGATGTCATATGAAAGGTAATGCTGTGTATCGGCTCGTGACAGAAGCGTTTCGGGCTGTTAATTGGCGTACAAACCTGCCCTGATTTACCCTATGGTCCATGGCCCAATGTATTTCCTCCGCAGTCGTCAGCGAACTCATCATCAAGAAAAGCCGCTTCCTTGGCTGCGTCCAACCTGTACCCGACCGGGCAACTGCCCAGGCCATCGTTGCCGGCCTACGAGCGCAGCATCCAGGTGCTACACACGTTTGTTGGGCGCTGATGGCAGGTGGCCATTCAGCGGCTGTTGATGATGGTGAGCCCAGTGGTACCGCAGGCAGGCCGATGCTTGAAGTGCTTCGCCATCAAGACCTCGAGGGCGTTCTGGCCACCGTGGTTCGCTACTACGGCGGTATCCTACGCTCCCCGCGAAATGCACTACTGTAATGTCCGATTCAATACCCACATGGCTAGCGGCTCAGTCTCCGGACGTTCGAGCCGAGCTAGAAAATCTCATCGATTACCGACCCGAGCCTGAGTTTGTCCGCTTACTAGCTGAAATGCTTCCGGTTGTGCCGCGTCCAGGGTTGGTCGACCTTTACTACGACGTCTGGTACTGCGTTCCGAGTCGGCTGGCTTTGCGAATCGCGATGAAACAAATTCATTCCCACGATGAAC
Source organism: uncultured Azonexus sp. (assembly GCA_937983545.1). Taxonomy (GTDB): domain Bacteria; phylum Pseudomonadota; class Gammaproteobacteria; order Burkholderiales; family Rhodocyclaceae; genus Azonexus. The sequence continues at coordinate 8,265 of CALJZP010000153.1, forward strand.
TGGCGCAGTATCTGGCGCTTGCCGAACGGGTGCTCGTCGATGCTTCGATGTGTGCGGACTTCGAGAAGCAGCTCTCGGATGCAGATGATGTCGATGAGGTTGTCTTCTGGTTGAAGCGCAGGGCTGGGCGCTAACTTAACGATTCGCTATGTGGTGGCTTTTGCCAAAGGACAGGAGACAGAAAACCTGGCAGTCGCAAGGGATGTCTGTATCAATCTTTGAGGAGCATTCTCTTCGGCAAGCCGGGGTTCTTCAATTAAGCAGCCAATGAGCCACTCCGTATCCCGGTAGAAGCGAATCAGACCTGAACAATGCAGGGCTGATTCGCCGAATAAGCTAAGTGTGCAGCAAGTAATGCCTAAAGCTTGCTGGGTTATTTGCGCTTAGGCCCACTGTTCGGGTAGTTCGTCCAATCGTTCAGTGAGGCGTTCAGCCAGGTCTGCTGCCGTGCAGAAGCCTTCGTCATCGAGCCCTTTGCCGGAAAGGACACACAAAGCACTCCACCAAGGGTCCCGAAGTTTGAAGCACTCTTCGAAGTCGCGCAGTGAGATTACGAAATCTTGGAAAGATTCGGCGTTGGCGAAGAGTTGAGTTGGCCACAGCTCATTATCGACAATGCCAGCTTCTAAGGCCGCAGCAATGGTGTCAAAGATGGAGGAGCCATCAACCACAGGACGGTCGTCGCCGCCGAATGAGATGTTTTTGTCGTCGAGCTTCAGGGGGGAGAACGTATTTGTGGCGGGGTTGTAACCGCCAGCAATTCTCACGTCCTCGAATGCGCGCTGTGCATTATCAAGGGCGGGTTTGGGCGGCTCGTACGTGTAGGAGATGGTTGCCATGCTGTTTCCTTGTTATAGGTGAAACAGGACAAACCACTACAGCTCGTAGATGTGCAACCTGGCAACCAACCGTTAAGGTGAGGCCCATGGCTTTGCGTCCCAGCGTTTCCGTCTGGTTTGCCCTGAAGAGGGAGCATTTTACCTTGAGTGGCACTTTGGGCACATTCACAGGCCTAGTTTTCGGTCGGTGGCATGGCGCCAGGGGCTCCCAGGGCAACTAAATTTTCAAATTTAGAATGGTCAGCGCAGCTAAATTTACAAAAAGAGCCATATTTGCCCTGTTTTGCCTAAGTTTTGAACGATTTGAGTACCGGCTTATCCGTGAGGGGGCGTTGCGGTGTGGGTCAAAGGGGATGCTAGGGGAATTGGTAAATATTAGCTGCGCTGGAAGAAGGGCTTGTGGGGCAGGGGGCTTTTGAGTGCGGGCGAGTGGGCGGCGCTCGGAAGGAAAGCGCACAGCGCAGCTAATATTTCCAGCGCAACTTAATTTACGTCGGCGCAGCTAATATTTACCAACAGCCACAGGGGGATTTGTGGACGACGTTCAACCGGACCGGAACGACGCATCTGATGTCGATCAGCGGCTTGCATGTGACCATGGTGGCGGCCATGGTCGGTTGGCTGGTGTCTTTCGGCTGGCGCCGCCTTCCCGCCCTGGCCCTGCGCTGGCCGGCGCAGAAGGCGGGGTTGCTGGCCGGCTGCCTGGCGGCCCTGGTCTATGCCTTGCTGGCCGGTTTTGCGGTACCCGCCCAGCGCACCCTCTACATGCTGATGGTGGCCGGATTGGCGATGTTCTCCGGGCGCATCGTCGCGGCGAGCCGCATCCTGGCCCTGGCGCTGCTGGTCGTCGTTGTCATCGACCCATGGGCACCGCTGGCCGCAGGCTTCTGGCTTTCTTTCGGCGCCGTTGGCGCTTTGCTTTATGTGGGTTCGGCGCAGGTCGGCGAATTGCGTGGCTGGCGGGACAAGCTGCGCAGTTGGGGAATCGTCCAGTGGGCGGCGACCTTGGCTTCGCTGCCCGTGCTGCTCCTGGTCTTCCAGCAATTTTCGCTGGTCTCGCCGTTGGCCAATGCGCTCGCCATCCCGGTCGTCAGCTTCGTGGTGACGCCGTTGGCCCTGCTGGCCGCGGTGATTCCGTGGTGGCCGATACTCGCGCTGGCGCACTTGGTGCTGGGGTGGTTGATGGTTTTTCTGGCCTGGTGTGCCGGGTGGCCGGTTTGGGTGGCGCCGGCACCGCCTGTCTGGGCAGCGGCGGCCGCCGGTCTGGGGGTGGCGATCTGTCTGCTGCCGCGCGGCGTGCCCGGTCGTTGGCTGGGGGGCATGTTGCTCGTGCCGGCCGTGTTCTGGCCGGTCGACCAGCCGGCAACCGGCGAAGCCTGGGTGAGCGTGCTCGATGTCGGGCAGGGGCTGGCCAGCGTGGTCAGGACCCGGGAGCACACCCTGATCTACGATCCGGGGCCCCTGTACAGCGCCGAATCGGATGCCGGCCAGCGGGTCGTGGTGCCCTACCTGCGGGCGCAGGGGATTTCCCGGATCGATACCCTGATGGTGACGCACAGCGACACCGATCATTCGGGCGGAGCGGCCTCGGTCTTGTCGGCCCTCTCCGTCGAGCAGGTCAGCTCATCGATTGCCGGCAGCCTGGGCGGGCGCTGCGTGGCCGGCCAGCGCTGGGCGTGGGACGGCGTCGGTTTCGAAGTCATGCATCCGGCAGCGGAGGCGTATGCGACCGATGCCAAGTCCAACCACCTGTCGTGCGTGTTGCGCATCGAGGCGGCCGGCCGGCGTGTGCTGCTGACCTCCGATATCGAAGCCGCCGACGAGGCGGCGCTGCTGGCCCGTTATCCCGACAGCCTGGGTGCGGACGTTGCACTGGTTCCGCACCACGGTTCGAAGACTTCGTCGACGCCTGCCTTCCTCAAGGCGGTCGGGGCGGAGCAGGTGATCGTTCCGGTCGGCTATCGCAATCGATTCGGCCATCCCAAGCCTGAGGTCCTCGGGCGCTACGAGGAGCGCGGGACGCGCATCTGGCGAACCGACCGGGACGGCGCATTGCGCGTGGTCATGGGCGAGAACGGCGTGTCGGTTTCGGCCTGGCGGCAAGAACGTCGCCGCTATTGGCACGGCCGGTGATACATTTCCGGTGAAGGAGGTGTGGCTATGCAATTCACACAACGAACCGTGCAATGTATCGGGCCGTCTGGGCTGCACCGGATGGCCTATACGGAGTGGGGCGCCCGCGACAATCCGCGCGTGCTGGTCTGCGTTCATGGACTGACCCGCAACGGGCGGGATTTCGATGCGCTGGCCGAGGCGATGTCCGCACATTACCGCGTGATCTGCCCCGATGTGGTCGGCCGCGGCCGCAGCGGCCGTCTGCGCGACCCGGCCGGCTACGGCATCCCGCAGTACGTTGCCGACATGGTGACGCTGATTGCCCGGCTCAATGTCGATAGCGTGCACTGGGTCGGAACGTCGATGGGCGGCCTGATCGGCATGGCGCTGGCCGCCCAGGAAGGGACACCGATCCACAAGCTGGTTCTCAACGATGTCGGGCCGCTGATTACCGTCGAGTCGCTGCAGCGCATCGCCACCTATGTCGGGACCGATCCCGATTGGGCGAGCTTCGACGAGGCGCTGGCCTACGTCAGGTTCGTCAGCCAGCCTTTTGGCGAACTGACCGAGGCGCAGTGGTATCACCTGACCGAAACGAGCGTGCTGCAACGTCCGGACGGGCGCTGGGCCTTCCGCTACGATCCGCGTATTGCCGAACCGTTCCGGGCGGCTTTCGTCGACAAGGATATCGACCTGTGGCCGGTTTACGACCTGATCGCCTGCCCGACAATGGCAATCCGGGGGACTCTTTCGGATTTGCTGACGCGCGATACCTGGCAACGCATGGAAACGCGCGGGCCGTGCGCGCGTCTGGCTGAAATTCCCGGGGTCGGCCATGCCCCGATGTTCCAATCGGATGAGCAGATCAGCGTCGTCCGTGATTTTCTGTTGAGCGCATGAAGCATATAACCGTCAAGGGCCTGAAACTCGAATATCGCGATTACCCTGCCGTTCAGCCCGATCGTCCGCCCTTGCTGCTGCTGCATGAGGGTTTGGGCAGCATCAGCATGTGGCGGCATTTTCCGGAAAAACTCGCAGCCCGGACGGGGTGCAGGGTCATCGTCTGGTCGCGGGCTGGCTACGGCGGCTCCGAGCCTTACCCGGATGCACGCTCCCCGCGTTACATGCATCGCGAGGGCGAGGACATGTTGCCGGCCTTCATCGCAGCCCTGGGTGTCGAGCGTCCCTTTCTGGTCGGTCATAGCGATGGCGGCAGCATCGCATTGATTTTTGCCGGAGCCTTTCCCGAGGTGCCGTGCGGCATCGCTGTCATGGCGCCGCACGAGTTCGTCGAGGAAGAAACGCTGGCCGGCATCCGTGCCGCACGCAAAGTCTGGGAGGAAACCGACTGGCCGCACAAGCTGGGGCGATATCACCGCGATCCGCAGCGCGTCTTCAGCGACTGGAACGATTGCTGGCTGTCCCCGGCTTTCCGCGACTGGAACATCGAGGACTATCTGCCGCGCATCCGTTGCCCGGTGCTCGCCATCCAGGGTGAAGACGACGAGTACGCGACGATGCGGCAGATCGAGGCCATCGCCGAGGCCGTACCCGGCACGCAACTCCTCAAGCTGGCCCGCTGCGGCCACTCGCCGCAGCGCGATCAGGAGTCGGCGGTGCTCGACGCGCTTGATGCCTTCATCAGGCGCGCCAGCGGGTCCTGACGGTAGTAGCGCCGGAAGAGCTCGTAGAGCGCCGGGTATTCCTCGGCGACGACATCCGGCAATTCGAAGAAGCTTTCCGACAGCACGGCGAAGAACTCCCCGGGACTGTCGCTGGCATAGGGATCGATGATCGTGTCCTCGCCGCTGTCCACGCGCCGGCAGAAGTCGTCGTAGGCGGCCAGGAAGGTCTCGCGCCACTCGTCTTCGTCGATCCCGCTGTGCAGCGCCGGCATGCCGTCGGCGTCGCCGTTGAGCATGTCCAGCTTGTGGGCGAATTCGTGGATGACCACGTTGTAGCCGTCGCCGGCCATCTTCACGTCATGCCAGGAAACGATCAGCGGGCCGCCCGCCCAGGCTTCGCCGGCCAGCACGTCGTCGTACTCGTGCACGACACCGCTTTCATCCTCGATGTGGCGGCGAACGACGAATTCATCGGGATAGACGATGATGCCCACCCAGTCGCGGTAGGCGCCCAGGCCCAGCTTGAGGATGGGCAGGCAGCCCTGGGCGGCGATCGAGACGTAGATCTCGTCGGTCAGCTCGAGACCGCCCGCACTGCTGAACTCCTTGCTGCCGAGAAAGGCTTCGGCCATTTCCTTCAGCTGCGCCTGCTCGGCCGTGCTGAGGATTTCGAGAAAAGGCATCGAGGCGACGATCGCCGCCCACAGATTGTCGGGAATCCGGCGGGGTTTCCGGCCACGCAGCTTGTCGAGCAGTCCGATCATCGTTTCATGGTCAGCCAAATCCCGGTGAAGATCAAGCCGATCCCGAGATAGTGGAACCAC
>CALJZP010000154.1 GCA_937983545.1 uncultured Azonexus sp.
GACCGCTTGAACGCCCTGCGCGAGAAGGGCGAATCGCACCGCTTCGGCCTCTTCTTCGGTCGCGGCTGGGGCGCTTCCGACGTCGGCGTGAACATCGTGCCTTTCGGCCAGCTCTACGGCTCGCCGAACGTGCCGATCGGCCACTCCTCGATCTGCTCGGACGGCTCCGTGGTGGCCAAGCAATGCACCGACGGCAACGCCTCCTACAGTTCCTACGACTACCGCCACGCCAACTACCTGCTGATGTTCGGCGCCAACTTCCTGGAGGCCTTCCGTCCCTACAACAACAACCTGCAGGTGTGGGGCTACATCCGCGGCGAGAAGGTGCCGAAGACGCGCGTCACCTATGTCGACGTGCACATGAACCAGACGGCGGCGGCGGCGGACCGCGCGCTGCTCGTCAAACCGGGCACGGACGGCGCGCTGGCGCTCGCCATCGCCCACGTCATCCTCACCGAGGGCCTGTGGGACCGCCACTTCGTCGGCAACTTCAAGGATGGCGAGAACCACTTCAAGACCGGGCAGACGCTGGATCCGGCGAGCTTCAACGAGCGCTGGACGCACGGCCTCATCGAATGGTGGAACGTCGAACTCAAGGACCGCACGCCGAAATGGGCGGAGAGCATCACCACGATTCCCGCCGAGCTGATCATCAAGACCGCGATGGAGTTCGGCACCACGCGTCCGGCCATCGCATTGTTCGAGCGTGGCGCCCACACCCACAGCAACGGCCTCTACAACGGCATGGCGATCCACTCCCTGAACGCCCTTGTCGGCTCTCTCTTCGCGGAGGGTGGTATGGGTTATCAGATGGGGCCGGCCTACGGCCCGGCGCCAGCCGATCCCAAGGACTACATGGACGACTATGCCAAGAATGGCCCATGGAAGAAATTCCCGCGCATCGACATGCAGGGGCACGAGGACGGCTACAAACTCGCCAAGAACATGATCCAGGAGGCGGGCGCGCGGCAGCTCGACGGCAAGGCCGGCTACAAGCTCGACACCGCCATGTTCTACATGACCAATCCGGCCTTCTCGACGCCGAACGCCAAGGACTGGGAAGAGGCGCTGAAGACCATGTTCGTCATCGACACCTCGCCTTTCCCCGGCGAGACGGCCTGGATGGCCGACCTGGTACTGCCCGACAACACCTACCTCGAGCGCTGGCAGGACGCGCCCACCTACCCATTCCAGGGCTGGCCGCTCGCGCAGATTCGCATGCCGGCGATCAAACCCCTCTACGACACGCGGACCTTCGGCGACACGCTGATCGAGATCGGCAAGCGTATCAAGGGGCCGACCGGGGAGTACTACGCCAAGCTCGACAACGTCGAGAACATCCTGCGCCATTTGGCCAAGGGTTTCGAGACCACGCCCGGCGACAACGGCGTAAACAGCTTCGAGACCTGGGTGCAGAAAGGCTCCTGGTACAAGAAGCCGTACCTATGGCGCCAGATCCGCGGCGAGTTCTTCGAGTGGGACGGCAAGGGTTACAACAAGCCGATGAAGCCAGACGAAGTGAAAGCCAAGCTGTTGAAGACCGAATCGGGCAAGTTCGAGTTCAAGTCTTCCAAGCTGGAGCACGAGGCCGAATGGATCGCCAAGCATACCGGCCGTGATCCCAAGAAGCTCATGTTCCCGCAGTGGGAGGAGCCGAAATACACCGGCCAGGGCGACCTGCACTTTGTCACCCCCAAGACCGCCATGCATGCCGAGGGGCGCGGCGCCAATCTGCCCAACTGCATTGCGCTGTTCCAGCCCACCGTCGGCGGCAAAACTCAGGCGGTGTGCGAGGTGCACCCGAGTGTAGCGAAGGCCAAGGGCTTCAAGGATGGCGACCGCATCAAGATCAAGAACAATCTCGGCGAGATCGAGGCGATCGCGCGCGTCACCGAACTGACTCGTCCCGACGTCATCGTCCTGCCGTTCGAGCATGGCCACTGGGCGCACGGCCGCTGGGCGAAGGGGCGCGGCTCGCACGTCGATTCGATCGTCAACCAGCAATCGGACCGGGTGACCGGCATGGCCAACTACTACACCGGCAAAGTGTCGGTCGAGAAAGCTTAAGGAGGATCCACACCATGGCGAAATGGGGAATGGTCATCGACCTGGAAAAATGCACGGGCTGCCAGGCCTGCAGTACTTCCTGCCAGATGGAGAACAACCGTCTGCCGGGCGAGAACTACCAGGACGTCCTGTACTACACCGAGGGCAAGCAGCCTACGCCGACGCTCAAGTGGTTCCCGCGGCCCTGCATGCACTGCGAGGAGCCTTCCTGCATGCACGTCTGCCCGACCAAGGCCACCTACAAGACCGAGGACGGTGTCGTGCTGATCGACTGGAACAAGTGCATCGGCTGCAAGTACTGCATGATCGCCTGCCCGTACGGCGTGCGTTTCTACACCGACGAGAAACCGCTCATCGAGCCCAACCTGAAAGAGGTCTTCAAGGGCGAGGGCGATCTGTCTTGGGCCCCGCCCTACAAAGGGCCGCAGCAGGACCCGACACACGGCGTCGGCATCCAGCCGCCCGGCGTGGTTTCGAAGTGCACCTTCTGCTACCACAAGATCAGCAAAGCGCCCAAAGGCGTGCCTGACCTCGATGAGGATGTCGCGGAATTGCGCGAGTTCGTGCCGGCCTGTGTGCGCAGCTGCGCGCCCAAGGCGCGCTACTTCGGCGACCTGGACAACCCGAACTCCAGGGTCAACCGCCTGATTTCTGAGAAAAACGGCACCCGCCTGCTCGACCATACCGGCAACAAGCCGCAGGTGTACTATCTGACCGGCGCCGGCGCCGCGGGCAGTGCCGTGCCGAGCAGCCGCTCGACGACGAACAAGTCCTGAGGAGGAGAACACAATGAGCAACAGCAAACCCGCATCGGTCAACCAGGTCTGGCTGGCCTCGCTCGCCGCGCTGGTGGTCAGCGTCGCCGTGGTGGGCATGAACCTGATGTCCAAGGGCCATGCCGCCTTCAACACCACCAGCCATGGCCCTCTTCCCTGGGGCCTGCCGGTGGTCACCTACGATTACTTCGTCTCGTTTTCCATCGGCATGGCTTTCGTCGCCGGCGCCGCGCTGGTGTTCAACATCGAGGGCTTGTACGCTTCGATGAAGCGCATCCTGTGGATCGCGGTGGCGGCCCTGATCGGCGGCATCCTGGTGTTGGGGCTGGAACTGGGCCATCCGTTCCGCGCAACCTACGCCATCCTGTTCAACTTTCAGACCACTTCGCCGTTGTTCTGGAAGCCGATCCTGGTCTTCCTTTATATCTGGGTGCTGCTGGCGAGCTACGCCAAGGTGAGCAAGCCGGGCTGGTCGCCGGCCGGCATGCGGCCGCTCGGCTACGCCCTCTTCGTCACCGGCGGCTTTCTGGCGGCCGGGTCGGCGGCGGTGTTCGGCCTGATGTCGATGCGGCCGGTCTGGTACGACCCGATGCTGCCGGTGTACGGTATCTTCGAGTCGATGGTGATGGGCATGGCCGGCATCGTCGTCGCCCTCGCCATCGGTCACGGCGGCGTGGCCAACGCGCCCGAGCCGACGCGCAAGCTGCTCGACGGCTTCGGACGCCACAGCATGGCCCTCTTCACCGCGCTGCTGCTGGTCTCGGTGGTGGTGCGTGCCTGGGGGGGGCTGTGGAGCAACCTCGACGGCCTGCAGGTCTGGCGCGCCGTGGTCGCGAGTCCGGTGTTCTGGATCGAGCTCATTGCGCTGGCTGCGGCACTCTTCCTCCTGCTGCAGGCTCAGGGCAGTCTGCTGCTGGCGGCCGTGCTGGTGATCCTGGCGACCTTCATCGGCCGCTATGAATTCGTCATCGCCGGCCAGCTGGTGCCGTTGTTCAAGGGTTCCTGGGTGCCGGGGCTGGTGAACTACGCTCCCTCGCTGACGGAATGGATGGTGGCGCTGCTGGGGCTCGCCCTCAACTTCGCCATCTACACTTTCGGCGAGAAACAGTTCGACCTCTCCGCCAGCCCGGCCAGCTGAAACAACGATTGGAAGCGAGAAAAGGCGCGGAGCAGCGTGGCGCCGGGGGGTACCCTCCCACCCCGGCGCCCGGTGAGGAGAGCGTGCCTTTTCTTTTTTCTGGGGGCCACCGTGCCCCCTTTTTTCCGTGATAGCAATGATGGATGCCAGAGCCACTGACAACAACACCCTGCGGGCGGAACTCTATCTGTGCCTCGCCCGCGCCTTCGAGACGCCGTCCGAGCCAGCAGCGTTCGAAGCACTGCGGGATGCGCTGGCCGACGACCTCGCCGACGTGGCGGCGGAGCTTGGGCTGGACATCGCCGAGGACATCGATGAATTCCGGCGCAGAATCGGCGCAATCGCCAGTGCCGGGGAATTGCTGCGCATCTACAGCCGCCTGTTTCTGCAGCCGCCGCTTGCCGTCCATATCAACACCGGGGTGTATCTGGATGGTTGCATGAATGGCGCCAGCCTGGGCGAAATGGAGGAATGGTATGGCCGCGCCGGTCTGGCGCGCGCAGAGGATTTCCGCGATCTTTCCGACCATGTCACGTTGCAGCTCGAATTCGTCGCTTTCCTGTACGGCCACGCTCTCGACGAGGCAGGCGAGGCGGGGTGCCGCGCAGGGCAGTTCATCGGTCGCTTCGTCGCCCGTTGGGCGCCCGCCCTGGTCGACAACCTGCTGCTGGCCGAGCGCGAGTTGGACCTCGCTCATGAGCCTTACCTGCCGCTGGCGCGCATCCTTGCCAAGGCCGCCTTGCGCGACGCCGAAGCGCCCGCGGACATCGATCCGGCGCGACTGCGGCGCGAGCGAGCGCTGGCCGGCGCGCGCCGCAAGCAAGCCATGAAGGGCATCACAGCGGACGACCTGGAGGAGATACGGCAAAAACTCGCCAGACAGGGACTGGCTACCGACCACCTCGACGTGGACCATACACAACGGGATGCGGCGCGCGGCTGGCGCGTTGGCACGCCGCCCGCCCCGCGGAGAAGGTGAAGCCCTGCCGTTCCGGCACATGGCTCCTCATCGTCCTTCTCGGTTTTCCTCCTACATTACAGGCCGATGTGGACGTTTCGGAGTATCAAGCCACGGGTGCTGTGCGTTCCAGGCAGGAAACCGAGCGACTGCAAAAGGAATTCGAGCAGCAGCGTGCGCTGGAGGAAGAACGTGCAAGACAGGCCGAAGCCGAGGCGGCGCGGCAACTCGCCGAGGAGGCAGCCCGGCGCGCTGCTCGGCCCTGGCCGGTGCGTCTGACCGAAGCGCGCTGCACGCTATGCCATTCGGCCACGAACTACGAGACAAGCAGCCATACCCTGCCCGGCTGGATTGCCGTGATCCTGCGCATGCGCTACTTCAACATGGCGCCGCTCGAGTGGGAAGAGACGTGGATCATCGGTCGACACCTGAGCAAGGCGCGGCCACCCGATGCCTCGACCGCTCTTTTCGAGTGGGGTGCGACCGGGACGTTGATCGCCGCCCCTTTTTTGCTATATTACTGGGCAACCCGCCGTCATCGGCGATTCAGGAAGAAGGAGCCATGAAATGAAATCGCTACTACACACCGCAGCACTCGCCGCCGCTTTGGGCTGTATTGCCTCGGCGCAGGCGGCCAAGCAGGACGAAACCGAAGGCATGGCCGGCATGTCCGGCGATGCGCGCGGCATCTACCAGAAGACGGACAAGAAAGCCGCCCAGCGTCCGGGCCAGACCGTCACTCCGCCGCCGATCCCGCCCAGCAAGGGACCGAAGGGTGAAAGCAAGGTGACCAAGGGCGAGGAGACGGCTGGTACCGCGCCTGCAAACGAAGCGAAAGCCAAGTGAAGCGGATTGCCGCCATGCGCGGGATGGCGGCGGCAGCGTTGGCCGGCGTATTCACGCTGATGCCGGCGGCGGCCGGCGCCGAGCCGTCGGCGATGTGCGACGGATCACCTGTGGCTTCCCCCACCAGGCAAGGCGGTCAGGCGCGGAAAGCCGTATCCAAGAAGAAAGTCCTTCAGCATACCAGAAGGAGATCCGCTGCCGCCTAGCAGCCTGTCGGAGCCGTCGCGCCAGCCGGCGGTGCGAAGGCCATTCCGCCAACCGGTTATTGAGCAGTTTGCCTGCATTTCCCCTCGCTCCGGCCTTCTCCACGCACGCGGCCGGGTGAGAAGTTCCACCTCTCCCGCCAGGGCGGCGGACGGTTTGGGAGAGGGCAGGCAAACGGCGCCCAACGTGGTCGGTGGCTCATGCGAGCTTCGGTGCTATGCGTTCCATTCCGCGGGCTCGTCGAAGAATTCCGGCATGCGCGAGCTGGTCCCGTGGGTGTCGATTGGACCGGCAGCTATCGTCAGAGCCATTTCGCCGCCTGCTCCAGGCGACTGACGAGCGGCGCGGGCGGCAGCGGCTCCGTGCAGCGCACGAGGACGACGGTGCGCGGCGACTCGTAGCGTTCGACGAGGTCCGTGAAATGGAGCGTGGCCGCGCCGGGAGTGTCCGGGCCCGGCTGGATCACGCCCATCCGGTCCAGGGTCAGCGCGTGCGTTTCCAGGGTCAGACAGTCACGAGGGTGGGAGAGGACGGCATTGAATATTTCGGCCAGCTGCTTTACGTCCAGGCTCTCGCCGATCTCGGCGAGTTGCCCGAGCAGGGCATCCAGTTCCACCTGATGGGCGGCGCGTTCTGCCCCTTTCGCGTTGCGCAGACGGGCCACCGCGAGGTCTTTTTCGCTCTCCAGCCGCGCATGTTCGTCGCGCAGGCGCTGCACGCCGACGGCCACGCGCGCCATGAAGCGGTCGAAAAGTGTCCACAGCAGCTTCTGCCGCGCGCCGGCCTCGTCGGGCGCGGGACAGCACAACTCGTGATCGGTGAAATAGACCACGCGCTGAATCACGTCGCGGCGCACCGTATCGCCCTGCATCTCCATGCCGAGGACGGTTTTTTCCAGGCGCTGCAGGGAGAGCAGGGCATGAAATTCGCCGCGGCCGGCCGCAGCCGCGTAATCGCGCATAACCTCGCTTTTCCGCAGCACTTCCCTCAGGTGCTCGGGCGAGGCGAAGAGGGCGTGGACAAGCGGGTCGGCGATCTGGCTCGCCGCGGACAGATCGACGGGGCCGGGCACGGTCTGCGCGATGTGTCGCGCCTGTTGCAAGGCGCCCGCCAGCGCCTGGCGGAAATCAGCGGGGTAGCCGCGCGCCTGTTTCAGGCGCGGTTCGACCAGATAGGCCGCCCGCTCGATGGCCTCGGCCAATAGCGGGTCATACGCCCGATCGGCTCGCCGGCGAAGTAACAGGCGCGACAGCAGACCCATGACCGCTGCCTTGTTTTCTATTTGATCTGGCGCCGGAAAAATCCTTGTGCCGCATCGCGGCAATCGGGACAGCGTGCCAGATGTTCGGCAGGCAGGCCGACCTGGGCCAATGCCTTGGCCATGATGGCGATTTCCTTCTCACGCGCGAACGGCCTGCCGCAGGAGTCGCACGAACGCCAGACGCCGAGCGTCGGATCGGCGCGCCGTTGCGCGCGCCGATGCCGGCGTTCCGATGCGCTGTCGGTCGGTTCGGCCAGCCCAGCGATGGCTTTTGCGGCCAGACGCGCCAGCGCCGCATAGGGCGAGGCGGGGGCTTCGGCGGCGATGGCTGCGGCCAGACGCGGCAACGCGCCGACCAGGCAGAGATTGGCGAAAGCGCGTGCATCGATGCCGGGTTGCTCCTCGCCGAGGAGGACGGCCAGCGTCTCCAGCTGTACCGCGATGTGATCGGGCAGGTCGCGCAGGTCGTCGCGCTTGGCGATGCCAGCCAGCCGATAGGCATTCTCCAGCGCATCGAGACAGGGGCCGTTGACCGAGCCGTCGACATAGCGCGTCAAGTTGAGCGGCGCCGGCACGGGCGGTTGCAGGAACAGACTACTGTATTCGACGAGCAGTTCGAGTGCCTCTGACATGCGCGCGATGCCCATGCGTAGGGAGGCGATCTCGGCGTCGGCGGCCAGACCCATTTCGCCGGTAAGCTCGGCCAGGTCGAGGGGCAACCCGTCGCGAAAGGCGGCAAATGCCGCTTCGCCCTTCGGTGGCAGGAAAGCGTTGGCCAGCGTCAACCAGAAGACCTGTTCGTTCAGTGCACCGCTCATGTCGGTCGAGGCAGGGGCCGGGACGTCCGCCGTAATGTGGCGGACGTCCCGGCCGGCCAGGGGGGCAGCGTCAAGCATAGGCAGGCCGGTCTTCCGTCTCCAACAGCGTCGGCGGCACGGCGGAGAGGTGGAACAGCTTCTCGCCCAGCGCGTAGAGCGCGAGCGACATGCCGATGCCCATGACGGTCAGCGCCCATTCCGTCGCCGAGGGTTCATAGGGCAGCAGGCTAGCCGCCCACATGCCCTTGAACATCGGCACGAGCTGTCCGCCGATGATGAACTCGTAACGGTTGATGAACATCGCGCCGAGCACCAGGAAGGCGGCGGTCATCTGATGGGACATCTTCGTCTGCATGCCGGGCGAGAGCATCATGACGAACGGGACGACCAGGCCCAGCCACAGCTCGACATGAAACAGCGGCGTGCGCACCAGGGCATGAAAGCCGTCCATGCCGTCGAGGTTGCTCCACAGACCGACCCAGAAGCGGGTGAGGAACATCACCAGCGTGATGCCGATCAGGGTGGCAAATACTTTCGGCAAATCAGCGCCCTCGGCCAGTTCGCGCAGGTGCGGTCCCATGTTGCGCCTGTCGAAGCCGTATGCCATGTAGGTGGTGACGACGATGGCCGCCGCGCCGCACAGCGCTGCCGTGAGCATGAAATAGATCGATGTGAAGGGGCCGTACCACATCGGCCGCATCACCATCGAACCGAATACCAGGCCCAACATGCCGGAGGCGAGGATCACGGCGACGAAGCTGGCGGCGCCGACGAACTTCGACAGCGGGCTGTCCCAGTCTTCCTGCCAGAGGAGGTAGAACTTGATGAAGAGCAGGACGAGGTCGATCGAATAGAACACCCCCATCCAGAACATCGGACTCATGACCTGCATGCCGGTCGGCATCGCCCACAGCATGCGGAAGGGATGGCCGAGTTCCAGCGCCAGCACGGCGAAGCCAGAGGCCAAGGTGATGATGGCGAGGAAGATGCAGCGCTTGGCGACGGGATAGAACTGCTTGAAGCCGAACACCATGGCGAGCGAGGCGATCATCGTCAGCCCGGAGGAGATCAGCGCAAAAAAGACATAGGTGGAGATCGCCATGCCCCAATTGACGCCGTCGCTCGAGGTGTTGAACGACGAGTGACCGACGAAGACCAGCTGATACATGACGAAGAGGAAGGCGGCGACGGTCAGGATCGACGACCACATCCACCAGCGGCCGGCCGGCGTCGGCGTCTTGCCGAGCGTGAAGCACAGCTTGAGGAAATTGACGGCGCCTTCCTCGCGATAGAGCCTGCTCAGCAGGGCGAAGACCTCGCCGAAGGACTTCGGTTCTTGTTTGGCAATCATGACGATCTCCTTAAACCTTGAGTTTGCTCGCACGCTCGGCCGGTACCGAGCCACCTTCGCCCGTCAGGTAATACACCTGCGGCTTGTTGCCGAGGTGATCAAGCAGGCGCACGCCATTCTTGTAGGCGATCTGTTTGTTGACCTCGCTGTGCGGATTCGACAGATCGCCGAAGAAGCGCGCACCCGTCGGACAGGTGACGACGCAGGCCGGGGTGAATTCACGCAATGCCGGATTCTGCGGATCGAGATCCGCCGTTCCCTTGGGCGCCTTGGAAACGCGGTGATAGCAGAAGGTGCATTTCGAGACCACGTCGTGAGGCTGCACGCCGACGCCATGCCGCCAGTCCTCCTGCGGCGCGCGCCAGGGCGGATCCCAGGAGCGCGCGTCGCCGCTCTTGAACACCGCCTTGACGTCCGGCCCGCCGTAGCGAGGTTTTTCCTCAGTGTAGAAACGCACGCCATAGGGGCAGGCGATCATGCAGTACTTGCAACCGATGCAGCGCTCCCAGTCGACCAGCACTTGGCCTTCCTCGGTCTTGTAGGTGGCGCGCACCGGGCAGACGGCGACGCAGGAGGGATTCTCGCAATGCATGCAGGGGCGCGGGAACCACTTCAGTTCGGTGTTCGGATATTCGCCTTCCTGGAAGAAGATGACATCCTGCCAGTGTTCGCCGGGCAGCCGGGTGTTTTCCATGCCGCAGGCGACGGTGCAGGCCTGGCAGCCCACGCATTTCTCGAGGTCGATGACCATTCCCCACTTTGCCATTTTCGTGCTCCTCAGACTTTCTCGACGCTGACCAGCCCGCTGTGGTAGCAGGCCAGGCCGGAAAGCGGTTCAGACAGATTTTCGGTAACTTCGTTGGTGCTGCCGGTGGGCAGCCGGTCCTTCGCCTCGGCCCAGCGGCCCTGCGCCCAGTGGCCGTGGATCAACGGCAGCACCACGGTGTCGGGCCGGGTGGTGTGGGTGACCCGGGCGAGCACCTCGATGGCGCCGATCTTGTTCTTGATCCGCACCCGGTCGCCATCCTTGATGCCACGCTTGGCCGCGGCTTCCGGATGGATTTCCAGATAGACGTCGTGCTTGCCGCCCTGGGCCGGCTGGATCAGGGCCGAGACGTGGGGCAGGTTGGAACTGCGGCCCTCGGCCTGGCCGGCCAGCTTCGGCGAGACGAAATGCAGGTCGCCGTCGCCGCCGTGCCTCGGCTCGATCCATTGCGGGAAGGGCGCGCGCTCGGGCGGCAGACCGAATTTCTCCTTGACGTAGTCGGCATGATGTTCGAGCTCGGTGACCTTGATCTCGAACTTGCCGGTCGGCGTCGGCATCACCTTGGCCTTGACCTCTTCCGGCGTCATCACCTTGTTGTAGCCTTTGCCGTCCCACTCGTAGAAGACGCCGTCCTTCTGCAAATAAGCGTAGGGCTTGCGGTACCAGACGCCTTTCTGCTTGAAGGTCTCGAAGTCGACCACGCCGTTGTCGCCGGGCTTGTCCTTGAAGCCCTCGCACATCCACTTGATGATGTTCTCGGTGTTGCCGATCTTCTTGTAATAATCGGCCATCGGCCCCTTGATGCGCTTGCCGATCTCGATGACGACGTCGCCGAAGACCTTGGTGTCGTAAAGGGGCTTGATGGCCGGGGTGCGGATCATCGAAATCGGGTAGCCCTCGAACGGATAGGTGTCGGCGATCTGCAGACGCTCGAGGTAGGTGTGGTCTGGCAGGATCAGGTCGGCGAACTTGTTCGTCTCGCCGGGATAGGGCGAGGTGTCGATGACGAACACCTCCCGCCACATGTCTTCCCACTTGGTGCAGTCCGGACCGGAGAAAATGCCGCCAGTCAGGTAAATGATCGCCGTGTCGAGCTTGTAGGGTTCGCCCTTGAGATGGTTGATGGCGATCTCCTGCATCATGTTCTTCGCCAGCGGCCACTTCTTCGTCTTGGCCAGATCAATGCGCGGCTTCTTGCGCTCGGGCGATTTGGCGTATTCATCCTGGTAGTCCTCGACCTTGATCGGCAGCTTGGCCCAGGCGGTCTTCATCTGGTAGCCGCGCAGTCCGCCCTTGGCGAACATGTTGCCGGTGAGCGCGTTGAGGGCGTGGATGGCCATGCCGTTATAGACGCCGTTGGTGTGGGCCGAGGCGCCGCGCTCGAAGAGGGCCACGGCCGGCTTGGTGGTGGCGAACTCGCGGGCGACGGTGACGATGTCGCGCGCGGGGATGCCGGTGATCTTTTCGGCCCATTCCGGCGTGCGGTCCTTCAGTTCGAGGTTCCACCATTCGGCGACGCCGACGGTCCAGATCTCCTTGAAGCCGGCGACATCGATTTCCTTGCCGGTCTCGAAGCGCGGCTCGGGCGGGCGCGGCGCGTCCGGGTCCTTCGGCTGCGCCACCGGCTTGAAGTCGCCGACGAAATTTCTGTCCCACAGACCCTCGGTGAGGATGACGTGGGCCATCGCCAGCGCCAGCGCGCCGTCGGTGCCGGGCTTGGTCAGGAGCAGGCGGTCGGCCGCCGAGCCGGTGGTGTTCAGATGCACGTCGACCACCGTGACTTTCGTCTTCGGTGCCTTGGTGCGCATCTTGCCCCAGTTCTGCATGTTGCCGTTGTAGGGTCGGAAGGCTTCGAGGAAGCCGGCGCCGAACACCAGCAGATAGTTGCAGTTCGAGTAGTCGTAGGCGCTGTAGGCGTGGTGGCCGTCCATGACGTGCTTGACGAATTCGGAAGCGTCGGAGCACATCGAGGAGTGGCCGAGGTTGTAATTTGGCGTGCCGTAGAGCTGGCCGAATTCCTTGAGCAGGCCGACGTCGGTGTAGCCCCAGCCGCGTCCTGTCAGTGTGGCGAAGCGGTGCGACTCGCCCTTCTCGCGCAGCACGTTCAGGCGGGCGGCGACGATGTCGAGCGCCTCGTCCCAGGAAATCGGCACGAACTTCGGATCCTCGTTGCGCCCCTTCTTCGGGTTGGTGCGCTTCATCGGCCCCTTGATGCGGTCGGCGTCGTAAGTGAGATAGACGCCGTAGTGTCCCTTCGGGCACAGCTTGCCGTTCGACAAGGGGTTGTCCAGCGTGCCGTAGATGGCATGGATGCGTCCATTGGTGGTGTACACATCGATGCCGCAGCGTGCCGGGCACTGATGGCAGAAGCTCTTTGTGATCACCGTCTCGCCGCTTTTCTCGGCGGCGGGCTGGGCATGCACCTTCGAGATGGTGTTCAGCGCCCCTGTCTTCTCCAGGCCGAGGCCGACGGCGCCGGCGGCGCCGGTCGCCTGCAGGAAGCGGCGCCGGGTGATCTTGGGATTCAAAATGGGCTGGTCCATGGTGATTGACTCTCCTGGTCTGGAAAGAAATTCATTGGCTCGTTTAAGAAATTCATTGGCTCGTTTGTGCACCTGCAAAACGCGTGCCAAAAAGTGTTTTTGCCATTGCCCGATTGCGCCGGCAGACCGGACACAGTGTGACGCCCGTGGTTGCGGCGAAGGGGGTGAGACAGCTCTCGCATTTGACGAGCGGATGGCACGTCAGGACTTGCTCGGCGGCTCTGGCACCGCTTGGTCCGGCCGGTTTGACTTCGATGGCACGGGCGGGACAGGACAGTGCGCACAGGCCGCAGGCGACGCAGTCGCGCGGCTCGAAGGCGACGCCGGCATGGCCGTCTCCCTCATAGAACCGCAGCGCGCCGGTCGGGCACATGCCGGCGCAGACGCCGAGGTGATCGCAGCTCGCGGCCAAAGTCAGTCCCGGCAGGACGGCGGCGGGCAGTTGCTCGACGGGTCGGCGCATCATCGCCGTCAGGGCGGCGAGCATGCGTTCGCGTTTGGGCAGGGGACAATCGCTGCCCCGGCGCCGTTGCGGTGGCATCGGCATCGGTGCCGGAATGGCCTGCGCGGCCTCCGCGGCGATGCGGCGGAAGAAGCCGCGCCGGCCGATTTTTTCCTGCGTGGCCGGCTCGGGAATCGCTTCCGGCATGAGCCGCAGCGGCAAGGGCTCGCCGACCAGGGCAATGCGCACCGATGCGTCCCGTCCGCAGGCATCGAGGAGGCGGCGGGCTTCTTCGATGAGGGCCCGCGCCGGATGCGTGGCGCCGCCCGCCTGGCATTGGGTACACCAGCCGCGGTCCACCAATTGAATCGCTCGGTCACCGGCCAGCGCCAGCCATTCCAGCACCTGCTCGATGCCGATGCCGCCCAGGCAGGGTACGCGCAGTGC
>CALJZP010000155.1 GCA_937983545.1 uncultured Azonexus sp.
TGCGCTATGCCGGCGAAATCCAGGACAAGAAGCGACAGGATATCGATACGCTGTTCGTCGACTGGGTCGAAGACCGCTTGCTGGCATCCAGCATGAATGACGAGTATCGACAGGAAAACGTTGCACCTGCGATCGCCTGGCTGTTGATGCAGTCGCCGCTGCGCCCGCTTCCGTTCCGCGAAAACCATGCTGACCTCATTCGCCAGCAATTCGGCGAGGGTTCCGACGTCTTCGATTTGACCAACAAGGAGCGCTTTCAGAACCTGGCCTACTGGGCGCGCTATCTGGGATATTGCACTCTGATTGGTAATCGTTCGGTCGTTCCTGACCCGACCGGCGCACTGTCGCGATGGTTGCCGAGGATTTTCGCAACTGAAAGAGAAATGACTATCGATAATCTATTGCGCGAATTAGCCTCGAAAGTCCCGGTTATGGAGGACGGCGCGGTTCGGCGCCGTCTTGAAGGCGATTTGGTTGCCGACTCCCTGCGGCGCGACCCGAATCGATTGTCTCAATCGACCAGTTTGGCGCTCAAGCGGCTTGCCGAACGTGGAAAAATCGCATTCAAAGATCTGTCCGACGCGCACAACCGGATTCTCGACCTGGGTGACAAGACGCAGCGCGTCAGCCATGTTGTGCTGCTAGGGAATTGATCATGGCGACGATACCTATTTGCTGGAATCCCTCGCGTGTTCGCGAAGTCATCAATCCTGAGGCCGAATCGGTACCCAATGCGGTATTCCGGTCGGTCCATACCGATCATCAACTCAAGGTCGCCGAACCGGTCGGCACTTCGTTCCAGCAATTGCATCCGGCCGCCTATCGCGACCTGGCGCCACATGAGTTATTGAATGAGTTCTTGCGTCCGGAACGGCCCCATGCCCAGATCGCGATTATCGGCCGGAGTGGATCGGGGAAGTCGCACCTCATTCACTGGCTGAACCTTCATTTAAGTTCTAATGCGAGCCGCCTAGTCTTACTGATTCCGAAGGCGGGAACTAGTCTTCGCGCCATCCTCGAAATGATCATTGGCAAATTGCCGCTCGTTGCCCAGACACGCTTCATCGAGGAACTCAATCACGTCGGTGACGCCACTACGACGCCGGAGGGCCAGAAACTTCGACTCCTGAACGAAATCGCGCTGGCCATACGCGAAGATACACCGAGAATCCAATCCGGGGACGAGGCCGAGGTTGAGGAAGAGCTCATCAACTCGCTACCCGCCGTGTTCGAGGATCCCTTCCTGCGCAGTCAGTACTACTTAAAGGACGGTTCCATCGTCGCTTCCATCGTTGACCACGTATTCGCTGCGCCCACCGCCTATCGGCGGATGGACGAACGCTATCAATTCGGCACCGATGATCTTCCGACGGGCGGTTCCGACTTCAGCAATGCTTCGTCGCTAGCGCGAAATGCGATCAATACAATCTATCTCGACGAGGCTGTCTATAAGTCGATGGCCGTCGAAATCATCAATCGCAATCTCAATACCGCGATTACCCGGACCTTGAGCTTTTCCGGAGATCGATTGATTCAGCTGATGCAATCGCTTAGGCAACATTTGAAGAAGGAAGGGCGGGAACTCGTTCTGCTCATCGAGGATTTCGCGCGACTCCAAGGCATCGATCGTGCGCTGTTGCAGGCCTTGCTTACACAAGGCGACAATGAGACATGCCAGATTCGCTGGGCGATTGCCGTCACCACGGGTTTCTTCGAATCGATCGCCGCAACTGTTTATACGCGCATGACCTATTTCGTCGACATGGACCGATCGGTCGGCATGGCGTGCGATGGCGTAAATCAGAGGCGTTCCCTGGCCAATTTCTCGGCGCGTTATCTCAACGCAGTTCGCTTGGGACGGACGGCACTTGACGTATGGCATGAGCAGGCGACGGATTCGCAAGAACTCCCGCCCAATGCCTGCGACGCATGCGCATCGAAAGTTATATGTCATGAAGCGTTTGGCACTGCTGGAGACGACATTGGCTTGTATCCATTTACCGAAACTGCCCTATGGGAAATGGCCACGCGAGTCGACGAGGAGATTGAAACCGGGTTCAATCCCCGTGTTCTGCAGAATGCTGTCCTGACCAAAGTGCTTGATAATTTTGCACCAAATCTTGCAGCAAAGGCCTTCCCACCCAGAGCACTACTGGACAATCTGAACGGCTTGCGGCACCTTCGTGCTCAGGATCGCGGACGCCTGGAAACCCTGTTCCCGGAAGACGGCGTACGCCTCATCACTGCGCTTGAGTTGTGGGATGCCAGCGGTCAACTGGTTAATCTACCGGAGGGAATCCGCAAGGCATTTTCCCTGCCGCTGCTACCAGACAACGTTGCTACCGCCGTACCGATCAAATCGGCCGGCGGCGAGGGCCAGTCCTTGGCCCCTGAACCACCCAAGGCGATGAATATCCCCAAGGAGGTTCAATACCTCGAGCAGTGGGCGCGGGGTGAGACGCTCGACCAAGGATTCGCCCAGACCCTCCGGGTTAAATTGTTTGCCTGCATCACTGACGCCATCGATTGGGATGGCATCGGACTCGAACGAAGCTATTACGCCAGTACGACGGGTTCCAAGCCCTTCCGCCAGAACAGCATCACATTGTTGCGACAACCCACGCAGACGGCGCCGTCTGCCGTGATGCTGCACATCCCGGCCCCCGATGCCTCTGAAGCCGAAATTGCTCTGACTGCCACTGCATTGCAGGGGTTTTTTGAGGCTGAGCGCAACGACGGGAGTTGAGATTTCCCTGGAGGCATGGAAAGGCTCGTTCTTTTCCTGGAGTGCCTGAACAAGTGGGTGGACGATGTTACATCCCAGCTGCGTCTTCTTGTGCAAGCGACAGACACATGGTCCCCTGTTGCCGCTGCCACCGAGTTGCTGGCGGTCGGTGCTGCTTTGTCCGGTCGCCTAAAGGAAAATGGCTCTTATGAGGAGCAACTGATCGCGTGCCTGCAGCCGTGGCCGAATGATATTGCCGCGGTCAGTTCAGAACTACGAAACATTTTCGAGCGCATCGCGAAGAGGCGGGAAAGACTGGTTGCCCTAGTTCGCTCTACGATTTCAGCGAGCAAAGGTGGGCAGGTAGGGGCAATCATCGATCCGCAACCAATCACCGCCGCGCTCAAATCGATTCGCGGCCACGACTGGTCGCTCGTGCAGATACCACCGGCGACGTCGACCTTCAGCGAGTTGAGGGAAGTCGCAGACTTTTACAGTGCGGTAGCCAATGGACTTTCACCGGCGGCTACCGCTGAACGATCGCGGCGACTGGCTTGGCTAACCGCAGTTCGCGATGCGTTCGGCCCGGCACCACAACGGGCGAATATCCTTCAGAATCTCAGCAGCCTGCACGATCTGGCAGTCGGCATGGGCTTCGCCGGTCGATATGCTAACGATTTCAAGATAGCACTAACGGAATTTGGGGCCGTGCAGTTCGACGATGCGCTCAACGCCTTCTCGGCGCTGGAAAGCCAGGACAATCCAACGGCCAGCCTCCCGACGTACGGGAGAGGCCGGATAAATGCGATCAATGCGACGGACAATTTGATTAGAACCACGCAGTTGGTGTTGCAAAACGCAGAAAATAGCCTAGAAGTGCTCATTCAGAGCGCCAGGTCGAAAAACGGTAATCTCGATAGCGATTTGGCAAAAATTCGCCGGGCGCTGACGGCACTCACTCAATTGTTTGGCGAGTTGGAGGACAACCATGCTGCTTGATCGTGCCATCCAACTTGCTACCCGCGCACAGGAATACAAACTTGCCAATGAACTTGCTAGGGAGGCGCAGGCGTTTGCTACGCGCGTGAGCCAACTGGAAGGGCCCATCAACGAACTGCATCAGCTTAGGCAACTGGCGTTGGAGTTTGCGGATAACGGAATAGACATCCCTTTCGACAAATCGGTCACCCAGGGGATTGTGAGACGGGCCAAAGAACTGCTCGATGCCTTTACGGCAGATCCAAAATCATTAACTGAGGGTGACGAGTCTTTCCGTCAGCAATTCCTGCCAGGCATTCGCAGCGTCAGCCAGCAACTGAAAGTCGCACTGGAAACGGGATGGCAACAACGGGTAGATAAGGAACTTGAAGCGTTACCGCAGGATGTCCTGACGGCACTGGAGACCGTCAGCAGTTACAGATCTCAGATCCTGATGATTCGACGCTGCGATGAAGAGGCCAAGCGGTTACGTTCGATGCTGCCCGCGCTTGGGGAGGTTGCAACCAGGCTGGCTGCCCTGGCACAGACAATTACGACAAAGGATCTGGCATGGCAGTCGTTGAAAGGTAGTGAACTACCCGACGAGGTTATCGACTTCCTGAAGCAGGCGGGGACCCATGGCTTCTCCCTGGCCGACGTTACCACTTCGATTACGCAGTGGCTGTCCGAGCGCGGGTTGTTGGGCAGTTTCCGGATTCGCTCAGTTTGATCACGATGTCCATTTCTAAGCAAGCAGAGGATCTGCTCGATTACATCGAGGCCATCGAATTCCGCTCCCTCTCGTGGGGATTCGCGGATGGCAGCCTGTCAATGCACGAGGTGATGGGTCTGGCCCAGAAGACCGCTTCTGATGCGCCGGGAGAATTGATAGAAGAACTGGTCGCCGCGCGCCTTATTTTCGAATGGGACAACGCCGCTGGTGAAACACGCTACCGATCGAGATTCGCCGAGACCATGCGATTGCTGTCCCGGTTGCGGCAATTGTTTCCCGATAGGCCGTGGTTTGGCGCCCCCCGTCTGGTTTCGGATTTCCGGGTTGATATCCGCCGCCGGCGTTATCCGCGCCGCGATCGGGACGGCGCGGCCATCTTTTCCGAACATGAGGCAGTACTCGGCGAATCGCCATTGAGGCGCCGCCTGTGGCATGCCCTTGTTGGAGAGGCACAACTCAAACTTGCAGCCTTCCAGGAACGCGCCACGCTTCGCCTGCTTTCTCGGGATCCCGATGCCGCGACCATCGTCACGGCGGGTACGGGCAGCGGCAAGACCCTGTCGTTCTATCTGCCGGCGCTCATGCGCATTGGCGAATTGATTCAGGCCAATCAGTACTGGGTCAAGGCCATCGCAATCTATCCGCGCATTGAGTTGCTCAAGGATCAACTCTCCGAAGCCTTTTTCCGTGCCCGCCGACTCGACGCAACACTGATCGGCGACGGGCGGCGCCCGATCACCGTCGGCGCATTATTCGGGTCTACCCCAAAGCGAGCCGATAAACAGTCTCTGCAAAACGCAAAATGGAAATGGGTGCCGCGTAGCAATTCCTTTGTCTGCCCCTGGTTCAAATGCCCCCATTGCAACGGCGACCTAACCTGGCAGGCAGACGATATCGCCCGGCAGGTTGAGCGTCTGATCTGCGCTAATGTCCAATGCCGCCAAAGCATCGATAGCAATCATCTAGTTCTGACTCGCAACCGTTTGGTTAGCCATCCGCCCGACATCCTGTTCACAACCACCGAGATGCTGAATCAGCGGATGTCGGACCTGGAGATGCGCAAAGTGTTTGGGATTGGCGTCTTCAATACGCAAAAGCCCGTTTTTGCGCTTCTCGACGAGGTGCATACCTATGTCGGGACGAGCGGTGCCCAGGCAGCCCTCGTGCTTCGGCGCTGGCGTCACCTGATAGGGGTACCGGTAACCTGGTGCGGCTTGTCGGCTACCCTGCAGGAGTCAGCCCGCTTCTTTGCCGACCTAACAGGCGTCGCAAAAGACAATGTGGTCGAAGTCGCCCCGGCCTATGATGAACTCGTCGAGGAAGGAGCGGATTATCAGGCCATCCTGCGCGGCGACCCGATGCTGCAAGCCTCCGTATTATCGACGACGATCCAGGCGGCGATGCTGGCCGCCCGCATGATGGACCCGCAGGGCAATGGCCTATCATTCAACCGCTTCGGCCAGCGCGTATTCGTCTTCACCGACGATCTTGATGTTACCAACCGCTTGTTTGACAACCTTCGGGATGCGGAGGCCTACAATATATTTGGGGATCCGGATAACGGTCGTTTTCCCCTGGCCGCACAGCGTGCCCGGACAGGAGACGATGATTCGCGTCGGGAAGCCGATGGGCAGCGCTGGTGGGCGGCTGAGCGGATTGGACGGAACTTGGCCGATCGTCTTAGGGTAGGGCGGACAACGTCGCAGGATTCCGGGGTGCTTGCCAATGCCGATGTGATAGTCGCGACGGCCTCGCTCGAGGTCGGATACAACGACGAACAAGTCGGCGCTGTTATCCAACACAAGGCTCCGCGCAACATGGCTTCGTTCCTTCAACGCAAGGGGCGCGCCGGCCGGATGCGTGGAATGCGCCCGCTCACAGTCACCGTCTTGTCAGAGTACGGACGTGACCGAGTGGCCTTCCAGGCATACGAATATTTGTTCGACCCGGTGGTAGAGGCGCAGCATCTACCGGTGCTAAACCAATACGTCTTGCGTATCCAGGCGGTCTTTTCGTTCTTTGATTGGTTGGCATGCGAAGCAAGCCAGTCGTATCTGAAGGGGTGGATATGGGACATTCTCAGCCAGCCTGAAAGTTTCAGTAGGCAACTGGAACCGATGGTTCTTCAACGCTTGACCTCTCTGCTGCGTGGTGAGCAAGGCGTGGTCGCTTCCCTGACACAACATCTACGCCGCTCGCTTGGTTTGCAATTGGATGTGGTGGATTCCATCCTCTGGGATCCACCACGCGCGCTTCTCTTGGAGGTTGTGCCCACACTGACCAGACGCCTGATTCGCAATTGGCAGTTGGCCGTCCCAACGGGAGATGTGAAATTCGATTTCTGGAAAAGCTTCCATCCGTTGCCGGATTTTGTTCCGCAAAATTTGTTTAGCGATCTTAGCCTCCCCGAAGTGCAGATCGTGTTGCCCCCAGCGACGGTGAACGATAAGGAGAAGTACGATTCCTTACCGATTGTGCAAACCCTGCAGCAACTGGCTCCAGGTCGGGTGACAAGGCGGTTCGCTCATGAACGTGGAGGTTTGTGCCACTGGTTCCCACTCAACTTGGAAGACGACCTCCAGGTCATTCCGATCGACAATTACGCTCGACTCAATGAGGCACTGGGAATATTCACCGGGACGGGGGACGACGGATCCTCCCTCTCCATGCAAGTGTATCGACCGTGGGAAATCCGGCTGGCCCGCACCTTGAGCAACGAAGTTTTGCCCACCTCGAACGCGTTTCCGCGCTGGTATAGCCATTTCATGCCGCAGGGGACACCGGTTGTCATTCCCGTCCCGCCACGCAGCGCCTGGTTCGATCTCGTCTCGGATGTTCGTTTTCACTTGCATCGTTTCCGCGGCAGCGTCACCGTGCGGCGGTTTTCGCCCGTGGTTCGTGCCAACCTGCGGCGCAAATCCGGCGACAAAATAGTGCGGGTAGAGTACGCCGATCCGGAAGGCAAACCGGCAGCTGTTGGCTTCGAAGTGGAAGTTGACGGTTTCTTTATGGACTTCAAGCTCCCATCTCCCGAGGCCCTGGTCAAAGAAACCCTACCAGGCGACCTCTCGGCGAGTTCACGCCTTGCCTATCACCGGTATTGCGTCTTGTCTGATAAGACCTTGCCTGCGGAAATCGACACCTTACAGCGCGAGTGGTTGCACCAGATTCTGGTTTCCGCTGCCCTGGCCAAGGCGCAGGCGGACGGCATGTCTGTTGGCCAGGCGGCCAGGTCTATTTTGGAAAATGACCCGACGAAAACATTCGCCAAAGTTTTATGCGCGCTTTTCGCGTTACAGGATGTAGAGGCCGAATCGCTCGCCGCCGATGAGGATAGTGAGCCTGAAGAGGAGGAGGGTTCGACGCAAAATGTATCGCGTAAAGTTAGCCGCCTGGAAGAGCGACTTCTCGGCAGTATTGGCCGGCCAGATGTCATTCAAAGCCTGCTTGCCCTCGTGCCGGAGTTGGATTCGCCCACACCGTCCCACTTTGGCGCCTGGCTGTTCCGGACGCTGCACGAGACGCTGGCGGAATCTGTGCTCCAGGCATGCATCAACTCCGCACCGCGCCACGCGGCGACAGAAGGCATAGTCGCCGACCTGGAAGTCGTCGAATCCGGGCTCGCACGCGTCTGGATTACCGAGACAACGCTCGGCGGTGCCGGAGTGATCCAGGCGTTCGCTGGGGCGTTCGCCGAAGAACCGCGTGGGCTTTTCCGGGCGATCGAGGCGGCCCTGGCGCCGACCGACCTCGAATTGGCTAGCCTGGGTCTTAAGCAGTTCCTGATCCTCACCTGCGACAACGAGTCGATTGCCGATCTTACTCATCGGTTACGTTCGATGCAGAGCCATCAGGCGCGTGAAGCGATCCAGACCGAGTTGTACCAGGCCTTAAGCCACAAGGGGATCGATGTCGGGCATGCGTTGAGCGTTTCGTTGAATGCCCGAATTCTGCGTCCTGGAATGGGCACCGAGTGGGATCGCCTACTACGCGATCTGCTTCTGTCCTGGGAAGAACTAGAAGCGCAGCACCAACTGGGCATCGGTTTGCGGGAATTCTGCTACGTGGCTCTCGATCTCCCGGGGGTGCGGGCCAGCTTGCGGCAAATGCTCCAGGGCACCTACAAGACGCCGGGCGATGCGGAGTTCATCCAGGTGCTCGGGGGCCTACTCTGGCCTCGTGGCATCGAGATCCGGCAACGAGCCCTGCAGTCCTACAATCCATTCCGCACGCGGAGGCTTACCGATCCTGCTCTTGTGCGCTGCCTGCTGCTCGCCAACAGTATTCCGACAGTTGTCGTCGGCACCGACGATTGGCAATCCAGTTTCACGGCACTAATGGCCGAATACGCTACCGTGCAACTGCAGTGCGCTGTGCGAGACGAGCATAGCCTGCGCCAAGCCATCGTCGAAGTGCTCTCTACGCCCATCGACGTGGGATATCTGCAATTCTTCCCCGTTGTTGAGCGCATCGAACGGTCTGATGCCGATACGCGCGCGACCCTGAGCCTGCGGGAACACGTATGAACCACGAAAATTCCACGGTACGCGACTTGTTTGGTCCTGGTCAGGGAACGGCAATTCGCGACCTGTTGCAGAGCCTGTTCGCGGCCGAACTGCTTTGCCCCAGTCGCCGGCTCTGGCTGTTGTTCGGTTGGATTTCGGATATCACCATTCTGGATAACCGCGCCCGGCAGTTTTCCGCGCTCCAGCCGGATTGGCCTGCCAGTGAAATTCGCCTGTCCTCGATTCTGAAGGTGCTGCTGGACAGGGGAGGCACCATCGCGCTGATCTTGCGCGACGTTAAGCATAACTACGAATTCGTTGATCGCGTCGCCCCGCTCCAGCAGAAATATCCCGGCCGATTGCGGCTCCACTTGGCGCCGGACGTGCACGACAAGGGCATCCTGGGTGACGATTTTCTGCTGAGCGGTTCGATGAACCTGACTTTCAATGGCATCACGGTCAACGATGAACACCTCACCTTGCGGACGGACTCGGCGTCCATCGAGGAGTGGCGGATGGCTCTTGAACAAAAGTGGAAGGACGTCCTGAAATGATCGTTGCTCCGGAGCAAGCACTTGGCGATTTCGTCGACCGACTGCGCGATGCCGCGCAGGTCGCGGCATTGTCGCCCGAGCAGCAGCGGGAGTTCGAAGAATTTGGGGCCTCTGTCCGTCTGCGCGAATTTCCCGGCGCCATTATTGCCTGGCCGAGGGCTAACAAACCGACCGTGTATTACGCCATTGCCAACGATACTGCCGAATGGCGGCGCCTCAGACCCTTGCTGCTTGCCTTTGCAGGGCCGACGCTCACGTCCTTCACTGGAAGAGTCGAGCCTCTGTTGCCCAAGATTGCCGTCGAGTCGCTCCTCCTTTCCTGTGGTTGGCCCGTTGTGGCCCGCCTGGTTGCCGGCGGCGACCCCAAAACTCAGGAGATTGCGTCGCGCAGTCTGCGGCGCATGATCCAGATGGTGACCAGCGCCCCCCCGACCACCAGGGAGGCACCGCGGCCGACGAGCCAGTTGCTGGCGCAATTCGTTGATTGCCTGAACGGCAACGACCGCCAGCAGGCCAGTTCCATTCTCGATACCTGTCGCGACGAACTTAGACTCGATGCACTGAATCTCCTGTTTCTGCAAATCCAGTTGCTGGCGCATTTCGGTGAATGGCATGCGATCTGCGAGATGCCAGAATTCTCGTCTCTTTGTCATACCCGGAAGCCGCCGACCGTGGCGGTCGCGATGCTCGAGTCCTTGTCCCGATGTCATCTGGGCTCGTTATTGTCAGCCCCCGATATTGCTGCCGAGCTGTCAGTCTGGCGGGAACGGATTCGACCGGTAGCGCTTCCCTTGCTGCGCTTGCCCATCCCGCCCATGGTATTGCCCGGCGCCTTGCGGCTTTACGGCCTTGCGGCGCTTGATGCTGCACCTAGGCAACCGGCGCTCGAAGCGGCCTTGCGCGACGTCGCGGGGAGGCTAGGCACCCTTTGGGATGCCCTAGTGCAGGCTGGCCATGCGGATAATGGCGCAATGCTGCCGACCCCGCTGCCAGTGCAGCAACCTGCGACGGTCCAGGATGCGTTGATCGCCGCCGACGAGGCGAATACCTTGGGCGCAATCGCTGTGGCGCTCGAAAAAGTAGGAGAGTTGAGCGACGATGAACGGGCGAGGCTGCTGAAATCCGAGTCGTTCCGCCGTATCTTGCAGGGCTTGCAAATCCAGACACAGGGGCAAACGCCGCCGACAGCCTGGGTGGAGTGGGTCCAGCGCCTCGGCGATCCGGAGTTCAAATCATCATACGAGACGCTGCAGCATGCCATCGTAGAATGGCCTGCCCAGTCGATCAGAGATACCACGGAAATCGACGCGTTTAGCGATGCCATCGCCCGCGTTCCCGATACGCCGCCGGCCGGACCGCGCTTGGCCGATGCACTGCCGTCCCTGGTCGCCTGGGTGGCGAACGATCCTGACTTCCCGCGGCCGGGAATGCTGCCCATTTACGATACCCTAATGTTCCATCTTGTAGCTGGTTCGCGACGCGCCGCGAAGACCTACGAGTCGGCGTCTATCCTGATCCGGGCACTGTTCTCGATTGGGTTGCCA
>CALJZP010000156.1 GCA_937983545.1 uncultured Azonexus sp.
GCACTGTCCAGCCCCCGCAAACAGGGAAAACCTGCCCGACGAAGCAGTCGGCATGACTGCTGCACAAGTAGGCGGCGAACTCCGTATCCTCCGTGGCGCTGACCAGTCGTCCAAGGGGTACTTCGCGCCTCAGGCGTTCCTGAAACTTGGGATTGGCCTGCACCTCGGGCGGGAAGTAGGTCGGGTTGTCGACAAAGTTCTGGGCGATGGCATTGATCTGGATGTTGTGTGGCGCGAGTTCTACGCCGGCGGCCTGGACGAAGGCCAGTTGTGCTCCGCGCGCCGCGCTGTAGGTGGCGCACCGGGCCATGCCGCGCAGCGCCGAGGCGCTGCCCATGACGACAATCTTGCCGCGCCGGCGATCCTGCATCCGGGGCAGAACGGCCCGGACAAGCCGGGGCAGGGGATCGACCAGCGCGGCGAAGACGCGCCGCCATTCATCCTCGTCGATGGCCGGGAGCGGGGTGCTGGGGGCGGCCATGGCCAGGTTGACGACCAGGATATCCAGATCGCCAGCGGCGTCGATGATCCGGGCCGGTTCATCGGCATCCGTCAGGGCGGAGTTGTCGGCAATCACGTCGGCACCATGTCGCCGGAAGGTTTCGCACAGGGCGGGGCCCATGAATGCGTTAGCGTGAGTGATCAGGGCGCGCTTGCCGTTGAGCAAGGGGGGAGTCATTGCGGGTCTCCTTGGAAAGGCATGGGAGATGAACGATGTTACGCGTGCCGGCGGGTTACGGAGTGCTGTCGGTCATGAAAAATTTTGCGTGCTGGCAGATCGTGCGGTAAAGGCCAATAATCGACCCATGCCTGCTCAATCCTTGCTTTCCGAAATCTACGTCAGCACCGATGTCGAAACCGATGGCCCGGTGGCCGGGCGGCATTCCATGCTGAGCATCGGTTCGGCGGCTTATGCACCGGACAAGACCCTGCTCGGGACGTTCTCTGCCAATCTGGAAACGGTGCCCGGCCTGGGAGCGGACGAACATACCGCCAGATGGTGGGCGACGCAGCCGGCGGCGTGGGCGGCCTGCCGCCTGAATCCTGAGCCGCCGGCTGCGGCCATGCGGCGCTACGCGGCCTGGCTGAAGGCGCTGCCGGGGCGTCCGGTGTTCGTGGCCTACCCGGCAGCCTTCGATTTTCCTTTCGTCCAGTGGTATCTCGACCGCTATGCCGACGAAAACCCCTTCGGCTACGCGGTCATCGATATCAAGACCTACGCCATGGCCGTGCTGCGCCAGCCCTACCGGGCCTGCGGCAAGCAGGCGATGCCGGCCGACTGGTTCGACCCGGCACCCCATACCCATGTTGCGCTGGACGATGCGCTGGAACAGGGGGCGCTCTTCTGCAACATGTTGGCGGCCAATCTGGCGAGCCGCTGAGGCGTCCTCAGAATAGCTGGTGCAGTGTGTAGAGAATGAACAGTGTAGTCGGCACGGCAAGGGCCAGTGCGAGGATGGCGCTGGTACGCTTGAGGCCGGCGGCCTGCTCCTCGATGAATTCCTCCATGCCGTCGAACAGTTCGGGAAAGGCGGCGATGTCGTTGCGCTTTTCCATGAATCCTCCTTGCTTTAGCCGGTGACGGGCTTGCCGTCTTGGCGGGTGATGACGATGGTGGCGGAGCGCGGGCGGCCGCCAGTTGCCGTCGGGAACTGATTGGCCGGCCAGGCGGAGACTGCGGTCGGAGCGGCCGGGGATGAGCGCTCGCTGGCCGTTTCGCCAGGGTGCTGGATGTTGACGAACAGCGTCCGGCCATCCGGGGTCGCCGTGATGCCGGTCAGCTCGCATCCCTTGGGGCCGGTCAGGAAGCGACGGGTTTCTCCGCTCTTCACGTCGGCGACCAGCATCTGGTTGTTGCCGAGCCGGGCGTAATCGCCCTGGTTCAGCGTGCTGGTCGATACGTCGGTCTGTATCCACAGCCTGCCGTTCGGGTCGAACCACAGGCCGTCCGGGCTGCCGTAGGCATCGCCCTTGACGGTGCCGTGCTTGCTGTCGTCGGTTGCCTCCGGGTCGCCGGCGAGGGCGAAGATGTCCCAGTTGAAATTGTCGGCGGCGGCATCGCGGCCGCTTTCGCGCCAGCGGACAATGTGGCCGAAGACGTTGGCAGCGCGGGGATTGGCGGCATCGGTGGCGGGTGCGCCATCGGTGCCGCGCTTGCTGTTGTTGGTCAGCGTGACATAGACCTCGCCGCTTTGCGGGTGGACGGCGATCCACTCGGGGCGGTCCATTTTCGTCGCCCCGGCAATGTCGGCCGCCTGTCGGCAACGAATGGCGACGTCGCCCTGGTCGGCGAAGCCGTTTGCCGCGTTGAGCGCTCCCCCGGGGTAAGGTTCGCCATGGCGCAGTGGCAGCCAGCGGCCCGAACCGTCATTTTCAAAGCGGGCGACGTACAGTGTGCCGTGGTCAAGCAGCGCGCCTGTTTCGCTCTTGCCAGCCACATAGCGATCACGGGAAACGAATTTGTAGATGTATTCGAAACGCTCGTCGTCGCCCATGTAGACCACGACCCGGCCATCCCTGGCGAGAGTGACGGTGGCGCCTTCGTGCTTGAAGCGGCCGAGGGCGGTGCGCTTGACCGGGGCTCGTTCGGGATGCCTCGGGTCGATTTCGACGACCCAGCCGAAGCGATTGCCTTCGTTGGGGTGGCGTGCCAGGTCGAAGCGTTCATCGTGCTCGTGCCAGCGGAAACCGAACCCGGCTTCGCTGAAGCCGTAGCGCTTCTGGTCGCTCGTGAGGGCCTTCGGGGCCTTGAAATAACCGTTGAAATTCTCTTCGCAGGTCAGGTAGGTACCCCACGGCGTATGGCCCATGGCGCAATTGTTCAGCGTGCCCAGAATGATCTCGCCGCGCGGATCGAGGGCGGTGCGCATGGCCGGGTTTCCGGCGGCCGGGCCGGCAACGCGGCACGGCGTATTCGCCGTGATGCGGCGCGCCCAGCGCGACGGACGGACGACCTGCCAGCCACCCTTGTCCTGTCGGACCTCGATGACCGAAACGCCGTGTGCGGCTTGCGATTTGGCGACCTTGGCGGCGCTCCAGTCCTGCATGCCTCCAGCGTGGAGCAGGCCGTCATCGGTGTATTCATGGTTGATGCACATCAGGCCGTGCGTCGATGAGGGCTTGCCTCGCTCGACAAAGGGGAAGAAGTGCATGCCGTCGTGATGCATGCCGGCCTGCTGCGATTGGGCGGTGGCATCGTCGCTGGCATCGGCCTGTGCCGCAGGGGCGCTGGATACCGGGTCGCCCCAGGCGTAAAGCAGGTTGGCGGTGTGGCCGGGCGCCACGCGCACTTCGTCGGCGGTCGAAACGGCCACGGGAACAAAGTCGGTCAGTGCGCCCGAGGCGCGTCCGGCGCTGGCGGCCAGCGCGGGCAGCGGAACGCCCGCTGCGGTGAAGGTACCGCCGACAGTCAGGATGGCCGCGGAAAGCAGGCGGCGGCGGAAAGGATCGGCCGGCGCATCGGCTCCATGGTCGTCGATCGGGTCGTAGCAGGTGTTGGACATGATGCTCCGGGGTGAGGTGTCGTCATGATGGATAAACTATCGCCAGCCAATGTTGCAGGGACGTGACGGTTTCCCGCTGCCTGCTTGCTGTCGCGATCCTGTGGCGGGATAAGGATGGGGGCAGGCCTGCCCGTTAAAATCGGCACAGCATCAGATGCTTGCCGTCGATGTGGCCGTTGCGCAGCTCGTGGAAGCCCAGGTCGCGGAAACGCCGGGCCTTGCTCGCTGAAACGAGGATGCGTCCCGACTTGAAGGTGCTCTTCAGCCAGTCGAGGCGTGCCTTGATCAGCGCCCGGCCGATGCCCTGTCCGCGCTTTTCCGGGGTGACCGCGGAGAGATAGAGGATATGCGTCCGCGAGGCCCAATCGGCGGCCTTGACGCCACCGAGGGCGATGATCTGGCTGTTTTCGACAGCGATGAAAAACCGTCGGTAGTACACCGGGTCGTCGCAACGCAGCTCGCGGCGGATGCGCTCGAGGTTATAGCGCTCGGGGTCGGCAAACGTGTTGGCGATCAAGGTGGCGCACGTGTCGAGCAAAATCTCGCTGCTGGTGTCCAGCGTGTCGATACGGAACTTGGCCATGTTTCAACCGCTGGCCTGTGCGTATTCCCGCAGGCGCCGAACAAAGTCGGCCGCCCGGTTCGCCGCTTCGTGATTGATGCGGGTTTGCTCCGCGCCAAACGCGTCGCGTTCGCGCGGGCTGCGCACCGCCGCCTCGATGCTGCGCACGCAACGCCAGCGCTGTCCCTGGCGGGTCGGGAACAGGCGCATCTGCTCGATCGGATGGTGGGCGCGACAGCAATAACAGAACTTCATTTCCGGCATTGCAAGCTCCTTGGGGAACGGGGCACAGAACGTGAATCCGAGGATGCTGTTTCATTGTTACGGCCGGATGACGTCCCGGGAATCCTTGTCACGGCGTTGAAATCAAGCCTGCCTAAACTGGATGCTCAGTTTTTTTTGGATACGCTATGAGCTGTGTCATGGATGATGAGCGGGCCGAATTGGAGCGACTGCTCGATGAAGCGCTTCTCAAGCCGGTGTTTCAGCCGATTCTGGATTTCCGGGTGCGCGCCATCCTCGGCTATGAAGCCTTGATTCGCGGGCCGGAAGGCAGTCCGCTTTCCCGTCCGGACCAGTTGTTTGGCGCGGCTGCCCGCTGCAGCCTCTCGCTCAGGCTGGAACATGCTTGTCGCGAGGCCAGCTTGCGTGCCTTCGCCAACCAGCGGCTGGCCGGCAAACTATTCCTCAATGTGACGCCGGACTGTCTGCTCGACCCGGGGCTGATGAACGGCCGTACCCGCGATCTGCTGAGCGAGCTGGGCATTGCGCCGAACCGGGTGGTACTCGAGTTGACGGAAAACCAGCAGATCACCGATATGCCGGGCATATTGGAGGTCCTGCTCCACTATCGGGGGCGGGGCTTCCAGATTGCCATCGACGATCTGGGCGAGGGTTTTGCCAATCTGCGCTTGTGGTCGGAACTGCGGCCCGAGTTCGTGAAGATCGACAAGCATTTTATCCACGGCATTGCCGATGACCGGATCAAATTCCACTTCGTGCGCGCGATGCAGGATCTGGCCGAAATCGGCAACGCCTTGCTGGTCGCCGAAGGCATCGAGCGCGAGGAGGATTTCGTCTGCATCCGCGATATGGGTATCGCCTGCGGTCAGGGCTATTTCATCGCGCATCCCGATTCCACCCCGCTCCGCCAGCTGTCGCGCCGAACCTTGTCGGCGCTGGACCAGCAGTCGCTGGCGCTGTCGCCGATGACGGGCGGTCCCGGACGCCTGCCGACGGCCCGCAGCCTGCTCAAGACCATTGTTCCGGTTCCCATTCATGCCAGCAATGCGGCGGTGATCGAGCGCTTCGAGGCCGATCCGTCGCTCGAGGTCTTGCCGGTCGTGCAAGGAAGCCAGCCGGTCGGCATGATCAACCGCCACAGCATGGTCGACCGCTTTGCCCGCCCGTTTCGCCGCGAGCTGTTCGGTCGCAAGAGTTGCGACCTGTTCATGGATCACGCGCCTCTGGTGGTCGATCAGCATGCCACCATCCAGGAGTTGGCGATGATGCTGTCGCTGGCTCCCCGGCATTACCTGCTCGACGGCTTCATCGTCACGGGCGATGGGGAATACCTGGGTGTCGGCAGCAGCCACGACCTGATGGGAATGATCACCGAAATGCAGATCAGCGCTGCGCGCTATGCCAATCCGCTGACCCAGTTGCCTGGCAACGTGCCGATCAATGAACATGTCGATCGCTTGCTCGCCGCGGGCAGCCCTTTCGTCGCGGTTTATGTCGATATCGACAATTTCAAGCCTTTCAACGACACCTATGGTTATCGGCGTGGCGACGACGTGATCCAGATCCTGGCTCGCCTGCTCTGCGAACAGGTCGACGAGCGGCTGGATTTCGTCGGGCACATCGGCGGCGATGACTTTTTCGTCGTTTTCCGGAGTGCCGACTGGGAAATGCGCTGTTGGGAAACCATCTCGCGCTTTGCCGAAGCGGTGGCCAACATGCTCGGCATCGAGGAGCGCCTGAGTGGTGGCTATATGGCGGAAAATCGCCGAGGCGAACTGAGCTTCAACCCGTCGCCGACCCTTTCGCTAGGCGCCGTACGGGTGGGTCCCGGCGAGTGCGAATCGCATCGTGAAGTCGCCGCCGCCGCGTCGGGCGCCAAGAAGCAGGCCAAGAAGCGCAGTCGTGCTGGCGTTGGCGAGCCGGCCGGAGGCAGTCTGTTCGTCGAGCGCCGGCGATTGGGAGAGGGGGCGAGCCAGCTGCTCGCCCGGCCGATGATCAACTGAGTGCTGCACGCCGCCCTCGGGGAGGGCGGTCTTTTCGTCGGAAAACGGGATAACGACCAAGGCCCCGATTTGCCTGGCGGCAATCTCGCTGCGTCCCACGGTAGTCGAGGTTGCGGAGGGACTCTCAGGCGTTGGCTACCCGGCTGGCCGGAAAGCGTGCGGCGAAACGACTGCCGACACCGACTTCGCTCTTGATGTCGAGCTGGGCCTGGTGGCGGTTCAGCGAGTGCTTGACGATGGCCAGGCCAAGGCCGGTGCCACCTGAGTCGCGCGAGCGACCGCGGTCGACCCGGTAGAAGCGCTCGGTCAGGCGAGGGATGTGCTTGGCGTCGATGCCGGGGCCGGTGTCCTGGACGGCGAATTCGGCGCCCTGTGGCGAACTTTTCCAGCTCAATGTGATCTTGCCGCCGGGCGGGGTGTAGCGCACGGCGTTGGTGACCAGATTGGTCAGGGCGCTGATCAACTCCGGTTCCGAACCGCACAGGTCGCCCCGGCTGTCGGAGTCGACCACGATGGTGTGGCGGCCGGCGGACAGTGCCTCCGCTTCGCGACGTAGCTTGTCGATCAGGTTGGCCATGTCGACGATGTCATTGTCGGGAGGCGGTGCGGATTCTATCGACGACAAGGTCAGCAGATCCTGGACGATGCATTGCATGCGTCGCGACTGGTCGGCCATCATCGTCAGGTAGCGCTGGCGCTCCGCGTCATCGAGCGTCAACTCCTGCATCGTTTCGAGAAAACCGGCCAGTACAGTCAGCGGGGTGCGCAGTTCGTGCGAGACGTTGGCGACGAAATCGCGGCGTGTCTGATCGAGGCGGTCGGCCTGCGTGACGTCCTTGATCTGCATGAGCCGGCGGCTGCCGGCGTAGGGAATGACATGGAGGGCGTAGACGCGATCCTTGTAGCGTTCCGGGCGCAGGGTCAGCGGGCGGCTGAAATCGAGGGCTTCGAGATAGGCGACGAATTCGGGCTGCCGCACCAGATTCAGGATCGATTGCCCATGATCGGTATCCAGTTTCAGGCCGAGCTGGGTTTCCGCCGTGGTGTTGCAGAACATGATGTTGTTCTGCAGGTCGAGCATCACCACGCCGTCGGTCAGCGCCTGGGCGGCGGCACGCAGCAGGCTGATGGTTTGGTCGCGCTGCTCGATCTGCGAACGCAGTTCCTTTTCGTGGCGGTACAGGCGGCTGAAAATATCGTCCCAGGCGCCTTCGCCTTCCAGGCTGGCGTCGACCACCGGATTGCGCGTCCATCGATCGAGCCGGGAAAAGTGGCGGAAGTGAATCAGTTGCTGCAGCACCAATCCGACGCAGAAAACAGCCCAGCCATGCCAGGGGCGGGAAAAGATGCCAACCGGGATGGCGATGGCCGCCGCGACGGCAGCCAGGATGACGGCGCGAATGACGAGCGAGGTCAAGAGAACTCAGGCTCCCCGGAAGCGATAGCCGGTGCCGCGTACGGTCTCCACCCGCTCATGGTGGCCGGATGCCTCCAGCGCGGCGCGCAGGCGGCGGATATGCACATCCACGGTCCGTTCCTCGATGAAGACATGATCTCCCCAGACCTCGTCGAGCAGTTGAGCGCGCGTGTAAACCCGTTCGGCATGGGTCATGAAGAAGAACAGCAGGCGGAATTCGGTCGGCCCCAGTTCGATCGGCAGATTGCCGGCGAGCACGCGATGCGTGGCCGGATTGAGCGACAGGTTGCCGACCTCGACCGCCTCGCCGGCCAAATGCGGGGCGCGGCGGCGCAGAACGGCACGGACGCGGGCGACCATTTCCTTGGGCGAAAACGGCTTGGTGATGTAGTCGTCGGCACCGGCTTCGAGTCCCTGAACCTTGTCTTCCTCATGGACGCGGGCGGTGAGCATGATGATCGGCAGTTCGCGCGTCCGTTCGTCGGCGCGCAGCTTCTTGGCCAGCGCCACGCCTGACTGTCCGGGCAGCATCCAGTCGAGAATGACCAGATCGGGCAGCGCGGCTCGGATGGCGGATTCGCCTTCCTCGGCACTGCCTGCACGGACGACCAGGAAGCCGGCGTGCTTGAGGTTGATGGCAACCAGTTCCTGGATCGCCGGTTCATCCTCGACGACGAGAATCGTCGGGGTCACTTGGCTTGCCCCTTTACATGGCGGATGTCGCGTCCTTCGACGACGAAAACGACTTGTTCGGCGACGTTCTTGGCGTGGTCACCGATGCGCTCGATGGCGCGGGCGATGGAGATGATCTCGATCGACGTGGTGATGGTGCGCGGGTCTTCCATCATGTGGGTGATCAACTGGCGGATGATGGATTTGAATTCGGTATCGACGTCGCTGTCGGCGCGGATGACATCCTGAGCCTGGGCGGTGTCGAGGCGGGCGAAGGCGTCTAGCGACTGGCGAACCAGACTGAGCGCGGCTTCCGCCAGATGGCGAATGCCGATGCCGTATTGGGAAGGCAGGTGGCCGGCTTCGTAGATGCGGCGCACGCCCTTGGCGATCTTCTTGGCTTCGTCGCCGGCGCGTTCCAGGTCGGTGACGATCTTGCTGATGCCGAGCACCAGGCGCAGGTCGGAGGCGGTCGGCTGGCGTTTGGCGATGACGTGGGCGCAATCGTCGTCGATGGCCTTTTCCAGGTCGTTGATCTTGCGGTCGGCTTCGACGATGGACTTGACGCTGGTCACTTCGCCCGAGCTGTAGGCTTCGATGGCCGACGAAACCTGGGTTTCGACCATGCCGCCCATCTGCAGGACGTGGGTGCGCAGACGCCCCAGTTCTTCGTCGAACTGGCTGGAGAGGTGTTGGTTTTCGTTCATCTCGGGTCTCCCTTAGCCCATGCGGCCGGTAATGTAGTCTTCGGTGCGCTTGTCGTTCGGCTTGATGAAGATTTCGTCGGTCTTGCCGAACTCGATCATCTCGCCCAGATACATGTAGGCAGTGTAATCGGACACGCGGGCTGCCTGCTGCATGTTGTGGGTGACGATCAGGATGGTGACGCGCTTCTTCAGCTCATGCACCAGTTCTTCGATGGCGCCGGTGGCGATCGGGTCGAGCGCCGACGTCGGTTCGTCGAAGAGCAACAATTCAGGGTCGGTGGCCAGGGCGCGGGCGATGCACAGACGCTGCTGCTGGCCGCCGGACAGGTTGGAGGCGAGTTCGTGCAGACGGTCCTTGACCTCGTCCCACAGGGCGCCGCCCTTCAGCGCCTGCTCGACCTTGTCGTCGAGGACGCGCTTGTTGTTTTCACCGCGTACGCGCAGGCCGTAGGCAACGTTTTCGTAGATCGACTTGGGGAAGGGGTTCGGCTTCTGGAACACCATGCCGACGCGCATGCGCACCTCGATGGGGTCGACTTCCGGTGCCAGCAGGTTGGTGTTGTCCGGGAAGAAGCGAATCTCGCCCTCGTAGCGGTTGCCCGGGTAGAGGTCGTGCATGCGGTTGAAGCTGCGCAGGTAGGTCGATTTGCCGCAGCCGGACGGGCCGATCAGCGCGGTGACCTTCTTGTCGTAGATCGGCATGTTGATGTTCTTCAGGGCCTTGGCTTCGCCGTAGAAGAAATTGAGGTTGCGGGCTTCCGCCTTCAACGTGGGTTGGTCATGAATCTGCATGGATAACTCCGTTCGATATTCGGGTGGGGCAGCGTAGTCGCTTACCACTTGATGTTCTTGCGCATCTTGTAGCGCAGCCAGATGGCGATGCCGTTCATCGACAGCACCATGACCATCAGCACGAAGCCGGCGGCGGCGGCATTGATTTCGAAGGCCGGGTCAGGGCGCGACGTCCAGTTGAAAATCTGGATCGGCATGACCGTGAAGGGCGACATCAGCCAGTCGAACAGGCCTGCATTGACGCCGGTGCTGACTTCGGTGAAGGGTGCGGGCGGCAGGAAGGCGATGAAGGTCAGCGCGCCGATGGTGATGATCGGGGCCGTTTCGCCGATGGCGCGGGCCAGGCCGATGATCACGCCGGTCAGGATGCCGGGCATGGCGTAGGGGATGATGTGGTAGCGGCAGGTCTGCCAGCGCGTCGCACCGACCGCCATCGAGCCTTCGCGGATCATCGCCGGGATGGCGCGGATCGCTTCGCGGGTCGACACGATGACGATGGGCAGGATGAGCAGGGCCAGCGTCAGGCCGGCGGTCAGGATGCTCTGGCCGAAGCCGAAGGCATAGACGAAGATGCCCAGCGACAGCAGGCCATAGACGATGGACGGCACGGCAGCCAGGTTGGTGATGTTGATTTCGATGATCTCGGTCACCCAGTTGCGCTTGGCGTATTCCTCGAGATAGACGCCGGCCGCGACGCCGAGCGGAACGGCGGCGAAGGCGGTTACCGTCATCACCAGCAGCGAGCCGACCCAGGCCGACAGGATGCCGGCATTGGCGGCGCGCCGCGAGGCGAAGTTCATGAAGAAGTCGAGGTTCAGGCGCTCCGAGCCACGGATCACCATGTCGCCGACGAGCAGGAAGATCACCAGCAGGCCGATGGCGAGGAAGATGATGCCGATGGCCTGGAACAGCGTGTCGCGGAATTTGCCGCGGGCGATCAGGGCGCGGACCTGTTCGGTCGTCAGTGTCGAATGTTGCATGTCAGTAGTTCTCCCGGAACTTGCGGCGCAGCCACTGGCCGAGGATGTTGAAGCAGAGGGTGATCAGGATCAGCGTCAGGCCGGCGGCGAAGATGGTCTGGTAGCCGATCGAGCCATGCGGCAGGTCACCCAGCGCCACCTGCACGATGTACGAGGTGATGGTGGCGGCCGGTTCGGTCGGGTTCCAGGTCAGGTTCGGCTGCATGCCGGCGGCGACGGCGAGGATCATCGTCTCGCCGACGGCACGCGAGACAGCGAGGATGTACGAGGCGGCCAAGCCGGAGAAGGCGGCCGGGACGACGACGTGAATGGCGGTATAGAGCTTGGTGGCGCCCATGGCGTAGGAGCCTTCGCGCAGGCTCATCGGCACGGCGCGCATGGCATCTTCGGACAGCGAGGCGATGTAGGGGACGATCATGATGCCCATGACCAGGCCGGCCGACAGCAGCGAGAAGCCCGGCAGTTCCGGCATGATCTTTTGCAGCAGCGGGGTAACCATGAGCAGCGCAAAATAACCGAAGACGATGGTCGGGATGCCGCCCAGCAGTTCGAGCACCGGCTTGGCGACTTCGCGAAGCTTCGGTTTGGCGAATTCGGAGAGGTAGATGGCGATCACCGTGCCCATCGGAATGGCGACGGCGAGGGCGACGGCAGAGGAGACGACGGTGCCGGAAACCAGCACCATGATGCCGAAATGGGCGTCGTCGAACAGCGGCGTCCATTGGGTATCGGTCAGAAAATCGACGATGCTGACGTTCTGGAAGAAATTGATCGACTCGCTGACCAGAACGTAGACAATGCCGATGGTAGTAAGGACCGAGACGGCTGCCGCGCAGAAGAGGAGGGCCTCGATGAGGCGCTCGCTGACGTTGCGCATGGCGTTCTTGGCCAGGCGGTCGCTGACCGTGGGCAGGTCGGAAGCGTTATTTGCAGACATGGCGTGTGAATTCACGGACGGAATTCCCTATGATAAAAGCCCGACCCGTTCAGGGTCGGGCTTTTGTGGGACAAAAACAGGAATTAAAGCTTGGCTTCGCGCTTCATCAACTCTTCGATGGTGATGCCGACTTCGTTCTTGCCACCGAACACGGAGCCATACTTCTTCTTGGCGACGTGCTCAAGGTTGCCGGTGTAGGCGGCGGCCGGCAGCGGAACGTACTTCACTTCCTTGGTCAGCTTGGCGGCGTTCTTCATGTAGAACTCGATGAATTCCTTCACTTCCGGCTTG
>CALJZP010000157.1 GCA_937983545.1 uncultured Azonexus sp.
ACATCCACGGTCATAACCGGTTGAGATAAAGATATAACGCTGCCCCGAAACGATAGGAGTGGTCGAATTGGTATTGAACGGTGATTCCCATTTCGAAAACGCCAGGGTTTTGTCGTCACCCGTGATTTGGGCAGGTAGTTCCGCCAGCAAAGCGATTCGCCGAGCCATGACCGAAAAGACCGGATCGATGCTCTTTTCAAGCTCCATGAACCCCACCAGGACGAGAAGTGCGAAGCCTTCGCCGGGCAGCGCCAGCGAGAAGACCGAGCCGATGGGTTCAGTGGTACGGATCTTCCTGGGTTTCGGTTGCGAAACATTGACCGTCTTCGCAGCCGGCTGCGGAGTGCCGAGGCGTTTTTCCAGTTCCCTGAGGGTCCTGCGCCGTGCTGCGGCATCGCTGGGGGCATCGCGTTCCCAGACGACGATGTCGCCGCCTGACTTGAGCAGCGACAGCGCCCTGTCCTTCACGGTCTCGTTGAGGCGGCCATATCGCCATGCCGTGTCAGCCAGCGCAAAGTAAACCAGGCAGGCGGTTTCGGTGTCCCGAAGGAGATCGCCATAGCGATCCAGGATTTCCTGGCATGAATCGTCGGAAGAGCGCCCGTCCTTCAAATTCCGGACGTAGCGATCCCGGACATCGCACGTCGTGTCGTCGGAATATAGACCCGTTCCCCAAGCGCCCATGGCAGCCCCCAATATTGTTTAATGCGATCCGGCAAATGAAAGGGATTTCCCCGTCCCGAGCTTGCTCAGCCAACGGCGAACTCAAGCGCTGCCGTCGGGGGGCCGCCTGAACGACTTGTATGAGGCGACAACACTGGCCAGGTAAGCTTTTTCAAAGCACTGGACCTGCGCCGTTTCAACAGCATGCGGAAGCTCGATGCGAAGAAAGGCACCGTTGGTGCGCAGTATCTTCAAACGTTGATTTTCCGGAATTCGGTCCATATCAAGCGCATTCGGCATGCGATGGTGGCTTTGAATGAGT
The DNA here is from genome assembly GCA_937983545.1 of uncultured Azonexus sp. Lineage (GTDB taxonomy): Bacteria > Pseudomonadota > Gammaproteobacteria > Burkholderiales > Rhodocyclaceae > Azonexus. The sequence goes on from CALJZP010000157.1 coordinate 986, forward strand.
GAAATGCCATGCCCCTCGAATTCGGATGAAAGCTCCAGAAAGCGTGGGGTTGGCAGCAAAAGATCATACGCAATCAGACGATACTCGGCCGGTATGGAAGGGCCACCTTGACGGATGGGCTGCGCGGTTTCCCACCACTCGAAGCGGGTGTTCGGCATGTGGCCCATGACCCAGACCCAGGGAACCTGCGGGTGCAGGAATCCGACGAGGTCGCCGACGGTTGCGCCGTGTACGTAGAGGGTCTCAACCCCGTCTGTTTCCAGAATTTCAGTCCCGCTCATGAGCACCTGCCATCGATCCATGAACTCCCCGTCTTGCCAGCGATTCTGACGATCAGCCGCATGGTAACCCTTCTCGGCTGCCATGCCTTCGGTATCCCGCTACGTACTGCTAGAGAGGGAGATGCTTCAGCCACCGGAAACCGATGTACCCAAGCACGGCACCTACCAGCGCAAGCAGCACGTACAACGCGACCGAAGCACCTGCGATAGCCGCAACAGTGATGCCCGCCGCCGAGCCGACAAGGATTCGATGCCATGCGCCGACCAGGGGACGACGGTCGTCATCGACGAGGTGCAGATAAAACATGGTCGCGACAACGACGAAGATTCCGGCAAGAAGGCGAACGGGGGCCGGATCGCTCCACGAGCCGGGCAAGAAATTGAAGGCAGTAAACAACGCCCCCAAAATTGCGGCAAGCCCCAGTTCAGCCCGGCGCATGCGTTCCTCCAGGGGTCAAGCCGGAGACGCCCCGTTTACGGCATCTCACTTTGAGCGTGCGATCAGCCGGTAGACAAGGGGTGACAACTACCATTTCGAAAGGGCTTTCTCGATACGCGAACAGAATGACTGAACTTGAGGTTGCGTCAGAGATTCCGCCTTGTAAAGCGATTGCATTTCGAGCCGGCAGTTCGGTGCGCAAGTTCCCAACAGCGCAGTCTTCAGGACACGTTTCACCGGCTGCCGCAGCACCAGGCGATCAACCCACCACGGCGAGCCGAGCGAAGTCAGCACCAAAGCCCTTTCGAGATTATCGAGCCTTGGCTTGATTGGGCCGAAATCGGTGGCGTGATCGTAGGCGATTCCGGGGGCCCATACACGGTCAAACCACCCTTTCAATATGGCAGGGAAGCCAAACCACCAGGTAGGAAAGACCAGCACCAACGCCTCGGCGGAGCGCAGGCGGTCGATTTGATCTTGAACGGCAGCCGACGCAAACGATGGACGGTAGTAGCTTTGGCGCTCATCGAGCGTGAGGGCGGGAGAGAACCCGGAAAGATAGAGGTCCTCGATGATCACTTCGTGACCTTTTTCCCTCAGCGCCGAGATCGCGGACTCAGCCATTGCATGACACAGGCTGTCGGTATTCGGGTGCGCAATGACGACGAGGCATTTCATGATTCAGGCAAGCAATGGAGGCAGGCGGGGCAAGTGAGGGTAGCGAATCGGGCGGCTGGCGGCGGGGAGCCGGGGCGAGCGGCCTCGATCGCGATGTCAGGTCTCATACGCTTCCGGTGGCGCAAGCTCTCGCTGCCACGGACTGTTTTCATCCTGGCGCCACGCCACCCAACCGGGAGGAAGATCGGCGAGATCGCGCATCGTCGGGTCGATTTCCAGAACATGGCTCAGGCAAACGATGCGTGCATCGTCCGCCTGTGCGTCGAGGGTGTCATGGAACTGCCAACCGTGGTCATCCTCGTCATGGGAAACAAACAGGATGGGGTTGTTGCTCTCTATCACCCCACGGGTGACGAAGGTTGCGCAATTGGGTGCCTGGTCAAAGGGCCATGTCATGATGGATTGGGTCTCACGGCTGGGAAGATGCCTTGAAGGCCAGGGTCAAATACTCGCGGACATGCTTTCCGGAAATATCCTGCTCGGATGACAGCTTGATATGACGGCGAAACTTGCCCTCGCCCTCAAGTACCTTGAACTGATCCGGGAGCAACGCGCCTTCGCCAAACTCCAGCGAAACATGCTTTGCGTACGAAAAGACCCCGCAAAAAGGCTTCGCGGCGGCGAACAGGATACCGCCGTACTTCACCTCCTCCGAGATGGATGGGGACAGGTCAAGAATGATCTGCCTCAGGGCTTGCACGAGCTCGAAGCGTTCCGGATCGAGAAGGCGGATGTCTTCAAGCAGGGTGGCAATGCGGTCTGCAGGCATGGCGTCAGGAATTGTAGTACGGCTTGAACTCGGGACTCGGTTCGCGCTCGGAGTAAATATAGAGAACGATGCCGTTGGGGTCTTGAACGGCAAAACCACGATCTCCCCAGGGATGATCTTCAAGCGGCATGACGGCAATTAAACCAGAGGCGGTCAGGGCGCGAAACTCGGCATCGACATCGGAAACGCTGAAGTTATAGGTCAAGCCGGCAGGATTGCACACAGGCTGACCGGGCTGGGGCGCCATGAACTGAAGAGATGCGCCCTTTCCGAATTCGAGATTAACGTACCAGCCACAGTCGAAAGTGACTTTTGCGCCAAAGTGCGTCACGTAGAAATCCCGGGACTCCTCTACCTTGGCGGTGGTGATGCAGGGAGACAGCGAATTGGCAAGCATGGAGATTCCTTATTGTGAGAGCCAAGATTGAAAGTCACCGAACACGGGCGACCACGGCTTGCTGGAAGTCCTGCAGATTGGCAGGCTGGAACGCATTGGGTGCCGTCCCCTTGGCCAACAGCTTCGCCCAGCGACGACATGAAATGCCATAACAATACAACACCCTCCTTGAACGGCAACGACGAGGGCGATTCACGTTGCCCGAGGTTAATGCCAGGTTGAGACACGCCGAAAGCGTTGGCTACCGCTTGGTTAGGCGTTGGTAAGAAGCCGCTAGCGATCGACCTCCTTACTTTTGGGCGAGTCCATCGCAATCATTCCGGCAACAAGAAAGTAGCCCAAGATCGGCCCCGCACCGAAGCCCAGCAGTGGAACAGGCGTGACTTGCAAAGGTGCCTGCACAAAGAGAGCCGCATAGTAGGCGGCAACAGCGAATGCGCCGCTGGAGCACCGAATCCAGGCAACCCAAATGAGTGCAGCTACTGGCAATATTGCTGACATCAGTGCTGTAATGAAAGCAAATGGCGACAGTTCGGCGGCGAGAATGAATATGCCTTCAACGTGGCGAACGGGCATCAAGGGATCCGGCATGTGCCATGCCAGTGCCGAGCACGACAGCAAAATCACCAGCAATGCGGAACGTAGCATCAGTTGGGTACCCGATACGGCAAGCGCCAGCATGCCAAGCGCGAACGCACTCGCTTGAGAGGCATCGGGTTGCAGCGCTAGAGCGACTGCACCGGCGATTGCTGATAAGGCACACAAGACGGGAGCGCTGATCAATCGCACTCCAAGCAAGAACAAGGTGGCTGGCAAGACAATCGGGGCGATGTAGAGTCGAACGCCGCCCAGAAGAAGCCAGCGCTCCGGACCACTCTGTGCGTTGGTCAACAGAGGCCCGAACAGGCTCAAAGTAAGAACCGGAATTAGCCAATCTGCATCTCCTGGAACCTTCAGGGAACGGCTAGTCACCAAGACAACAAAGACAAGAGAAGCCAAGGCTGCTGCCGTGACTTGAAGAGTCAGTGTCGACTGTGGCACTTGAGCAACGTACTGCAAGCAGATGCCTAGCAAAACCGCCGGGGCGGCGGCCCAGTACAACAAAAATCGAGGTAACGGATTCATGCGTTCCAA
>CALJZP010000158.1 GCA_937983545.1 uncultured Azonexus sp.
AGCTGCTGATAGTCCTTCTTGCCGAACAGGGCCGCATCCGGCTGGACGATGTTGAACAGCTTGAGGACCACGGTGGCGACACCACGGAAATGGCCGGGGCGGAATTCGCCATCGAGCACGTGCTGGATCGCCGGTGGTTCGACGACGTACTCCTGCGGCTCCGGATAGAGATCGGCCTCGGTCGGTGCGAACAGCACGTCGACGCCGGCAGCCGCCAGCTTGTCGCAGTCGGCCTGGAAGGTGCGCGGGTACTTGTCGAAATCCTCATTCGGGCCGAATTGCAGGCGATTGACGAAAATCGAGGCGACCACCGTATCGCCGTGGGCGCGGGCCTGTTCCATCAGGCTGATGTGGCCGGCGTGCAGGTTGCCCATGGTCGGCACGAAGACGATACGGCCACGGTTTTTCAGTGCCGCACGTAGGTCGGCAATGGTGGAATGAATTTGCATGCTAGGGATCTCTTGCGTCGAAGGGCCGGGTCTGTCGCCCGGCTATCCAGGGTCAGGCCGCGTAGGTGTGTTCCGGGCCGGGGTAGGTGCAGTCCTTGACGGCCGCGACGGCACGGCAGGCTGCGTCATGGACGGACGTAGCGCCTTCCATGAAATTGCGGACGAACTTGGCTTTCTTGCCGGGCGGGATGTCGAAGGCGTCGTGCACGACGAGCACCTGGCCCGAGCAATCCTTGCCGGCGCCGATACCGATGGTGATGATGTGCAGCATGGCCGTGACTTCGGCAGCCAGCACTGCGGGAATGGCTTCAAGGACGATCATCGTCGCGCCGGCTTCCTGCAGCGCCAGCGCATCGTCCTTCAGGCGCTGGGCTGCCGCTTCGCCCTTGCCCTGGACCTTGTAGCCGCCCATGACATGCACGGATTGCGGCGTCAGGCCGAGATGGCCGCAGACCGGAATACCACGGTCGACAAGGAATTTGACCGTTTTCGCCATGTCGCCGCCGCCTTCCAGCTTGACCATCTGCGCACCCGCGGCCATCAAGGTGACCGCGTTGCGGAAGGCCTGTTCCGGCGATTCCTGGTAGCTGCCAAAGGGCATGTCGGCGATGATGAAGGCGCGATCGGCGCCGCGCTTGACGGCGGCCGTATGGTAGGCGATGTCGGCGACGGTGACCGGCAAGGTCGTGTCGTGGCCCTGGATCACGTTGCCCAGCGAATCGCCGATCAACAGCGATTCGACACCGGCGCCGTCGAGCAGGCGTGCGAAGCTGGCATCGTAGGCGGTGAACATGACGACCTTCTCGCCGGCAGCGTAGAGTTTGGCGAGATCGCCCTGGGTCAGGCGGCGGGTGACGACTTGAGTAGACATTTACGACCTGAAAACAAAATAGACGGCGCCTAGGATACACAGAGCCGCCCACAAGTAGTCAAGCTTCAGTGGCTGGTCCATGTAAAAGATGACGAAGGGCACGAAGACCGTCAGGGTGATGACTTCCTGCAGGATCTTGAGCTGGCCGAGGTCCAGCTCGGTATGACCGATGCGGTTGGCCGGCACCTGGATCAGGTATTCGAACAGCGCGATGCCCCAGGAAATCAGTGCCGCGATCCACCACGGCTTGTCGTTGAGGTGCTTGAGGTGCGAATACCAAGCGAAGGTCATGAAGAGGTTCGACAGGGCAAGCAGAACCACCGTCTGCCACAGCACGGGGACGTGCAGGCCGGCCAGGGTCACAGCTTGACGATACCCTGGTTGGCGACGGCCGGCAGCCAGGCGGCGACGGTGCCGCGGCCCGGAATTTCAAGATCGGGGGCGATTTCAGCCAGCGGCTGGAGCACGAAGGCGCGCAGGTGCAGGCGGGGATGCGGCAGGGTCAGGCGCGGCAGGTCAACACACTGGTCGTCGTAGAGCAGCAGGTCGAGGTCGAGCGTGCGCGGCCCGTTGCGTTCGGTGCGGATGCGGCCGAAGCGCTGTTCGATCTCGAGCAGGGCATCGAGCAGCGCCTCCGGCGCTAGAGCCGTTTCCAGTTCGGCTACCGCATTGATGAACTCTGGTTGATCAGCCAGACCGACCGGTGCCGTCCGGTAGAGCGACGAGCAATGGACAATGCGGCTGTCCGGCAGATTGGCCAGCGCGGCAAAGGCAGCGCGGACGGTCGCGGCCGGATCGTCGAGGTTGGCTCCCAGCGCGACGTAGGCGGTTTTCATTCGCTGGCGGTATGACCCGAAGCGCCGGCATTGGCCGGCTTCTTGCGCCGACGGCGGCGCTTCTTGTCGCCGGCTTGCTCGGGCAGCAGCATCTCGGCACGGCGGTCGCCTTCGGCATTCTGGAAGCGCGTCCACCAGTCGGCGATTTCCATGTCGAGTTCGCCGGCCTGGGCACGGAGCACCAGGAAATCGTAGCCGGCGCGGAAGCGCGGCTGTTCGAGCAGGGCGTATGGGCGCTTGCCGGCACGTTGTTCGAAGCGCGGCTGCAGAGCCCAGATGTCCTTGATGTCGCCGGCGATGCGGCGGGTGATCGCCAGCTTTTCGCCCTGCACGTCGAGCACGGCATCCATGGCCGAATAAAGCGCCGGAATCTTCGGTTCGCCCTTCGCCTTGAGCTTTTCCCAGTGCACCAGCACTTCGTGCCAGAGCAGGGTGGCGAACAGGAAGCCGGGCGAGGTGCCCTTGCCACGGCGGACGCGGTCGTCGGTGTTGGCCAGCGACAGCATGACGAACTTCTCGCCCATCGGCTGTTCGAGAATCACGTCGAGCAGCGGCAGCAGGCCATGGTGCAGGCCCGCGTCGCGCAACTGGGTCAGGCATTTGACCGAGTGGCCGGAGGTCAGCAGCTTGAGCATTTCGTCGAACAGACGGGCGGCCGGCACGTTTTCAAGCAGGCCGGCCATCTCACGGATCGGCTTCTTCGCTTCCGGATCGATGGACAGGCCGAGCTTGGCGGCCAGGCGGACGGCGCGCAGCATGCGTACCGGGTCTTCGCGGTAGCGGGCGCGCGGCTCGCCGATCATGCGCAGGGTCTTGGCCTTGAGGTCGCCGACACCATGGTGGTAGTCGAGCACGGCCTCGGTCGCCGGATCGTAGTACAGCGCGTTGGCCGTGAAGTCGCGGCGGGCGGCATCCTCGGCCTGTGAGCCGAAGACGTTGTCGTGCAATACGCGGCCGTGTTCGTCCTTCTTCGCATCGTCGCCCAGCGCGCCGCGGAAAGTGGTTACCTCCAGCGTCTCCTGACCCATCATGACGTGCACGATCTGGAAACGGCGGCCGATGATGCGCGAGCGGCGGAAATAGCGGCGCACCTCTTCCGGCGTGGCGTCGGTGGCGACGTCGAAATCCTTGGGGTCGGCATTGATCAGCAGGTCGCGCACTGCGCCGCCGACGACGTAGGCCTTGTGGCCGTGGCTCTGCAGCGTTTCGCAGACGCGTCGGCTGCCGCTGCTGATGCGGTCGCGGGTGATGCCGTGGCTGGAGACGGGGATGACGGCCGGCTCGTGGCGATTGGGCCTGGGTTTCTTGCCGCTGAAAACGCGGGAAATGAGTTTGCGGATCACGAATTACCGTACGGTTGGCGCCGGGATGGCTGATAAAGCGCGGATTTTACCGGATGTCGGTGATCGTACGGGGTTTTTTGCCGGCGAGCCGACGGGATTTGCCGGGGTTGCACGGCGGCCAGCCCTCGGGTGCCTGTTCAGGCTGTATCCGGTGAGGTAGAGCGGTCCGTCAATCCGGCGCTTGATGTCCTCAGGCGAAGAATTGAGGGCGGACTGCGATTTTGGTTAGGCCGGCGTGAACAAACCGTGGTCTGTCCGAGCTTGTTCCCTGGTATCAAAGCCGTATAGGGCTTCTGCAGCCATTTGAAGGTTTGCGTACTTGAGCATGTCAGCAACGGTCAGTGTAGGCATCTTACTTCTCCCTCTTCGGAATCAGAATTTGATCAACAAATTGGCGGGTGTCGTCGCTATCGCTTGTTGTTCCAAATCGTGGACAAACTGAATGGTTCAACCAAGGCATTGAAGTGCGTGGTGCATGGATGTAACTCATCGCGTAACGGGTCATTTCGCCCAGCACCTCGTTGGTCTTGAGATCAAGCACCTTGACCGTACTGCTCGCCACCCACAGGGCGCGCTCTTCGGGGATGACGTGATCTTCGAAGGTGACGGCGTAGCGCGGCGGTGTTTTACTGGGACTGGGGGTTTTGTCGAGAACGTTTTCCTTGACCTTAAACGACTTTCCATCTCCGCCAATCAAGGGGCTTGAAGTATGGGTAACCTCCCTGTACTCCAAGGCATATCGATAGCGCTGGCCGTCCTTGGGGTCGGGGACTTCGACCCAGCGGTAGCCGGGGAGACTACCTGGGTTGTTTGCAGAGCTGATTTGTCCGCGACGACTGGGAGTTATAGAGCGATCTGCCGTAACTGAATTTTCGTAGCCAAGAAATGATTCGATATAGCCGTTTCCTCGCACCTCCCGCCCAAACGCCGCCCCCGGCCAGTTGGGATCAGCCAGTTCCCGATCCGTCCGCTCCGGGCGTATCTTCATCAGCAGCAGCCCCTCCACGTCCGGCACGGTCTTGTAGATCTTGATGCCGGCGACTTTTTCGCACTTGTCCTTGTAGAGCGCTTCGGCCTCTTTGATCCTGGCGAGGTATTCCTCGCGGTTCAGCGGGTTGTAGGCCCAGCCTGCGCTTGCCCACAGGGCGGCAAGGAGAAGTGCGGCGAGACCGTTGCGTGTTTTCAGGTTCATGCGATTTGCCTCCACAAGGGTTGGCGAGGGTTCATGGTAGGTTTGGGTTGCCGTGGCGTTGGCCATGCTGAGCTTGCCTCGTTATCCGGCGTTGCTGAAGGAAGCCCAAGCAAACGCTCATAAGCCTGCATACCCTGCCGCAACGAATACCCCGCCAGCATGTCGGCCCTGGCCTGGCGGCGTAGGGGGCGTTGTGCGGCAGGATCGTCGAGGGTGGCGACGATGCCATCGGCGATGGCCGCATCGTCGAAGAAATCGACCAGCCAGCCATTTTTGCCATGGCGCAGCACTTCGCTGACCGGCGCGCTGTCGCTGCCGATGAGCAGGCAGCCGCTGGCCATGGCTTCGAGCATGGAGCACGACAGGACGAAGGGATAGGTCAGATAGACGTGGGCAGCAGAGACTTGCAGCACGCGCCGGTAGGCGGCGTAAGGGAGTTTGCCGAGGAAGTGGGTGCCCGGCCCGGCCGTTGAAGTGTGCATTGCCCGTCCTGCGTTATCGGAGTGCGGGCATTGTTCGGGGGATTGGTGGTGGCGTCAATATGACAAAGGGCTGGCGGTCGAGCCGGTCAGCCAAATGGGCGATGTCTGCAGGCGGGCTGGCGCGGGGAAGGCTTGATGCGGCCGTATTCGGAACGGCGAGGCCAGGGCGCCCGGATTCAGGCAGGGGCCAGCCGCCGTTTCATCAACTCAGGCCGAAGAAGTCGCGAATCTTGCGGCCGATGTCGGCGCTGCCCGGTGTGCGTTGCGCCTGTTCGTTTTGCCCCTGCGTATAGCCTTGCTCCAGTTCGGCGAAGCGCTGCAGGCGGCGTTCGAGGATGGTCGACAGCATGTCGGCGAGTTCCGGGCGCTGCTCGATGATGGACTGGAAGCCGGCCTTGTCGAGGCGGTAGGCTTCGACGTTGGTGCTGGCGATCACGGTGGCCCGGCGCGGGGCGCCGGTCATCAGGCCGATTTCGCCGAAGACGCTGCCGGGGCCGCGCTTTTCGAGCAGGCGCCGGGGGCCTTCGGGCGGTTGCCACCAGGCTTCGGCCTCGCCGCTGACCATGATGTAGAGCCAGTGGGCGATGGCGCCCTGGCGGGTGATGATGTCGCCACGGGCAAACGGCGCCTTGAGCAGATGCTCGGCAAGGTGGCGTTTTTCGGGGTCCGACAGTCGGGCGAAGAGTTCGATGCCGTCGATGGCCTGAAGGCGGCGTTGCAGTTCCCGGCTTTCCACTTCCTTGCGATGTTTGGCGCCTTCCTCGACGAGGTGGATGGTGTGGTCGTCGGTGGCCAGGCGGATGCCGTTGCGCTGCAGCGTGGCCAGGATGTGGACGCGGACGTCGGAGTCGGTCGGGTCGTCGAGTTGCGGGTTGAGCAGCCAGTAGCGAAGCACGTAGTGGGCATAGCCGGGGCCGAAGTCCATCAGGACGCAGTTCGGCGCGGGCTGGAGCGCGATGTTGGGGATGTTGGCATCGGCAATGTCGGTTTGGATCAGGTCGATGATCTTGCCGGGCGGGATGGCGAGGTCGACGTTGAAACCGATGCTGCGGCGCCAGCCGGGCTGGCTCTGGTGCTTGTCGCAGAGCACGTAGTAGCGCCCCTTCATCAGCTGGCTGTTGGGGACGACGACTTTTTCGCCATTGCGCGTGAGCAGGGCCGTGAAGCGCCACTGGATGTCGGTGACCTGGCCCGACAGGTCGTCGATGCGTATCCAGTCGCCGATTTCCAGCGAGTTGTCCATCTGCAGGGCGACGCCGCCGAGCAGGTTGCCCAGGGTGTCCTGCATGGAAATGGCCAGCACGGCAGTGAGAATGGCCGAGGTGGCGAACAGGTGGCTCAGTTCGACGCCAGCGAGATTGAGCCGGAAGAATGCCCAGCCGATGTAGGCAATGATGACCAGAATGTCGCCAAGGATGCCGGAAATGCGCAGATTGACCCGCGCCAGCGCGACATTGAAGAAGGCCAGGCCGGCGAAGCGGATGACCGCCAGGCCTTCGCCGAATACCGCCAGCTGGCGCAGCCACCCGGCTGCGGTCCGGCTGGTCGAGCCGCCGGAAACCAGACCGGCCAGCACGTCGCCGATCAGGCAGGCGAGGAAGAAAACGCTGGTGTTGATCAGCGAGGGGCGCATCGCCTTGAGCGGCCGGAGGATGACCATCAGCAACAGCACCATCGCGATGATCGCGTAAGGCGCCTCCGGGCTCAGGAAGGGGACGCGCAGCATGGGGTCAGCGCAGGCTCAGGATGGTCCAGCCGCTGGCGGCGGCATGGGCGCGCAGCTTGTCGTCGGGATCGACGGCGATCGGCGTCTTGACCTTCTGCATCAGCGGCAGGTCGTTGTGCGAATCGCTGTAGAAATAGCTGTTGTCGAAGGCGCCCCACCACAGGCCCAGCGACTCCAGCCAGCTCTCGACACGGGTGATCTTGCCGCCCTGGAAGGAGGGCGTGCCGGTCGGCTGCCCGGTGAAGGCGCCGGTCTGCACATCGACGGCCGGGATGGTGCCGATCAGGTGCGGGATGCCGAATTCGCGGGCGATGGGCCCGGTCACGAAGCTGTTGGTGGCGGTGACGATGGCGCACAGGTCGCCGGCGGCGAGGTGTTCAAGCACCAGCGTACGGGCCTTTACGGTCATGATAGGACGAATGTGGCGTTCGACGTATTCCTGGTGCCAGGCGTCGAGTTCGGTGCGGCTGTGGCGGGCCAGCGGGGCGAGCTGGAATTCGAGGAAGGCGTAGATGTCCAGCGTGCCGGCCTTGTAGTCTTCGTAGAACTGGACGTTTTTCGCTTCCTGCAGTTCGCGGTCGACAACGCCCTTGGAAATCAGGAATTGCGCCCATTCGAAATCGGAGTCGCCGGCGAGAAGGGTGTTGTCGAGATCGAAGAGAGCGAGATTCATGCGTCGTGTTCCAGGGAAAGCAGTTCGCGCAGCAGGGGCAGCGTGACCGGGCGTTTTTGTTCGAGGGTGTATTGGTCGAGGGCGACGACCAGCATGGCGAGCGTACGCATGTCGCGCGAGGCGTGGCGCAGCAGGTAGCCGATCATTTCCGGCGACAGCTTGAGTGCCCGTTCCTTGGCCAGCGTGGCGATGGCGTCGGCCTTTTCGGCATCGGACAAGGGTTGCAGGCGGTAGATCAGGCCGGAACCGAGGCGGGTGCGCAGGTCTTCGCGCAGCGCCAGGTGGGCCGGGGGCTGGGGGGCGGCGGTGAGCAGCAGGCCGCCGTCCATCTTCATCTGGTTGAACAGCGCAAACAGCGCCACCTGCCCGTCGGCATCCAGCTGGTCGACGTTATCCACGGCCAGCGCTTCGCCGGTGCCAATCCCGGCCAGCGAAGGATTGAGCGCGGCATCGACGTAGGCAAAGCCGGTGGCCAGCAGCAGGTGGGAGCGGCCGCAGCCCGATACGCCGTAGAGGCAGAACGAGGTATCCGGGCGGCCGCCGGCCAGCCACTCGGTCAGCGCCGCGACTGTCTCCGCGTTGGTGCCGGGGACGAAGTTGTCCAGCGAGGGCGGACTTTCCGGCAACAGGTCGAGGATGAGCTGGCGCATCGAGCGAAATCAATTGGCAAATGGGCTGAGCGCGGATTTTAGCACCGCGCGGCCAGACGCCATGCCGAATCCCCGCTCAGAGGCGCTCCCAGATCGTCACTTCCGACAGTGTGTGCTGGAACTTGCGTTTCGTTTCGCGGATCACGAAGGGCACCGATTCGGGCCCGGAAACCAGCCGGAAATGCTGGCCGAGCAGCGTCTTGAGGCCATCCAGCGTGGTGAAGTTCTCGCCGTCCTTCTTGAAACCGCCGATCCAGTCCTCGCGCTGGGTGTGCTCCTCCAGCCAGGTGTAGGGCGAGGCCAGCATGAGCAGGCCACCGGGCTTGAGGCGGGAGTGCACGGTGCTCAGGAACTGCGCCGGGTTGTACAGGCGGTCGATCAGGTTGGCGGCAAGGATCAGGTCGTAGCCGCTGAAGATCGGCTTCAGGTTGCAGGCGTCGCCCTGGAAGAACTCGACTTTGCCGGCCAGTTCGGCCAGGCCCAGCCCGGCCAGCGCGCATTCCTTGTAGCTGACCAGTTCGCCCTCGTCGGTCAGTGTGTAGCGCAGCGTGCCCTGTTCGGCCAATTGCGTGCCGATGCCGATGAAGCGGGCCGAGAAATCGAGTCCGGTAACCTGCTCGAAATGGCGGGCCAGTTCGAAGCTTGCGCGGCCCGTTGCACAGCCGAGGTCGAGCGCCTTGCCGGCCGGCTTGTCGCCCATCGCGGCAATCGCCATCTGCGCCAAGGTGCGCGGGAAATTCGGAACGCCGAAGTATTCGTCGCCGTAGTGGAATTCGATGTATTCCGAGACCAGGCGGTCGGTTTCGTAGCGCGAGGTCGGCTGGGTGGCCGGTGCGCTGCTCACCACGTAGCGGAAACCGGCGTGCTGGAAGAAATGGCGGCGGAAGGCGTAGCGCGACAGCGGCGAGGCCTGGTTGCCGCAGGAAACCCACGATCCACCTTTGATCAGGTTGTGGCGATCGTCGAAGGTCGGTGTCGTGAAATCGTCGTAGATCGGATGCACGGCAAAGCCGTCGAACGGATAAGTCGGTGTTTCCAGCCATTGCCAGACGTTGCCGACCACGTCGAACAGCGGCCCGTGGGCGAAGCGCGTCACCGGGCAGCTGGAGGCCCAGTGGCGCAGTTCGCTGTTGGCCGGCGGCGCATTGTCGCCGGGCAGGTCATGGACGCCGGCGAAATGGCGTAGCGACTGCCATTCGTCCTCGGTCGGCAGGCGCACCGGCTGGCCGGTCTCGCGGGCCTTCCATTGGCAGAAGGCCTTGGCCTCGTGGTAGTTGGTTTCCACCGGCCAGTCCCATGGCATCGGCACTTCCTCGAGCATCAGGCGCAGCTTCCACTGGCCGCCATCGCGCACCCAGAATGTCAGATGGCGGGCCTCGGCAAACTCCTTCCAGGCTGCGCCTTCCTCCAGCCACAACGTGTCGTCGGCATAGCCGCCGGCTTCGACGAAGGCGAGGAACTCGCCATTGGTGACCAGGTGGCGGCTGGCCTGGAAGGCGGCCACGTCGGCCATGTGTCGGCCGAATTCGTTGTCCCAGCCGTAGATCAGCGCTTCGCTGCGTTCGCGGCCGAGACGCAGGCTGGCCGCCGGGATGTCGACCAGCGCGTTGGCCGGCGCGGCATTGCTTTCGCGGCATGGCGCCCAGGCCGGGTGCGGCTGCACGTACTTCAGGTCGTGCTGGCGGATCAGCACCGACGAGGTTTCGAGGTGGATGCGCTCATGCTCGATGCCCATCAGCACGATCCACAGTGGGTCGTCCCAGCCGATCGGCAGGCTGAGCGGGGCGGTCTCGATGACCTGCGTGACGGCGGCGCGGACCTGCCGGCGGTAGTCGCGCACCGCTTCCACGGTCGGCCAGTCGTAGCGCACGTCGCTGAGGTCGTCCCAGCTCATTTCATCGACGCCGATAGCGAACATCGACTCGAAATGGGGATTGATGCGCTGTTCGATCTGCCCGGCGAGCACCAGCTTGTTGATGAAGAAGGTCGCCGTATGGCCGAAATAGAAGATCAGCGGGTGGCGCAGCGAAATCGGCTTGCGGTAATACGCCTCGTCGCAGGTCAGCACCTTGAACAACTGCTCGTAGCGGTCGAAGGTGGCCTGGAAGCAGGCGAGAATCTCGCGCCGCTTCTGCTCGGGGTCTGTGCCGGTCAGCAGGGGCGTGCCGAACAAGGGGATCTGCTGCATGCGGTCACCGGGCGGGTTCGTGGTTGCGGATCAGGCTTCGGCCGGGACCTCCTGCACACGAATCGGCCCCGTTTCAATGAGTTTAGCACTGCGGCCCGTGGTGGATGGCGGCGGCACGCGCCGGTTGAAATCGTCGAGCCGCCAGGCGCTTTCCTGCAATCGGGGGCGGCCTATTTTCCCGCGCTGCAATGCCTGTGCCGCGCCGTGAATGGCCCGGTAGACCTGCCGTGGATCGTAGGAGACCAGCACCAGGTCGACGCCGGCAGCGAGCGCCTCGGCGGCCACCCGGCCGATGCCGAGGTCGAACACGGCGCCCATGTTGAGATCATCGGTAACCAGCACGCCCTTGTAGCCCCAGTCCCCGCGCAACAGGCCGTCGACCACGGTGGCCGAATGCGAGGCGGCCCGTTCGGGGTCGATGGCGGCCAGCGTCACGTGGCCAAGCATCATCGCCGTGCCGGGGTGGTGGGCGAGGTTGCGGAAGGGTTGCCAGTCGGCAGCCAGTTCCTTGGGCGTGTCGTCGAGCCGGGCGGCGAACAGATGGGTGTCGTTGCGAACGCGTCCCAGACCCGGGAAGTGCTTGATCGTTGCCCGTACGCCGCCTTCGTTCAGGCCGCCGATATAGCGCCCGGCGACCGTGGTGACCGTGGCCGGGTCGTTGGAGATGGCCCGTGCCGAAAGCCGGGTGAGCCGGTCGTGCGGGTTGTCGGCACCTGACGGACGCAAGTCCACCACCGGGCCGAAATTGAGATTCACCCCCAGCGTCGCCAGCCCGGCCGCCTGTTGCAGGCCGTAGCGATAGGCTGCGTCGTCCTCCCGCCCGGCGATGCTCGCGAGCGGCGGCATCGCTTCGAGCAGTGGCGACAGATGCGACACCGGCCCGCCCTCCTGATCGCCGGCAACGATCAGCGGCGGCAGTTCGGCCCGCCGGCGGATGGCTTGCAGGGCTTCGATCTCGGCCGCCACCTCGGCCAGCTCGCGGCCGCGCAGATTGCGCCGGGCGAGGTAGATGCCGCCGATCAGGCCACGCGCAGCAAGCAGCTTGACCTCCTCGAAATCGGTATAACCGACGATGAAATGCCGGCCGACCGCCTGCATCGCCTCGCCGGCGTCGAGCACCGCATCGCACTGGGCGCGGTACTCGGCCTCGCGCCATAGTGTGACGGCCAGCACGGCGAGCAGCACCCAGGCCATGCGGCGCGGCAGGCGCTGCCGCCAGATCAGTCCGAGCAGCGCGGCACCGAGGAGCAGCCAGGTTTCCCAGTCGCGCAGCCAGAACAGCAGCGGGTGCTTGAGGTGCCAGGCATGGATCAGCAGCAGCGGCGGTACCAACCAGCCTGCCAGCCGGGCGGTGACTATGGCCGCCCGGCGGAGCAAGGCGGTGCTCATGCCTGTTCCGGCTCGCTGATCTGACCGCTGAGGCGATACCAGTCGACGCGGCGGGTGGCGAGCATGGTGGCGCCCAGGGCGAGGAAGAGCAGCAGGCTGCCCATGAGCAGCGAGTTGTCCTCGGAAAGCAGCACGCCGTAGAGCACGCCGTACAGGCCGGTCAGCCCTGCACCGAAGGCAAAACCCTGACGCACGCCGCCCAGCGCTCCGGCCAGATAGAAGGCGATCAGCACGATACACGCTGCTGCTGACAGGCCGTAGGCGAGCACGAAACTGAGATGCTCGGACAAGGCGATCAGCAGCAGGAAGAAGATGGCCAGCGCCAGCCCGACCAGCAGGTATTGCATGGGGTGGATCGGCGCCCGGCGCAGGATTTCGGTCAGGAAGAAGCCGGCGAAGGTCAGCACGATGAACAGCACGCCGTACTTCACCGCGCGTTCCGATTGCAGATAGACATTCACCGGATCGACGAAATCGATGCTCAGCACCTCGCCGCTGCCGGACTTTTGCGTCGCCTCGAAATTGCGCGCCAGATGGGAAATGTCCCAGCGGGCGGAGAAACCCTCCTTGCCGACGGTACGCGCGGTAGGCAGGAAGCGGCCGCCGAAGTTCGGGTGCGGCCAGGCGGATTTCAACTCGATATGGTTTGCCTCGCCGGTCGGCGCAATGGCCAGCCGGGTCGTGCCGGTCAGTTGCAGCGGAAAGCTGAAGTCGAAGCGGCTCTCGCGTTGCAGGTCGAGCGGCCCGAGGTCGATGGCCAGCCGGTTGGCCGGCAGGGCATGGGCTTGTGTGCCGTCGGGGGCGGTGGCAGCAGCCGGCGGCTCATTCTTGCTGCTCGCCGAGGCGAAGCGATACACCTTGCCGTTGATGGTCACTTCCGGATCGTTATTGACCCCGCGCGGGTCGGCGAGGCCGAGTAGCAGCCGGGCGCGGGCTGACACGATGCGCCCGCCGCTGGGCAGCTCGGCCAGCGGCTTGAGCACGAAGCGCCCGCTGGTGCCGAGGCCGAGGCGGAACAGCCGCGCCTGGTAGATGCCCCGGTTGCGTGTTTCCACGGCGGTCTCGCCGAGCATCTCCAGCTTTTCCGGCGGCAGCAGCAGGGTGCGTTCGACAATACGAGTGCGCACCGTCGTTTGTTCCGGGTTGCCCTCGCGGGGCATGGCAACATCCACCTGTTCGCGGTACGAAACCGCAATCACCGGCGCCACCAGCAGCTGTTCGCCCGCCGCGCTGTTGGCGATGCTCGCCTGTACCTCGTTCTGACGTTGGCTGCGGTCGCGGATCTGGCCCTCGATCAGGCCGAGCGGCACCAGCAACAGCAGCGACATGAAGAAAATCGCCGCCAATTTGAAGAGCAGTTTCTTGTCCATTTCTGGCTCCCTGGGTTGAACACGGAGTCAGTGTGGGCGGCGGATGTGAACGGGTGCGGAAGTGTCGGTGAAGGCGTGTGAAGCGTGAGTGAAGTGAATGGCGCTGAATCTGCAACCGCATCCCGCGATGGATGCGATAACGTCAGCGAGTAACTTGGTGTGTCCTCTATGATGGATAACCCTATTGCCTTATCATCCGGCCCCTGTTTCTGATTGGACTTCCCCATGCATTTCGACGTCATCGTCATCGGTTCCGGCGCGGCCGGCATGATGTGCGCGGCCCAGGCCGGTGCGCGGGGAAGGCGGGTCTTGCTGGTCGATCACGCGGCAAAAATCGGCGAGCGCATTCGCATTTCCGGCGGTGGCCGCTGCAACTTCACCAACCGTACCGTCAGCGCCGACAATTACCTTTCACAGAACCCGCATTTCTGCCGTTCGGCGTTGGCCCGCTTCAGCCAATACGATTTCATCGCCATGGTCGAGAAGCGGCGCATCCCGTATCACGAGCGCGAACACGGGCAGTTGTTCTGCGATGACTCGGCGGTTGAAATCATCAACATGCTGCGCGATGCCTGCGATGCCGTGCAGGTGCGCTGGGCGCTTGACTGCGCGGTGCACGGCGTCGAGCGCCACCCGGATGTCGAGCACAAGCGTTACACGCTGCGCACGGAGAGCGGGACTTTTTCCTGCCAGTCGCTGGTTGTTGCCACCGGCGGGCTGTCGATTCCGCAGATCGGTGCCAGCCCCTTTGGTTACAAGCTGGCCGAGCAATTCGGCATTCCGGTCATCGCCCCGAAACCGGCGCTGGTGCCGCTGGCGCTGGGGCCGGAACTTCTGGCCCCGCTCAAGCCGATGGCCGGGGCCACGCTCGATGCCACGGCCTGCTTTGAAGGCGCGGCCTTCCGCGAAAACGTGCTGATCACCCACCGCGGCCTTTCCGGCCCGGCCATCCTGCAGGTGTCGAGCTACTGGCAAATGCAGGAGTACGGCACAGGCAAGAAGCTGCCGGTCGAAATCGACCTGTTGCCCGGCCGGGATGCCGGTGAATGGCTGGCCGAGCACCGTCAGGGGCGCATCCACCTGCCCAATCTGCTCGCCGAACACCTGCCGCGCCGCTTCGCGCAGGAGTGGTGTCTGCTGCAGGGGGGCGAAAAATTCCAGACCCGGCCGATCAGCGAACTGTCGAATCGCGACCTCGAAGCCGTCGCCAGAGCGCTCAACGCCTGGCCGCTGATGCCGTCCGGTACGCTCGGTTTTGCCAAGGCCGAAGTCACCTTGGGCGGCGTGTCGACCGCGGCCCTCTCGTCAAAGACCATGGAAGCCAAGGCCACGCCCGGCCTCTACTTCATTGGCGAAGTGGTCGACGTCACAGGCTGGCTGGGCGGCTACAACTTCCAGTGGGCCTGGTCATCCGGTTGGGTTGCCGGGCAGTTTGCCTGATCCGTTTCACCAGAAGTGTGGCTAAGGCTGACTCAGCGTGGGGCAGGCAATCGCTTTATCGCAGAAAGTCGGGGGCTGACACCTATTGTTCGCTCCCCGTTTTTTCGGTCAGTTGCTTCCTGTTGTTGTTCTTCAGGCGAGCGCGGATTTTAGATAGTTCACGAACGACGTACATGACAATGGGAAGTACTTCGCGTCGTGCTGGGATAAGGTGGGTTCATCTAGCATGGCATGCCGAATGCCGCTCTCATCGTTCGTATAACCGTATAGCTTCGAAAACCCGTCTTTGAGAGCGCTGTGAAGCTTTCCGTTCTTTTCAAGCACTTTCAACGCCTCACCCAATGTGGCCTTCTCATTACCGGAGACCAATCGAGCCATTGCCTCAACAGCGGAGATTGATTCCTTTATTGAGTTTCTGTAGTCGGGTTGCTTCCGATCTGCCAAGAGCGTTAGCGCTCGCTCAATATGAGCCGATACTGCTGCAAATCGTGTGTCAGCAAGTGCTTCCTCCAACATCTCCCGCTCCTGTTCGTTGGTGATGTCGACCAATTTCCCATCGATGAAGCGATAGGCCGACATCTCGGTGATCAGCACTCGGTTCACAAAGTCGGAGAGGCGGGGTTTGTCTTTTTCAAACGTGCCTACGACAAACTCCAGAAAGTCGTAGACCTCGTTCCATGAAGCTCCGAAGAAGTAGTCTCGGATGATCTTGAGGATTCTTTGACTGCGGTTGCTGTATCCGTAGGTTGGTCGTTCATCAATCGGCTTCTTGAAATAGCTAAACCAAAGGTGGGCGCTAAAGTCGTCGATCTTGGGGAGGTTGCCATATCTGTCGTGTAGAAATCCTTCAGACTCCCAAACAGCTATATGAAGCGCATTCCATAATGAGTTACGGAGTTCGTCCGTCATCCCATCGGCGTGTATCGTCTGCCTGATAGGCTTAAGTCCCCTGCGTTCGCTAAATGACTTCATAGGATGGCGATAAATCTAGATGAAATTGGATTATGTCATCAGGATTGTATCTGCCTTGGCCGCGATGGGCTATTGAACGATGGCCACCGTTTTTATCAGGCTGAGTGCTTGCTGTGGTGCGTGACCAGTAGCCAGGCCAGCGTTCCCCCAACCAATGGCGTTCCAACAGCAGCAATCAGCAGCATGGGTACGATGCCTGCCGTAGCGAGAATGTACGCAGCGGCCATAACCCCGAGCGATTGGCCGAGGAAGAAGCTGGATGCGAACAGCGACACGGCGGTGCCGCGGACGGCGGGGGCCATCTGGGTGGCGTTGGTCTGCAGGGTGTTGTGCAGCATGTAGAAGCCGAGGCCGACGAAGTAGCTGGCGGGCAGGGCCCACAGCCAGCTTTCGCCCCAGGCGAGCATCGCCCAGCCGAGGGCGATCAGGATGCCGCCGCCGGTGGCGAGGCCGACTTCGCCGAGTCGGCGGACAAAATGTTTGGCGGCGAGGATGTAGGTCAAGCCGCCGATGCCGAAGAAGGCCATGGCGGCGCCGGCCATGGTCAGGCTGAGGCCGAAGCGTTCGTGCAGGTAGGAGGGCACGAAGGCCAGTGCGCCGAAGACCAGCATGCCTTCGAGGAAAACGATGCTCAGGATGACCCGCGCCCACGGTTGGGCGAAGACCTGCGCCGCCTGGCCGATGATGCCCTTGCGCGGCGTGTCGGCGTGGCGGTGATGGGTGCTCGGGTTGGCGCGTGATTCGAGCAGCACGATGGCGCCGATGACGAGATACAGCGAGGCGAGGAAGGCGAAGGCCCAGCGCCAGCCGAGGGTGTCGGCAAAGATGCCGCCAATGAACTGGCCGCCGATGGCGCCGAGTATCTGCCCGCCCATGAAGCGGGCGAGCGTCGCCTGCCGCTGTTCGTAATGAACGGTATCGCCGATCCATGCCATGGAGAGCGGGATGATGCCGGCCGCCGTAGCGCCGAGCAGGATGCGCGCGACGACCAGCGCGTCGAGCGACCAGGCGACGGCCGAACCGACGGCGCCCAACGTACTGAGCAGGGTGGTCAGGGCGATCAGTCGGTACTTGCCGAGGCGGTCGCCAAGCGGGCCGAACATGGCCTGGGTGAGGCCGTAGGCGATGGCGAACGACGAGATGACCGAGGCGGCGGCGGTCGGCGTGGTCGAGAAGCTGCGGGCGAGGTCGGGTAGCAGCGGATCGCACAGGCGGGCGGCCGCCGCGCTGGCGAAAGCGGCGACGGAGAGCAGCGTGACGGCGCGGCGGTGTTGGGCGTCCGGGGCTTCGGGCATGGGTTCTCGTTTACGGTGAGGGCTGCCAGCAGGCTTGGGTGGCGATGTTCAGCGAGCGCAGGCGCAGTTCGGGATCAAAGATGTCGCTGACGAACATCATTTCGTCGGCGCCGGTGGCGGCATGCAGGTCGCGCAAGCCGTCGCGCACGGTCTCCGGGCTGCCGATCACTGCGGCGCCGAGGAAATCGGCAATGCCGGCACGTTCCTGCGGGTGCAGCCTTTCGACGTAGCCTTCGACCGGGGGCGGCAGCGGGCGCCGGTCGCCGCGCAGGATGCCGAGCACGCGCTGGAAGGTGCTGGTGGCGAGGTAGGCCGCTTCGTCGTCGGTGGGGGCGGCGATGACCGGCACGCCGATGATGACGGTGGGCTTGGCCAGCTTGGCCGAGGGCTTGAAGTTGTGGCGGTAGATTTCGATGGCTTGCAGCAGCAGGGCCGGCGCGAAGTGCGAGGCGAAGGCGTAGGGCAGGCCGCGTTCGGCGGCGAGGCGGGCCGAGAACAGGCTGGAGCCGAGCAGCCAGATGGGTACTTCGGTGCCGGCGCCGGGCACGGCGACGACCTGCTGGTCCGGCTGGCGGGGGCCGAGCAGGCGCTGCAGTTCGGCGACGTCGCGCGGGAAATCGGCCTCGGTTTCGATGCGGTCGCGGCGCAGGGCGCGCATGGTCAGGCCATCGGTGCCCGGGGCACGGCCAAGGCCGAGATCGATGCGGCCGGGGTAGAGCTCGGCCAGCGTGCCGAAGGCTTCGGCGACGACGAGCGGGGCGTGGTTGGGCAGCATGATGCCGCCGGAGCCGACCCGCATGCGCTGCGTGTTGCCGGCGATGTGGCCGACCAGCACGGCGGTGGCCGAACTGGCGATGCCCGGCATGTTGTGGTGCTCGGCCAGCCAGTATCGGGTGTAGCCGAGCGCTTCGACGTGGCGGGCGGTGCGCAGCGAGATGGCCAGCGCATCGGCCACCGTGCCGCCTTCGCGGATGGCGACCAGGTCGAGCATCGAGAGCTTGAGGTCGGCGAGCGGATTCATGCGCTTTCCTTCGGTGTGACGAGCGCCGGATTTCGCTGGCTGGCCGCCCAGCCGAGCAGCGAGAGCAGGGCGAGGCCGCCGCCGATGAGCAGGATGCCGGCGATTTCGGTGCCCTTGAACGATTCGCCGAAGGTGAGGCGCGACGACAGGATGGCGACGACTGGCGTGCCGAGCACGGACAGGCTGGCTTCCCAGGCCGGCACGCGGTCGAGGATGTAGATCCACAGCCACCAGCACATGGCCGTGCTGGCGACCGACATGAAGAGCAGGATGCCGGCGTAGGCGGGCGTCCAGTTGGTGGCCGGCTCGGGCACGGCGAGGGCGATCAGGATGAGCGGCACGGCACCGACGATCATCTGCCAGGCGGTGAGCGTCAGCAGGTCGACCGGCGTGACGGCCCGCAGGCGCTTGATCAGGATGGTGCCGCTGGCCCAGCACAGGGCCGCCATCAGGCCGAGGAACTTGCTGAACAGGCTGGCGTGCATGTCCCACGGCTCGATGATCAGCAGCAGGCCGGTGAGCGTGCTGGCGGCAGCCAGCCATTGCTTGCCGCGCACCCGTTCGCCGAGCAGCGGCCAGGCGAGCAGCAGGGTCCAGATCGGCATGGTGAAGATGAGCACGGCCGTCTTGCCCGGGCCGCCTTCGACCAGCGCCCAGGTCTGGAAGAACATGAAGCCGGCGACCTGGGTGACGCCGATGCCGATGGTCTGGACGGGGGCGACCAGCGACAGGCGTCGGCCGGTGAGCTTGAGGGCGACGAGCAGCGCCAGGGCGCCGCCGACGCAGCGTTCGGCCGCGAAGGCGAACGGCGGCGCGTAGGCCAGGCCCTGCTTGGCGAGCACCCAGGTGTAGCCCCAGGTGAGGGATAGGACGACGAGGGCGATGGCGGGCAGCCAGCGGCGGGTGGCGTTCATGCTGTTCTCTGTTGGCCGCGCCCGGATTGTTCCGGTACGCGGCCTGGGGTTGGGGTTTTTGTTATCAGACGGCGAGCGTCGGGTAGTCGGTATAGCCTTCCGCGCCTCCACCATAGAGCTTGTCGGCGCGCAATTCGTTCAACGGCGCACCGTCACGCAAGCGGCGGACGAGGTCCGGGTTGCTGATGAAGCTGCGGCCGAAGGCGACGAGGTCGGCCTTGCCGTCGGCCACGGCCTTTTCCGCGAGATCGCGGTTGTAGCAGTTGTTGATCATCCACGGGCCGGAGAAGGCGCGGCGCAGCACGTCGTAATCGACCGATGCGCCATCCGGCGTGCGGGTGCGGCCGGTATCGCCTTCGATCACATGCAGGTAGGCGAGGCCGAGCGGCGCCAGTTGCTCGACGACATAGCCATAGACGGCCTGCGGGTTGCTGTCGAGCGGGGCAGTGAAGAGGGTCTGCGGGCTGAGGCGGATGCCGGTGCGGCCGGCGCCGATCTCGCCGGTAATGGCGTGGACGACCTCGAGCAGCAGGCGGGCGCGGTTCTCGATGCTGCCGCCGTAGGGGCCGCTGCGATCATTGATGCTGTCGCGCAGGAATTGTTCGAGCAGGTAAGTGTTGGCGGCGTGGATTTCGACACCGTCGAAGCCGGCGGCGATGGCGTTGCGTGCCGCCTTGCGGTAGTCCTCGATCAAGGCCGGGATTTCGTCGTCGCGCAGGGCGCGCGGGTTGGAGACTGGCGTGAAGCCCTCGCGGGTGAAGGTCGCGCCGTTTGCCGGCTTGTCGGTCGACGATACCGGCACTTCGCCGGCCGGCAGCAGCGAGACGTGCGAGACGCGGCCGACGTGCCAGAGCTGCAGGACGATCTTGCCGCCTTCGGCATGCACGGCATCGGTGACGGCTTTCCAGGCAGCGACCTGCTCGGTCGACCAGATGCCCGGCGTGTCGAGATAGCCCTGGGCGGTCGGGCTGATCGGGCTGGCCTCGGCGATGATCAGGCCAGCCGTGGCGCGCTGTCGGTAGTACTCCACGGTCAGCGGGCCGGGCTTGTTGCCTTCGATGGCGCGGTTGCGCGTCAGCGGGGCCATCACGATGCGGTTGGCGAGGGCGATGTCGCCGATCTGGATGGGATCGAACAGGGTGGTCATGCGCTTCTCCTGGTTGGTTGTTGCTTGATTAGACCGGTCGTCTAGTCGTGGGGGTCAAAAAATGGCCGCAATGGCGGCGGCCGTTCGTGGGGTGAAATATTTATCGTGACAGCAGTTTCCGGGTGAAGGCCATGGCGTTTTCCAGCGCGGCGGTGTCGCGGTGCAGCTTGCCGAGCAGACTGGCGCCAAGCCACATCTGGTAAAGCGTTTGGGCCGTCATGCGCGGATCGAGCGGGGGCATCGACCCATCGGCGACCCCGGCTTCGATGACGCGGGCGATACGCTGCACGACCTGATCGGTGCCGTCGCGCAGGGTGATGCGCATGGTGTCGGAGAGATCGGCGACTTCGCCGGCCAGCTTGACGACCAGGCATTTCTGCTCGGCGCAGGCATTGCGCTGCATGCCCAGCCAGCGCTGCCAGTAGCGCATCAGGCGTTCAAGGGCGGAGGGGCTTTCGGCCGCGAACAGTTCGTCGAGATTGGCCAGGTAGTTGTCGAAATACTCCTGCAGCAGAGCCTGGCCGTATTGTTCCTTGGAAGCGAAGTAGTGATAGAACGACCCCTTCGGCACTCCGGCCGAGGTCAGGATTTCGTTCAGCCCGACGCTCGCGAAGCCCTTGCCCACGATGATGCGGCGGCCGGTTTCGAGGATGTGCTGGCGGGTGTTGTCGTGACGCGTGTTCATGCAGGGCAGTCTGGCATGAATTAGACCGGTCGTCTAGTAAATATTTGTAGTGTCGCTGTGGCTTGGTTGCAGAGCGTCCGGTTTGTTAATGCTTTGAATTTTTGGTGCTATTTTTTTGTTGAAGGTGTTCGTTGCCTTCCGTTGCCTGCATCCACAGGCTTGGTCGTGACTTTTTTCACAAAGGGAATTTGTCGTCGGCGATAGCATGCGTCTTACACCAATCAACTTCTTGAGGAGGGGTCCGCGATGTCTGTGGCGATTGAAGTCAAAACCCTCGAGGAGGGCTGGATTCAACTGGTGGATGGCGTGAAGGAAAGCGGCGAGCTGGTCGAGGAATGGATCGGCCTTGCTCATGAACTCTATCCGGCCAGTGAAGTCCGTGTCGTCCAGGCCCACGATCCGGCGGGTGCAACCCGTCACTGATCCAGGGCAATGCACAAAAAACCCCGGTCCTCCGTGTGGAGGGCCGGGGTTTTTGTTTGACCTGCCGCCTTACTGCCAGCTGATCAGTCCGTAATTTTTCTTGCCGCGACGGAGAATGGTGAAGCGGCCATAGAGGCGCTCGTCGCCACCGATCTGGTGATCCAGTGCATCGGCCTTGGCGCCGTTGATGGCCACGCTGCCGCCCTGAATGAAGGTGCGGGCTTCGGATTTCGACTTGGCGAGGCCGGCCGCGACGAGGGCGTCGATCAGGCTGCCATTGGCGGCATCGAGCTGCACGCCCGGCATGCCGTCCTGGGCCAACTGCTCGAGGTCGTTTTCGGTCAGGTCGCTGAGCTGGCCGGAGAACAGGCTCTCGGTGATGCGGCGGGCGGCCATCAGCGCGACTTCGCCGTGCACCAGGCGGGTGGCTTCCTCGGCCAGGATGCGCTGGGCTTCCGGCTTGCCGCCGCTGGCCTTGTCGGCGGCCTCGATCTCGTCGATGCGGGCGACCGGCAGGAAGGTGAAGAACTTCAGGAACTTGTAGACGTCGGCGTCGCTGGTGTTCAGCCAGAACTGGTAGAAGGCGTACGGCGAGGTCTTCTTCGGGTCGAGCCAGACGGCGCCGGACTCGGTCTTGCCGAACTTGGTGCCGTCGGCCTTGGTGATCAGCGGCACGGTCATGCCGTAGACCTGCTTGTGGTGCAGGCGGCGGGTCAGGTCGGTACCGGCGGTGATGTTGCCCCACTGGTCGGAACCGCCGACCTGCAGGATGCAGCCGTGGCGCTTGTACAGTTCGGCGAAGTCGTAGCCCTGCAGCAGGCTGTAGGAAAACTCGGTGTAGGAAATGCCCTGGTCTTCGCGGACCAGACGTTGCTGCACCGACTCCTTCTTGATCATGGCATTGACCGAGAAGTGCTTGCCGATGTCGCGCAGGAACTCGAGGCAGTTCATGCCGCTGAACCAGTCGTAGTTGTTGGCCATGATCGCCGGATTGTCGCCCTCGAAGCTGAGGAAGGGCTCGACCTGGCCGCGGATCTTGTCGACCCACGAGGCGATCACGTCCGGCGTGTTCAGCTTGCGCTCGGTGGCCTTGAAGCTCGGGTCGCCGATCATGCCGGTGGCGCCGCCGACCAGTGCGATGGGCTTGTGGCCGGCTTCCTGGAAACGCTTGAGGATGAGCACCGGCACCAGGTGGCCGAGGTGCAGGCTGTCGGCCGTCGGGTCGAAGCCGCAATACAGCGTTACCGTCTCCTTGCCCAGCAGTTGGTCGAGCGTCTCGGCATCGGTCAACTGGGCGATCAGGCCACGATCGTGCAGGTCCTGAAGCAGGGGGGACTGGTACATTGCGTTTTCTCCACGGGACGGGCACCGGCCCGGTGCCAAAAATTCGAACCCGCGATTTTAGCAGAGCTATCGCGGCCGACTGTGCCCGGGGATGCCTTTTCAAGGCGGATGTTTCGCCCTGCCTGAAGGAGCTGCACGCGCAGGCGGCGGCGAACGCGATGGGAAGCAGTGGGTGTTGTAAATATGCAACTGATGTTGCAAAAAAGCCTAATGCATCCTTGACGCGGATGGCGGCTGTCATGACAATGGCCATTCGTCGTATCGCAACCCATTCTTTTCCAGGAGGAAAAACCATGTCTGCACCATTCGAGGTTTCCACGCGCTAAACCGCAGGCATGCTTTTGCCCGGAGCGCGTTTCATGCGAATCCGGGCCGGGAAAATCCAAAACCCCCAGGCCATCGCCGGGGGTTTTTGTTTTTCCGAAACCGCCGACCATAGGTCGGCCACGCCCGGATTCCTTCATGGCGGCCTTGCTGCCGCCGGCAAGTCATACAAGGAATCAACATGGGCATTCAATTGGAGCTCAACAAGGCGCGCGTTCCTGTCAAGATCTGGACGCGCGACATCGAAGCCGAAGCGATGCAGCAACTGCTCAACGTCGCTTCGCTTCCCATCGTGCATGGCCACATCGCCGCCATGCCCGACGTACACGCCGGTATCGGCGCCACCGTCGGCAGCGTCATTCCGACGCACCGGGCGATCATTCCCGCCGCTGTCGGCGTCGATATCGGCTGCGGCATGAATGCCGTGCGTACATCGCTGACGTCGGCGCAACTGCCGGACACTCTGCGCGGCTTGCGCCTGGCCATCGAGGCCGCCGTGCCGCTCGGCTTCAACCAGCACGCCGCCAGCCGCATGCGCGGCAGCGAGCTGCAACGGCAAGGGCGGGTACTCAACGACCGGCTTGATCGCATCGTCGGCCGGCATCCCGGCCTGATGAAGATGCAGCGCCGTTTCAACGAAACCTGGCTGTGCCAGATCGGCACGCTGGGCGGCGTTTCCCTAATTGAGAAAAATTCAATCAATAATTGTCAATCCACTCACTACGCCGCCCTCTGATTTGAGTCGGTCAGCGGATGCCGTCGAGTCGATTGGTTTTGACTTTCTTTCTATGTATAGCATGACTGGCCCGCCCGGGCGCTGTGGGCAACCTGAAAGGTTGTCCATCAGCGTAGGGCGGAAGGCTGTGGGTAACTCGCGTACCCCGAAGGGGCTGTCCACGGGGCGCCGGTAGGCGACCGGTGGGCAGGCGAGTTATCCAGCAGCCACGGAAGTCGGAGAGCGACCCATAGCGGTACTTGGCGGATTAGGAAAGCGGACGTTCAGAACGTCGAAATATCACCGACCTGAACGGCCTTTTGACGCTCGGCTGGAGCGGGATGTTGGGCGGCATAATTTGCGCTTACTTAGCTGTAGATAAGAGTGATCAAGATGCCGAAGAGCCACCATGGGGTAGCTCCGCGATTCAAGTCTTAGGCTTCCGGTTACAGTAAGCGTCCCGAAGCGCCGTGAAAAGCGCGACGTCGCCATCGAAGAACCGCTTGGCCATCTCGGTATCCGGCAAGCGCGGCAGCTGCGCATCTTGCGCAATCCCCAAAATTTCACGAGCTGCCCACGAACCGCAAGCCGCAATCCACTGGAGATCGTCGCTGTGATTGGCAAGTACGTACCCGCGCCAATCAGGGGTATCTTTCAACACACATAGCACAATGTGGCCCAACGAGTCGTAGTCGACCCAGTTGTGCTCTGTCGGGTGAATCTCGCCACTGAGTCCTCGGCCGTCCAGGCGCATCCAGTAGTCAGCGCCGTCACCGAGCAGCAGTCGTTCAACATTCCATGAGTCCTTCAGCAGCGTATGCGCTCGGTTCAAATTGAATTGGCCATGGCCACCAAACTGCTGCTTGTCGGCGCACCCGTGCACGAAACGTTCGGTGAGCAGATATGCGTGCACGTCGAGCTGCCGAAGGTTATGCCCTTCGGGTGTCGATAGGAACTGTGCATAGCCGAATTCATCAAAAAAGTGGCGCACTTGCTGGTGCCTGATATGTCCTAACTGCGTTAACGTCGGGATGAGCGCCATCAAAACCTTCGATAGCCTTCGCGCACAAGCCGTAAACTGGAGCACGGCCCTGAACTCTGGTGCAGCCAAAAAGCCTGTGAGCGAGAGTGCAATAAGTTTTTTGATCGATGCCTCCAGATTGACACCGGGCTGCTGAGCACCCAGCCAGCTAGGCATCCAACTGGCCTCACGTCCTGACTTAGCGAACTCGATGAGGGTTCGTAAAGCCTGAGTCACGTAGTGGTCGTTCAGGTTCTCAGGATGGTCCGGAAACATCGCGTACATCAACTCGAACGCGCCCGGCTTCGCTTTGTCCACCAGAGATCTAGCAACAATCCCCAGGCCGGACGCTGTCTGGCCCGAAAAGAACCCCTGAGAACTTCATGGAGGTAGTCTGTGCCTAGTTCCCTCCCGAAAGAGCTGGATTTCATCAGCCAGTTCAGAGTCACAAATCAGGCCCTGGAGCATGCCACATGGCGCATTTCCGACTTTGAGGCCGAAGTGTGGGAGTGCTTATTTGGTGAGAAGGGGGTCATCGTCATCGACTTCCGAAAGGTCCTTAATGATGGCAGCCTACTGACGGCTCCAAAGAACAGGGCTCTGCTAGACAGCATTAAGCGATTCCTATGCTTGCAGACACATCCAGCACTCACCGGCAGCATTTCTGTAAGCCCGACAACAGCACGGATGCGGGTCGCAATTGCACTGCACATACTGGATTATTTTCTACTACAAGGCTCCTATCTCAATCTTGCGGCGAACGGGTTGCGCATGGTGACGGCGGATGACGTCATTATGCTTATCGACACACTTACGGCCCATCGCTCCATAAAGGCGAGCATTTACGAGCCAATGAAACGGATTGTGTCGTTCTTGGCGGAGGTCAATGTATCTCAGGAAGAATTGGCTTCGACACGAGCAGCCTACCCGGACCTCTTTGAAGTGGACAGTGCTGATTCAGATTGTGCGCTTTCCACCGCCCAACTCGACAATGCCAGGGCATGGCTGAAGCTACACGATTGCTATACCCCGGGAAACGCATCGGGCACGACCGAGTACAAGTACCGTGTAAGTCGCAGGAAATTACTCCGTCTTGCAATCGGAAACCTCGTTCTCTCCGACCTCAAATTTGACGGACTGATGCTTGAGGGACTAGATGTAGCCCCTTCCCGCCGCTTTCTCCAAGAACTGCCAGCTGTCCCGGTCAACAATCTTGATGAGGATGAACGGGCCTCAAGCGAGTTTGTCGCCAGCTATATTGGCGCGCTCAACAGCATGAGAATCGCACGCCAACACGGGATAGAACTCATTCCCGACCATGCCTTGGCTGTACTGGATGACACCGCATTCCTACGCAACGAACGAACTAAGGAGCGCGCCCGCTTCACGACGCTTCCCTTTGAGGTTGCCAATAGCATCTTCGGCAAGGCAATTGAGTTTTACCTCGAATATGGGGTGGACCTAGTTGATTATTACCTCGCCCTGGCTGCAACTCGCGCTGATATTCGGAGCCTGCCCCTATGCATTCCGGATAAGCTTGTAAAACTCGGCATTACCGACTGGCGCCTTTCGGTCGATACTCCAGAGGAGTTCTTCGCACAACTCAGGAGCGGCAGCAGCCTCTACAACATGCTGGAGGTACTGTATGGAGCCATTGCCATTCTGGTGAATACCCTCATGGCGAGAAGAGCCTCGGAACTGGAGGACCTTACTCAGGAGAGTATCGTGGAAGACGCTGGCTGGTACTTCCTTGCGTTTAATTTGAGGAAAGCCAACGTCCTTGAGCACCGACAGCGTGTGCTTCGGCCTCTTCCCCATATTGGTGCCGAAGCCCTAAAACTGTTGGCAAGACTTTCCTCCACTCTGCGAGAGCTAGGTTACGAGACCAACGGCTATGCGACGGGCGAGTCTTTGAGGTATACGATCGCGATGAGAGCGTCACCCAGCAAGCCGCGCGTGTGGAGGTCAAGAAGCTGCCGGAGCAATTCCACATGCTTCAGGCTCTACTCGGTCCGTGGCAGGCTTGGTTCTTCCAGAAGCGCCGCGCGCTCAGGGTGGCCAGCCGCGTCCTTCAACTGGAGATGACGCCTGGCCGAATTGAGGAGTTTTCGGATGCCATGCAGCGGCGGGTGCAGGACGCCCGTACGATGGTTTTCGACAACTGGCGCAAGGTTAAGCCCTCAACCGACGAAGACGCGCAATGGCGCACCGCGCTTGCAAAGGCATCTATCAGGGACATTGTCGCGACCGAGTGCCTGTACAAACCCTTCAGGTATGCGCCCCGCCACCTTTTGATGGTGGTCTGCTAACTGAACGGTGGTCACCTCAGCAAGACGGTTAAGCACCGTGTAGAAGTTATACGCCATGCTTGTTCGGCTGGTTTCCGCAGTGTCGATAAACCGCTCAGAGCACAGAGCACCGTAGAACAGCATTTGCAGGGTCTGAAAGCGCGCTGTAGCAAAAGCAATGGCAGATGACATGGGGGATTCGTCGATGACCCGCAAGAGGCAGTCGAACAGTAGGAGCGCTCTCCTATTAGCCCAATGAACTGCCGGCGACCCAGACGCTGCTGCTGTTAGCAGCAGGTCCAGCGCGTGGTCTCGAAGGCGCTCAAAATGGTCTTCCGGGGTTGCCCACTCCTCATTGGTAACACGTAGGAGACCGCGACTGACAATTGTCAGTTTGTTATTTGGTTTGTCGGCAGGTTTGTTCACCGGAAATTACCATTTTGTATTATTGTGTTGCAGCCAACATAGTCGGCATTTGACAATTGTTTGTCAATCAGGGAAAGCCAAGGCAACCACTTCATCGAACTGTGCCTGGACGAGACGCAGCAGGTGTGGATCATGCTGCACTCCGGTTCGCGCGGTATCGGCAATGTCATCGGCCGCTATTTCATCGCCGCCGCGCAGAAGGATATGCGCCGCCATCAGGTACGCCTGCCGGATGCCGACCTGGCGTATTTCAGCGAAGGCTCGGCGTTGTTCGACGATTATGTCGAGGCCGTCGAGTGGGCACAGGATTACGCGCTGCTCAACCGTCGGCGCATGCTGGCGGCGGTGGTCGAGGCGATCAAGCCCTTGCTGCCCGGCTTCAGGCTGGTGGATGAGGCGGTCGATTGCCATCACAACTACGTCAGCCGCGAATCGCACTTCGGCGAAAACCTCTTCATCACCCGCAAGGGGGCGATTTCGGCACGCGAAGGCGAACTGGGCATCGTGCCCGGCAGCATGGGGGCCAAGTCCTACATCGTGCGCGGCCTGGGCAATGCGCAATCGTATTGTTCCTGCTCGCACGGCGCTGGCCGACGCATGAGCCGCAGCGCCGCCAAGCGCCGCTACAGCCGCTTCGATCTCGAAGCGCAGACGGCGGGCATCGAATGCCGCAAGGACGGCGGCGTGGTCGACGAACTGCCCGCCGCCTACAAGGATATCGATGCCGTGATGGACAACCAGCGCGATCTGGTCGAGGTCGTCCATACCTTGCGCCAAGTGCTGTGCGTGAAGGGGTGAGCCATGAGCAAGAAAGCCAGACTCACCGCGCCGCTGATCCTTCCGCAAAGCCGCCCGCGCAACCCCGTGCTCGTCCCCGGCCTCACCCGCCGCGCCGGGCCGCACGGGGCCACGCGCAAAGCGACCCGCCACAACATGCGCCAACGCACCCGGCAACTG
>CALJZP010000159.1 GCA_937983545.1 uncultured Azonexus sp.
TGATGTCGTCGAGCAGGATGGGCAGGGCGTAGATGTTGTCGACCGGAATGTCGAAGAAGCCCTGGATCTGTTCGGCGTGGAGGTCCATGGTCAGCACGCGGTCGACGCCGGAGGCGACGAGCATGTTGGCGACCAGCTTGGCGGCGATGGGCACGCGCGAGGAGCGCGAACGGCGATCCTGGCGGGCGTAGCCGAAATACGGGATGGCGGCGGTGATGCGGCCGGCCGAGGCGCGCTTTAGCGAATCGACGATAACCAGCAGTTCCATCAGGTTATCGTTGGTCGGCGCACAAGTGGATTGCAGCACGAAGATGTCGCGGCCGCGGACGTGTTCCTGGAGTTCGACGGATACTTCGCCGTCGGAGAAGCGGCCGACATTGGCGCGACCCAGGTCGACATTGAGCTGTTCAGCGACGTCGGCGGCCAGTTTGGGGTTGGCGTTGCCGGTGAAGACCATCAGGCTGTTGTAGGCCATTTCCACATCCCTTCGGGCTCGATGCATGCGCACTGCATTTTTGCCCGCCACAATGAAAATCGGGCAGGCTTTTGACGACCTGCCCGAAGGAAGCTTGGCTGGGGAAGAAGGATTCGAACCTTCGAATGCCGGAATCAAAATCCGGTGCCTTGACCAACTTGGCGACTCCCCAGCGGGTCACTTGAACGGGTTCGCGTCCAAGCGAGGCGCGAATAATACAGGAGTCGTTTCTGGAAATCCAGCCTTTTTATTCAATTTTTGCCAGCGGATGCGCCGGCAGGCCGTCGGCGACCCAGCCGCGCATGCCGGCGGGCAGCGCGGCAAGGGCCGCTTCGGCCGCGTCGCGGCTGGCAAAACCGGCGAAGACGCAGGCGCCGGAGCCGGTCATCATGGCATGCGGCGCTTTCGTCTTCAGCCAGGCCAGCGCGGCAGCGACGGCGGGGAATTTGGCGCAGGCGACAGTTTCCAGGTCGTTGTGGCCGTCGCCGTGGCGCCAGTCGGCGGGGTGCATGGCCGGCGTGTCGCGCTTCAGTTCGGGCGCGCCGAAGATGGCGGCGGTCGGTACGTGGGCGTCGGGATGGAGGACCAGATAGCTTTCCGCCGGCAGTTCGATATCGGTGAAGGCCTCACCGATAC
Source organism: uncultured Azonexus sp. (assembly GCA_937983545.1). GTDB lineage: Bacteria > Pseudomonadota > Gammaproteobacteria > Burkholderiales > Rhodocyclaceae > Azonexus. The sequence goes on from CALJZP010000159.1 coordinate 1,112, forward strand.
CTTCGGCAAAGGTGTTGCGGCCATGGATGAACACCGGTACGTCGGCGCCGAGGGCGAGGCCGAGTTCTTCCAGTCGCTTGCGGCTCAGGCCGGTTTTCCAGAGATGGTTGAGGGCGAGCATTACCGTGGCGGCATCGGACGAGCCACCGCCCAGGCCGCCACCCATGGGCAGTCGTTTGTCGAGATGGATGGTTGCGCCCTGGCGGCAGGCGGTGGCCTGTTGCAGCAGGCGGGCCGCTCTTACAGTCAGGTCGTGCTCGGGGGCGACGCCCGGGATCGGCGTGGCGAGTACGATGTCGCCATCGTTGCGCGGGGTGAAGCGCAGGGTGTCGGCACGGTCGATGAAGCGGAATACGGTTTGCAGCAGGTGGTAGCCATCGTGGCGGCGTCCGACGACGTGCAGGAAAAGATTCAGCTTGGCGGGGGCTGGCCAGTCGTTGTCCCAGGTCAGTCTGTTCACGGCGTTTCTCTCCATTCCTCGATGCGCAACTTGAGTTCGACTTCACCGGGACGGATGATGGTCAGCCGCGCCGGCAGGGCTGCGGCCCGGTCGTTGTCGTAGGCGTAATCGATCTGCCAGCCGGATTCGATCAGTCGGCCGGGGCGTCCCTGGGCGTCGGGTTCGACGGTGGCCGCGCTGCCGCTGCGGCCGAGCAGCCAGGCGGGCAGGCGGGATACCGGCAGGGGCAGGCCGGTGGCGGTCGTGATGAGCTCCTCCGGGTCGGACGATTCACTCTCCTGTCCGTCGCCGGTGCGCAAGGTGGATCGTTGCGGGGTGATGTCGATTTCGGCAAGGCCGTAGCCAAGGGGGCTGGCGAGCAGCACGCGGTCGCGCTGCTCGGTGTGGGTCCAGGTCAGGCGTCCGTTGGCACTCTGGGGCGATTGTCCGGAGGGTGTTGCGCGCAGGGCGAAACGCGCCTCCAGCGCAAAGTCGCGGATGCTGTCGCGGTCGAGCGGCGCAGCGGGGGGGAGACCGGCGCAACCGGCCAGCAGGCCCAGTGCCAGTAGTGGAATGCCGCGCCGAATCAAGGCAGGAATTTCTTGACGGTTCCCGCCAGCGCTTCGTTTTCCGGGTTGGCCTTGTACGCCTCGCGCAGAATGCGCCGGGCCTCGTCCTTGCGCTCCAGTGCCCAGAGTACCTCGCCCAGGTGGGCGGCGATTTCCGGATCGGCCTTGATGCGGTAGGCTCGTTCCAGCGTTTGCAAGGCTTCGGCGAACTTGCCCTGGCGGTAGAGAACCCAGCCCATGCTGTCCATGATGAAGGGGTCTTCGGGCGCCAGCGCGAGCGCCCGGGCGATCAGGTCATGGGCTTCGGGAAGCCGGAGATTGCGCTCGGCCAGCGAGTAGCCGAGGGCATTCAGGGCGTGGGCATGGTCCGGCTTGAGGCTGAGCAACTGTTTGAGATGCGTTTCCAGCAGCTCCGGTTTGCCGATTCGTTCAGCTGTCAGGGCCGCTTCGTAGAGCAGCTCGGTATCGTTTGGCTGGGCGGTCAGTGCCTGGTCGAGAACGATATAGGCGTCGTTGTGACGACCTGCCTCGCGCAGCAGCTGGGATTCGGCCAGGACGAGCTGGGTCCGTTCGGCGGGCGTGCTGCCGCGCGTGTCGCGCAGCAGGGCTCGCGCGTCGTCGGTCTTGCCTTGTTGCATCAGGATCTGCGCGGCGCGCGAGCGGGCTGGGACGTACTGTTCGCCGCCCGTTACCTGGCGGTAGTGGGCGAGCGCTGCTTCCGGCTTCTTCTGCTCCTGATCCAGCTGGCCAAGGAAGAAATGGATGGCGCTCTTGTCCGGAAAGTCGGTTTGCAGCAGGTGTTCCAGCTGGCTGCGGCCGGTGGTCGTGTCGCCTTGCTGCAGGGCGAGCATGGCAACCGGGTAGATGACATCCGGGCTGTCGGGGTTGGCGGCGATCAGGCGATCGAAATGGCGGCGCGATTCGTCGTAGCGCTTTTCGCTGATCAGCAGACGGGCCAGGGTCAGGCGGGCATCGTTGGCGTTCGGGTTGCGGCCGACGAATTCGTCGAGGCTGTCAATGGCGGTCTTGGCGGATTGTCTGGCCTGGAGCTGGGCGCGGGCAATGGCCGCGGTTTCCCAGCCGGGGCGCAGCTGCAGCGATTTTTCGGTTTCGACCAGCGCGCGCAGGTTGTCCCCGGCGTTGGCTGCGGCCTGGGCCATGGCGAAATGCGCTTCCGGCAGCGTGTCGTAGGGTGCGGCGACCTTGTCGATCAGGCTCTGCACGGCTTTCTTGTCATTGATTTTGCCGAGCATGCGGTTGAGGTGCAGCAGGTTGCCACCGATGTTCGGCTTGTCCTGCTCGAGCAATGCCGCCAGTTGCGGCGCAAGGTCGTCGAGCCGGTTGGCCATGACCAACAGCGAGGATTGTGTCTGGCGAGCCTTTGCCGAGTCCGGTTCGATTTCGAGCCATAGTTTGGAAAGTTCCAGCGCACGGTCGTACTGGCGCGCGAAACCGGCAATTTCGGTGGCCCGGGCGATGACCTTGGGGTCGCGCGTGCGGACGGCAAGGTCTGACCAGGCATCGGAGCCCAGCTTGGGGTCGCCGCGCTGCAGGGCGAATTCGCCGACGAGTGCCTGGAATACCGTGCGGGCAAGGATGTCTTCGCCCGAGGCCGGCGCGCCGGTTCGCTTGCCGCCTGGGCGTGCGGGCGGGTCGCCAGCGGCCAGGCCGAGTCCGCTGTGGGTCAGTCCCAGTGCGAGGGTAAGGGCGGCGACGAGAAACTTCGATGACATGGACGGCTTTCGTTCGAGTGGGTGCGAATCTGCAGCTTGGAGCGCATAAAATCCAATTAGTTTGCGATGTTATTTGGGTTTGCGCGGAGGAACAAGCAATGCCGGAGTTGCCGGAGGTCGAAGTCTGTCGTCGCGGTATCGCGCCGGAACTGGTCGGGGAGGTCGTGCGGGGTGTCGTGATCAGGGTGCCCAAATTGCGGCACGAGATCCCCCGGTTGTTGGCCGATTTGCTTCCGGGGTGCGAGATCGTCGCCGTGCGGCGCCGTGCCAAGTATCTGCTGATCGATTGTCGGAGGGCGGGTGTCGAGGGAAGCCTGATCATTCATCTGGGCATGTCGGGAAACTTGCGCTTCGTGCCAGGCGACATGCCGCCGGAAAAGCACGATCATTTCGATCTGCTCCTGACAAACCAGATCCTGCGCTTTGCCGATCCTCGCCGCTTCGGGGTTGTCCTATGGCAACCGGGGCCTCCGGCCTTGGCCGAGCGGCATCCCTTGCTGGCCTTGCAAGGGCTCGAGCCTCTCTCCGGGGATTTCACCGTCGACTGGTTCTACGCTGCCATGGCCCGGCGCAGCGGCCCGATCAAGCCGGCCTTGATGGATAGCCATCTGGTGGTCGGGATAGGCAACATCTACGCGTCGGAGAGCCTGTTCCGGGCGGGAATCTCTCCGTTGCGGGCAGCGAACCGGATCAGCCGCGCCCGCTACGAGGTTCTGGTGCCGGCGATACGCGAAACGCTGTCGGATGCCATCGCTGCTGGCGGTAGCAGCATTCGGGATTATGTGCATAGCGATGGCGGCGCCGGGTGTTTTCAAATCCAGGCAGGGGTGTACGATCGCGCCGGCGAACCCTGCTTGCGCTGCGGCGGCGTGGTCAAACAAGTTCGCCAGGCTGGGCGCAGTACCTATTACTGTCCGGGGTGCCAGCATTAAATCTCTTCTGCAAGCCTCTGTTTTTATGCTAGATTGGGGATTCTGTTAGCACTCGGGAATGCAATTATGTCGCTGGCTGATCAATTCGCCGCCTATTCTGCCTGGCGTTCGCGCCTCGCCGCCCATGTCGGCGAACTTCAGAACTGGCTGGGCCAAAACGAACTTTCCGATGCCCAGAGCGATCTGCGTCTGACCCAACTGCTTGATCGGCTGCGCGAGGATCGTCTGAACGTCGCCTTTGTCGCCGAGTTCTCGCGGGGCAAGTCCGAACTGATCAATGCCATTTTCTTCGCCGACTACGGTAACCGGATGCTGCCCTCGTCGGCCGGCCGTACCACGATGTGTCCGACCGAACTGCTGTTCGATGGCAACAAGCTGCCGTGCATCGAGTTGCTGCCGATCCAGACGCGTTCCTCGAATTCCAGCGTCAGCGAATACAAGCGTTTCCCCGACGAATGGACGCAGGTCCCGCTCGATACCAACTCGCCGGATGCCATGCAGGACGCCTTGCGCCATGTCAGCGAGACGACCCGGGTGACTCCGGCGGAGGCGACGCGACTGGGATTCGCCGTCGGCGAAGCGCAGGCCGATCTGTACACCGTCGGCAGCGATGGCCTCGTCGAGGTGCCGCGTTGG
>CALJZP010000160.1 GCA_937983545.1 uncultured Azonexus sp.
CGCGCTGTGGAACACCAATTTCCTGGAAGCCCACAGCCACGGTGTATTTCCCTACAGCCATTCGCTCGGGCTATTGCCGTCGCACCTCCAGCAGCTGGAGATGGAAAGCAACGGCAAGCGCGCCAATCGCGACGGCGTAGCGGTCGACTATGCGACCAACCCCATACTCTGGGGCGCGGCCGGCACCAATGGCCAACATTCTTTCTTTCAGTTGCTGCACCAAGGTGGCGCACTGGTGGCAAGCGATTTCATTGCCATCGGCCGATCCGACTACCCCCTGCCCGGACATCATAGCGACTTGCTCGCCAGTTGCCTGGCCCAATCCTCGGCGCTGGCCTTCGGCCAGACTGTCGAGGAGGCCCGCGATGCCGGCATTCCGGAACACCTGCTGCCCTTCCGCCGTTTCCCCGGAAACCAGCCGTCGACAACCATCGTTCTCGCCGAGCTGACGCCATTCACCCTCGGCCAGCTGCTTGCGCTGTACGAACACAAGGTCTTCTGCCTCGGCATCCTGTGGAATCTCAACTCCTTCGACCAGTGGGGCGTCGAGCTGGGCAAGCAACTGACCGGCCGCCTCGCCCCATGCATTCGCGGTGACGCCGCGACCGACAATCTGGATGCGTCGACACGCGGCCTCATCGAGCATCTGCGTCAATTCCGGAATCCGTCATGACTGAAGTCGCCATCATTGCCGCCGTCGCCAGCAACCGGGTGATCGGCAAAGACAACACCCTGGTCTGGAACATCCCGGCCGACATGGCGCATTTCAAGGCGCTGACCGGCGGCCAGACGGTGATCATGGGGCGCAAGACCTGGGAGTCGCTGCCGCCGCGCTTTCGCCCGCTACCCGGCCGGCGCAATATCGTGATCAGCCGCCAGCCCACCTACGCCGCTCCCGGCGCCGAACTGGCCGATTCGCTGGAGACCGCGCTGGCCCTGGCGGCGAGCGCGGAAATGGCTTTCGTCATTGGCGGCGAGCAGATTTACCGGCAGGCGATGGCCTTTGCCGATCGACTGGAAATCACTGAAGTCGATCTCGAACCGGAAGGCGATGCCTGGTTCCCGGAAATTCCCGCCGCCATCTGGGACAAGGTGGCCACCACCCCTGGCGAGGGTTACGCCTTCGTCACCTATCGCCGGCGCTGAAACGGCGGCACCAAGCAAAATGCCCGCCGAAGCGGGCATTTGCAACACCTAGCTATCCGGCAATCGCGGTCAGCGCACGCAATCGACGTAGTAGCGGCCGTCCTGCCCCTTGACCAGGCCATGCACGTCGGTCTCGAAACCGGGGAAGGTGGCATTGAATTCGCGGGCGAACTTCAGGTAGTTGCAGATGGTCTTGTTGAAGCGCTCCCCCGGGATGAGCAACGGAATACCCGGCGGGTAGGGCGTCAGCAACACGGCGGTGACACGCCCTTCCAGTTCGTCGACCGGCACGCGCTCGATCTCGCGGTGCGCCATCTTGGCGAAGGCGTCGGCCGGACGCATGGCCGGCACCATGTCCGACAGGTACATCTCGGTCGTCAGACGTGCGACATCGTTCTTCTTGTACACGCCGTGAATCTGGGTACACAGGTCGCGCAGGCCGACACGCTCGTAACGCGGATTCTTCTGCACGAACTCGGGCAGCACCTTCCACAGCGGCTGGTTCTTGTCGTAGTCGTCCTTGAACTGCTGCAACGCGGTGACCAGCGAATTCCAGCGACCCTTGGTGATGCCGATGGTGAACATGATGAAGAAGCTGTACAGACCGCACTTCTCGACGATCACACCGTGCTCGGCGAGATACTTGGTGACGATGGCGGCCGGGATGCCGATTTCGTCGGCGAAGTCGCCGTCGACGTCGAGACCCGGGGTAATGATCGTCGCCTTGATCGGGTCGAGCATGTTGAAACCGTCGGCCAGGTTGTTGAACCCGTGCCAACGCTCACCGGGCTTCAACATCCAGGCGTCGCGCTCCTCGATGCCCTCCTCGGAGAGGTCGTCCGGCCCCCAGACCTTGAACCACCAGTCGGCGCCCCAGTCCTCATCGACCTTGCGCATGGCGCGGCGGAAGTCGAGGGCTTCGGTGATCGATTCCTCGACCAGCGCCGTGCCGCCCGGCTCTTCCATCATCGCCGCCGCCACGTCGCACGAGGCGATGATCGAGTACTGCGGCGAGGTCGAGGTATGCATCAGGTAGGCCTCGTTGAAGATGTCGCGGTCGAGCTTGTTGTTCTCGGCATCCTGGACGAGGATCTGCGAGGCCTGGGAAAGGCCGGCGAGCAGCTTGTGCGTCGATTGCGTCGAAAAGACCATCGACTCCTTGCAACGCGGACGGTCGGCGCCGATGGCGTGGTAATCGCCATAGAAATCGTGGAAGGCGGCATGCGGCAGCCAGGCTTCGTCGAAATGCAGGGTGTCGATCTTGCCGTCGAGTTCGGCCTTGATGTCCTCGACGTTGTAAAGGATGCCGTCGTAAGTCGACTGGGTGATGGTCAGCACGCGCGGCTTGGCGTTCTTGTCGGCGATGAACGGGTTCGCGGCAATCTTCTTCTGGATGCTGTCCCAAGCGAATTCGCTCTTCGGGATCGGCCCGATGATGCCGAAGTTGTTGCGTGTCGGCATCAGGAAGACGGGGATCGCGCCGGTCATCATGATGGCGTGCAGGATGGACTTGTGGCAGTTGCGGTCGACAACCACGATGTCGCCCGGCGCCACGGTCGAGTGCCAGACGATCTTGTTCGAGGTCGACGTGCCGTTGGTCACGAAGTACAGGTGATCCGAGTTGAAGATGCGTGCGGCGTTGCGCTCGGAGGCGGCGACCGGGCCCGTGTGGTCGAGCAGCTGGCCGAGTTCCTCGACCGCGTTGCAGACGTCGGCACGCAGCATGTTCTCGCCGAAGAACTGGTGGAACATCTGGCCGACCGGGCTCTTCAGGAAGGCGACGCCGCCCGAGTGGCCGGGACAGTGCCACGAATAGGATCCGTCGGCGGCATAATGGGTCAGGGCACGGAAGAACGGCGGCGGCAGGCTGTCGAGGTAGGCGTTGGCCTCGCGCTTGATATTGCGGGCGATGAACTCCGGCGTGTCCTCATGCATGTGGATGAAACCGTGCAGTTCGCGCAGGATGTCGTTCGGAATATGGCGGCTGGTTCGCGTTTCGCCATGCAAGAAGATGGGAATCTCAGCGTTCTTGTGGCGGATTTCAGTGACGAAGGCGCGCAGCTCGGCCAGCGTTTCCTCCGGCTCGAGCGCCAGTTCCTCGTCGTCGATGGACAGGATGAATGCCGAAGCGCGACTCTGCTGCTGGGCGAACGAGGTCAGATCGCCGTAACTGGTCACGCCCAGCACTTCCATGCCCTCATTTTCAATTGCCTCGGCCAGCGCGCGGATGCCTAGACCCGAGGCATTTTCGGAACGGAAGTCTTCATCGATGATGATGACGGGAAAGTGGAAGCGCATGGGACTCAATCCTCAAAAAGCGGCGACCCGCCGCAGCGGGTCGAAGAATATGTCGGGTTGGTTACCGGAATACGTCAGATTTTGGGCAGGGTGACGCCTTCCTGCCCTTGGTACTTGCCACCGCGATCCTTGTAGGAGGTTTCGCAGATTTCGTCGGACTCGAAGAACAGCACCTGGGCACAGCCCTCCCCGGCGTAGATCTTGGCCGGCAACGGGGTGGTGTTGGAGAACTCCAGCGTGACATGGCCTTCCCATTCCGGCTCGAAGGGGGTGACGTTCACGATGATGCCGCAGCGAGCATAGGTCGAGTTGCCGAGGCAAACGGTCAGCACCGAGCGCGGAATGCGGAAATATTCCATGGTGCGAGCCAGCGCAAAGGAGTTGGGCGGAATGATGCAGACGTCGGACTCGATTTCGACGAAAGACTTGGGATCGAAATTCTTCGGATCGACCACCGTCGAGTTGATGTTGGTGAACACCTTGAATTCGCGGGCGCAGCGGATATCGTAGCCGTAGCTCGACGTACCGTAGGAGACGATCTTCTGGCCATTGACCTCGCGCACGAGGTCCGGCGCGAACGGTTCGATCATGCCGTGTTCCTGCGCCATGCGGCGAATCCACTTGTCTGATTTGATGGCCATTTTTCTATTCCGCGCTGCAAAAAAACAAAGGCGGGATTTTACCCGCCTTTGTCGTTGAAATTGTCTACAAATTACGTGTTCTGAACCACGATATTCGGGAATTTCGACGTCATGTCCTTGGCTTTCTCACCGATCTTGACCGCGACGCGACGGGCAATGCCGCGATAGATCTCGGCCGTGCGGGAATCCGGGGCGCCGACCACGGTCGGTTTGCCGCCGTCGGCCATCTCCCGGATCGCCAGTTCGAGAGGCAGGCTGCCCAGGAATTCGACATCGTAGTCCTGGCACATCCGTTCGCCACCGCCAGCCCCGAAGATGTGCTCTTCGTGGCCGCAGTTCGAGCAGATATGAATGCTCATGTTCTCGACGATGCCGAGGATGGGGATATTCACCTTCTCGAACATCTTCAGGCCCTTGCGCGCGTCGATCAGCGCGATGTCCTGCGGCGTGGTGACGATCACCGCACCGGTCACCGGCACCTTCTGGGCCAGCGACAGCTGGATGTCGCCGGTACCCGGCGGCATGTCGACGATCAGATAGTCGATGTCGCGCCAGTTGGTCTGACCGAGCAGCTGATCGAGCGCCTGAGCGACCATCGGGCCGCGCCAGACCATGGGGGTTTCGACATCGACCATGAAACCGATCGACATCGCCTGCACGCCGTAGGCTTGCAGCGGCTCCATGCTCTGACCGTCCTTCGACTCCGGCTGCTGGCCGGCCAGGCCAAGCATTTGCGGCTGCGACGGACCGTAGATGTCGGCATCGAGGATGCCGACGCTGGCGCCTTCCTGGGCCAACGCCAGGGCCAGATTGACCGCCGTCGTGCTCTTGCCGACGCCACCCTTGCCGGAGGCCACGGCGATGATGTTCTTGACGCCCGGCATCAGCTTGACGCCCATCTGCACCGAATGCGCAACGATCTTGGTATACACGTTGGCGGAGACGTTGCCGACGCCCGGCACGGCGCGCACGGCGGCAATCACCTGCTTGCGGATGGCATCGATCTGCGTCTTGGCCGGGTAGCCGAGCTCGATATCGAAGGAGACATCGTCGCCATCGATCTTGATGTTCTTTGCCGACTTGCCGGCAACGAAATCCTTGCCGGTATTGGGATCGACTGCAGCAGAAAGCGCAGCCTTGATGTGCTGTTCAGTGAAACTCATGGAAACTCCGGGTTGGGTGGACGGCCGGGAAATACCCGAGCAATTTTGTCTAGTATAACCGAAACCCGGAGCGTGAATCAGCTTCCCTGCACCGTATCGAGACGATAACCCTGCCCATACACCGAGGACAGCATCAGGCCGCTTTCGCCGGAAAGGCCCAGCTTCTTGCGCAGGCGGCTGGCGTGGGTGTCGACCGTGCGGGTATCGACCCCGGCATCGCGCGCCCAGACGCTGGTCAGCAATTCATCTCGCGACAGCACGCGACCGATGTTCTGAAGCAGGATGACGGCCAGCTCGAATTCGCGCTGGGTCAACTCGACCTCGGCGCCTGACAGGCGAATGCGGCGCCCGTCGAGGTCAATCTCGATGCCCCCGAAATTCAGGGTGCTGACGCGCGGCTTGCGGCGCCGCAGGAGCGCGTGGATACGCGCCATGAACTCCATGTAGCGGATCGGCTTCGGGATGTAGTCATCGGCACCGAGACGCAGGATGTCGGAGGCTGCTTCCTCGTCGGTACGCCCGGTACAGAAGACAACCGGCACATCCCAACCACATTGTTCACGCACGCGCTTGAGTACTTCGTCGCCCCCCATGTCCGGCAGGTTCCAGTCGATGATGAAAAAATCGAAGCTGCGACTCTTGATTGCCTCAAGACACGACGCCCCATCTGCAAACACTTCTACCTGGTGCCCCTCGCTCTTCAGTAGGGCTTTCAATACTTCTGCCTGACTCCGGCTATCCTCAACTACTACGAAATTCATAGTCCCTCCCCAATCCGCGGCAGATTCTGCCCCCTCTATCGCCTTTCAGCAATGATAGCAACATCAATTTCACCAATCGTACACATTCGTTTACCTTTCTTCACAAAGCATACTCCGGACCTCCCGACGCCGTTTGCCGCAACGCCACCCCCGTCATCGCGGTAAAATCACGGTTTATCTTTCAAGACTCGCCTCCCATGCCGCGCAAGATCCTTGTCACCTCTGCTCTGCCCTATGCCAATGGCGCCATCCACCTCGGCCACCTGGTTGAGTACATCCAGACCGACATCTGGGTGCGCT
>CALJZP010000161.1 GCA_937983545.1 uncultured Azonexus sp.
CCGCTCTTCGGCCTGTTCCCGCAGGTTGGCGGGATGGACGTTCAGAATGGGTTTGCCTTTGAGCGTCTCCTGGTCATAGCCGAGGGTTTCGGTCACCGCCCGGTTGTAATGCAGGATGGCACCCTCGCTATCAAGGACGAAGATGAAATCGCTCAGCGCATCGAAAATGCCGCTGAGGTTCTGTTGCAGGCGCCGGGATTCATCAAGGGCGGTCAGCCGCTGCACGGTCTGGCCGATGGAATGGCCGAGAAGTTCCAGCGACTGCAGTGTGGCCTCGGAAATGCAGGAGGTCAGTTTCCCCCCCAGCAGCAGGCAGGCAATGGGGGATTCGTCGATCAGAATGGGCAGTTGCACCAGGCAGCGTAATCCGTCGGCGTGCAGGATCGACGGATCCAGCGGATAGATATCGGGTCGTTCGCCGGTGCCGGTGTACCGCATGCAGGCCGGCTTGCTCTGATTGGCCTGGCGGGCAAAAGGGCTGGCGGCGGAGAAGCTGAGTGTCTTGCCGATGAATTCGAGGGACAACCCTTCGTTAACCAGCAACTGGTAGCTGCCGTCCGGTTGGGGGAGATAGGCGCTGCCGACGCTGAATTCGGGGAAGCGCAGCATGGCTTTGAGCACGGAGGCCATGACAAGGTCGGGACTCGGCTCGGTGGCGAGGCTTTGCGCCAGATCATGCTCGATTTCCAGTCGCAAGGCTGCGTTTTTCCGTTCCGCGATGTCGACGGCTGAAGCAATCAGGACGGAGCGGCCAAAGTAGCTTGCCGTACGGAGGCGCACCTCGATCGGAAAAACCTGATCCCGGGCGTTGCGGGCCAGCGTCTCGAATACCTGCGGTACACCGGCCAGGGCGGCGTCGATCCGGAGGTCGATAGCCGGCAGATCGCACAGGCCGGGCAGGACCAGAAATTCATGCGTCCGGCCGATCAGCTCGGTGCGCGGAAAGCCGAAGAGTTGTTCGGCGCTGCTGTTGGCATCGAGAAACCGTCGGTCGTCCGCCTGAATGAACAGGGCCTCGCCAATGCTGTCGAAAATGCCGCGAAAGGTATTCAGGCTGCTGCTCAGTCCTTGGGCATTGCGCACATGCTCGATGATCAGCGCGGTCATTTGCGCCGCCTGGGCAATTCGGCCGAGATAGGCCTCCGTGGGTTTCGTCGGCGAGCGGTAATAGGCCGTGAAGGTGCCCAGCAGCTGCCCGCAAGAGCCGATCACCGGTTCGGACCAGCACGCCGAGAAATCGCCCGCCTTCGCCAGGTCGCGGTGCCTGGCCCAGTTCGGGTGTTCGAACACATTGTCGACGATGACCCGCTGGCGAAGCGCCGCGGCAGCGCCAGACGAGCCCGAGTCGGGGGCAATGACCAGCCCGTTGACCGCCTGGTGATAGGCTGGCGGCATGCTGGGGGCGGCACCGATGTGCAGCGATGTGCCCTGCTGGTCGGCCAGCATGACCGAGCAGCGCCACCCGGGAATTTCGGCCTCGAACGACCGTGCGATCAGTTCGAGAACCTTTTCCAGACTGTCGCCACCGATGAGTGCCGACAAGGCCGTATTGCGCAGGTGCATCGCTTCATCGGCGCGGCGGCGCTCAGAAATGTCCTGGGCAAATCCGACCGTGCCCAGCAGCATGCCCTTGTTGTCGACCACGGGCGCCTTGTAGGTTTCGTGCCAGACGGCGCTATGGCCGAGCATGATGGGTTCGACGACAATCCGCTTTTGTCGCGACGCCATGACCGCCCGGTCGTCGGCGAGGTAGTGTTCGGCTAGCGCCGACGGCCAGATATCAAGGTCATTCTTGCCGATCAGTTCATCCCCCGGGTCGGATTCCACGGCTTCGCTGAAGGCGCGATTGACCGTCAGGAAGCGCGACTCGGTATCCTTGAGCCAGACCGGAAAAGGGAAATTGTCGAGCAGCGCGCGCTGGTAGCGTTCCTTGCGCGCGGTGTCTTCCAGCAGCTTCTCGCGGGCCTGTTCCATGGCCTGCCGCTCGCAAAGGGCATGCTCCAGCAGTTCGTGCTTGAGCGGGGACATCAGCGCGTGTTCCGATAACAGGCCAACCAGATGGCCGGCGCGATCGACGACGGTCAGGTGGCGAATGCCATGGTCGAGCATGCGTTGGGCCGCCTGGGCCAGCGGCCGCTCGCGGTCGATGCTGATCGTCGGGCTGGTCATGACGGCGCCCAAGGACAATGCGTTTTCGCCACGCAGGAAAAAACGGACTACATCGTGTTCGGTCACGATGCCGAGGGGTTTGCGTCCGTCGACGACGACCGCGCAGCTGCAGCGAACCGCTTCCATGGCGGTTAGCGCATCGCCGAGTACGGCAGTCGGAGGCAGACGCGGAAAGCTCGTCTCCATCAGCGTGTCGACGCTGTTCAGATGCATGAAGAAGTCCGGGCCGAGGTACTTGCGGAAATCGGATTCGGTGACCGTGCCGAGCGGCAATCCGGCCTGGTCGGTGACGACAATGCGACGAATGCCGAGATTCGCCGCCTCCCGATAGGCTTCGCGGAAATCCGTCTCCGCCTTAACACTGTGTACCGGGCTGCTCATGGCTTCCCGTGCCGGCTGTTCCGGCGATCCGCCGCGACGCATGACGCGCAGCAGGTCGCTTTCGGTAATGATGCCGATGGCAACCCCTTCGTCGACGACGATGACGGATGAGAGGCCGTGCTCGAGCATCCGCACGCCAATTTCGCGCAGGCTGGCTTCCGGCGAAATACGATCGCTGCGTTCCTTGACCAGCTCGATGATAGTGGGTGCGCGCTTCTCCATTCAGTAC
>CALJZP010000162.1 GCA_937983545.1 uncultured Azonexus sp.
GTTGATGCGAAATCTCGACGCTTCACCGTGGATGGAGCAGCCGCAATTGATCGAGAGTAAGGCGGTGGTTGTCGGTGGTCGCCGGGTCTACGAGTTTGGCATGAGTTTTGTGCTTACGCGGGTCAAGCCTGACGACGGGAAGGAGAAAAAGTGAACGTGAAATCCATCTCCATGCCCAGCATAGATTTTCAGTCTATTGCGGACGATTTCCGCTTCATGAATCCGAACGAGCCGGGTTCGTGGCCGCTGATCCCCAAGATTTCCGTATTGGTCGGATTATTCGTTGCTATCGTGGCTGCGGGCTGGTGGTTCGTCTGGAATGATCAGTTTGTCGATCTGGAAACGAAGGAACGGGAAGAGCAAACCCTGAAACAGCAGTTTCTCGACAAGAAGCGTCAGGCTGTCAATCTCGACCTCTATGTTCAGCAACTCGCCGAAATCGACCGTTCTTTTGGTGCATTACTCAAACAATTGCCCGACAAGTCTGAAATCGAGGCGCTATTGATTGAAATCAACCAGGCAGGTTTGGGGCGCGGGCTGCAGTTCGAACTCTTTAAACCGGGGCAGGAGCAGGTCAAGGATTTTTATGCCGAGCTTCCCGTGACCGTCAAGATTAACGGTGGCTATCATGATTTCGGGGCTTTTGCTGCCGATATCGCGAAGCTTCCCCGTATTGTCACCCTAAACAATATTTCAATTGCTCCGGTAAAAGACGGTGGGCAATTGACGCTCGACGCGACAACCAAGACCTTCCGTTATCTTGACGAAGAGGAAGTTGCACGTCAGAAGAAGTCTGAACAGGACAAGAAGGCAGGACAAGGAGCGAAAAAGTGAACCGACTATTGCTCATTGCCGTTTTTGGTGCCTTGGGAGCCTGCGCGGGTGGGGAGCACGAGGATCTGAAGCAATGGATGGCCGAAAACACCAAGGATATGCGTGGAAACGTGCCCAAGTTGCCTGAGGTCAAGCCGTATGAGCCGGTCCCCTACGCCATGGATGGCGTTCTTGACCCGTTTAAGCCGAATAAAATTGAGCCGGAGTCGCGATACAAACAGCTTGCCGGTAAGGGCGGAGCTTTTCAGCCTGATTTCGAGGCGCGAGAAATTCGCAATAGCATGCTGGAAAAATATCCAATAGAGTCGCTCAAGATGATTGGCTACATGAACGTAAATAAACGTCCGATGGCCGTTATACAGGTCGAAGACAAAGTCAAGCAGGTTAAGGTTGGAGACTATATGGGGCTTGATTTTGGCATGGTGACTCAGGTTTCCGACACTGAAGTGCAATTGCGAGAATTGATACAGGATTCTGCTGGTGACTGGAGTGAGCGCAAAAGTTCCCTCTATCTGCAGAACAAGGAGGGGAGCAAGAAATGAAATTCATCAAACACGCATTGGCCACTCTTGCAGTGTGTCTTGCTTTGTCGCCTTCGGCTCGCGCGGAGGTACTTCCCTCAAATGCTATCGAGGCAGTCAACGTCGCTCAGCAGGGAAATGAGGTTTCGCTGCGTATCGATATGAAGGAGGCCTTGAGTGCTCCTCCGCCAGGGTTCAGTGTTGCGAATCCGGCAAAGATTGCACTCGATTTCCAATCGACGGCCAATGCCCTTGGGAAAAACAGCCAAGTTTTCAATCAAGGTGATTTGCGCAGCATGAACGTCGTGCAGGTTGGCGACAGGACGCGGGTGGTTCTCAATTTAGTGAAAACCCTCAATTTTAAGACTCGTATTGAGGGAAAGTCGCTCTATGTCACTCTGTCTCCGGTCGAGCGGGTTTCCGATACTGCTGCGACGCGTTCGACCCGGTTTGCGGAGGAAAGTTTGGTTGGCACCAAGCATTCCGTAAATGATGTCATGTTTCGCCGCGGCAAGGATGGCGAAGGGCGCATCATCGTCGATTTGAGCGATTCCGGAACGGGTATTGATATTCGCCAGCAAGGACCGAATCTGGTTGTCGATTTCATGAAAGCGAGCATCACGGATAGATTGCGTAGGAAGCTTGATGTCACAGATTTCGCGACGCCTGTGACGACCGTGGAGACGAGATCCAATGGCGATAATGTAAGAATGATTATCTCACCCAAAGGGCTCTGGGAGCACAACGCCTACCAGAGTGATAATCAGTTCATCGTAGAGGTCAAGCGAATTGTTGAAGACCCAAACAAGCTGGTTCAGGGGGCTAAGGTTGGTTATCAGGGACCGCGTGTCAGCATCAACTACCAGAATGGCGATGTCCGGGCTTTGCTGCGCCTGATGGCCGAAGAACTGGGATTGAACGCTGTGATCAGCGAAACGGTCACCGGAACGACTACGCTGGTTCTCAAGGATGTGCCGGCTGATCAGGTGATCGACATCATTTTCCAGCAAAAAGGTCTGGATATGCGCAAGAAGGGCAATATCATCATGATCGCCCCGCGTGATGAGATCGCGACGCGTGAAAAGCTGGAGTTTGAATCGAAACAACAGATCAGCGAGTTGGAGCCTCTGAAACTGGAGCAGTTTCAGCTGAATTATCAAAAATCCGTTGATGTGGCTCGCTTGCTTGCTGGCTTGGCGCCGGTAGGTGCCGCGGGCGGTGTGGGTGGCGGCGTCTCCGGGCCGGCACAACGTATCCTTAGCAAGCGGGGGAGTGCAGTAGCCGATCCTCAGTCGAACATCATTTTTATAAATGACATCCCTTCCAAATTGGAGGAGATACGTTCTTTCATCAATGCGATTGATATAGGTGCGCGCCAAGTGCTTATCGAGGCTCGTGTAGTGGAGGCAAGCGATAGTTTTAACAGGAGTATCGGTGCCAAGCTCAATTTCCTTAACCAGAAGCAAAGCATGCTTGGGGGTAGCGGATGGAATGTGACCGGGGGTAGCATAACTCCGGGAACTACGACTCCTACTGTTACCAATCCTGTACAGACAACGCCTCAGACTATTGGGGTCAATCTTCCTTCCTATACCTCAAAGGGGGGGACGCTGGCTCTGTCGCTATTTAATTCGAACTTGACGAAATTTCTGAATTTGGAAATTGCTGCATTGGAGTCAGATGGTATCGGGAAAATCATCTCCAGTCCTCGAGTGATTACCGCGAACAACGTCAAGGCAAAAATCGAAGATGGTACTGAGGTTCCTTATGTGACTACGCAGACTACAGGTACGTCGATTACCCAGACGGTGAGTTTCAAACCGGCCAAGCTTTCGCTGGAGGCGACACCTCAGATCACGCCTGAAGGTACGGTGCGTATGGCCTTGGTGGTCAAGAAGGAGGAGCCGGATTGGACGAAGGCTGTCTTGGGTAATCCGCCGATCAAGAGTTCTATCGTCGAGACCAATGTGGTGGTTGAAAACGGAGGTACTGTGGTCATCGGTGGCGTATTCGTCACGAAGTCGGAAGATACTATAGAAAAAGTGCCACTGTTGGGTGACATTCCATTCTTGGGGTGGTTGTTCAAGTACAAGGTTGATTCGGGTGCGCGCCGTGAGCTATTGGTATTCATTACACCGCGTGTCATTTCCGATAAGGTCCGTTTCGATTGATTCGAGGGGGTTCTTGTTAGAAAGGCCGGCGCTAAGCCGGCCTTTTTTGTGTCCATTCAAGACTCGGCTAAAATTCTTCCGTGGAACAAAATCGAAACATTTATCTGGTAGGCCTGATGGGGGCTGGCAAGACGACTGTCGGGCGCATGCTTGCCAAGCGTTTGAATCGTCCTTTCATGGATTCCGATCACGAAATCGTGGAGCGAACCGGGGTTCCGATTCCGACGATTTTTGAAATTGAAGGCGAGGATGGATTTCGTCGCCGCGAAGCACAAACACTGCATGAACTCACCGCTGGCAGCGGCCTAGTCTTGGCAACGGGAGGTGGTGTGGTCATCAATCCCGAAAATCGTCGTCGTCTGAACGAGACGGGCTGGGTCGTCTATCTGAACGTACCGCCCCGGTTGTTGTTTGAGAGGACGCGCCACGATCGTAACCGTCCGTTGCTCCATGTCGAAGATCCGCTGGCTCGCCTGGAAGAGTTGCATGCAGTGCGCGATCCTCTGTACCGGGAGGCTGCGCATATCGTTGTCGATG
Source organism: uncultured Azonexus sp. (assembly GCA_937983545.1). Classification (GTDB taxonomy): domain Bacteria; phylum Pseudomonadota; class Gammaproteobacteria; order Burkholderiales; family Rhodocyclaceae; genus Azonexus. Next base: position 4,064 of record CALJZP010000162.1, read on the forward strand.
GCTCCCATCTGGTGGCAGCGGGGATCGTCCAGCATTTATTGAGAGAATTCAACCGCGTATGCAAAGCTTGATTGAAACCCTAGAAGTTGCGCTTGAGGAGCGTTCCTATCCCATTCATATCGGTCCGGGTCTCCTGGATCAAGAGGGATTGCTCCTTCCTTTCATCAAGCAGAAAAAGGTGGTGGTGGTTTCCAATGAAACGGTGGCACCGCTCTATCTGAGTCGTTTGTGCGAAACCTTGGCACGTGGCGGCATCTCGGCGCATTCGGTCATCCTGCCTGATGGCGAGAGATACAAGACATGGGAGACGCTGAACCTGATCTTTGATGCCTTGTTGACCGAGCGCTGCGAGAGAAACACGGTATTGATCGCTCTAGGTGGCGGTGTTATCGGCGATATGGGCGGTTTTGCAGCGGCATGTTATCAACGCGGGATGCCGTTTATTCAAGTGCCGACGACCTTGCTCTCACAGGTCGATTCGTCGGTAGGCGGAAAGACAGCGATCAACCATCCGATGGGCAAGAACATGATCGGCGCTTTCTATCAACCCAGGTTAGTGCTGGCGGATATTTCCACGCTCGACACGCTTCCGGATCGGGAGCTCAAGGCGGGATTGGCGGAGGTCATCAAATACGGTCTGATTCGCGATCCTGAATTTTTCGATTGGCTGGAGGCCAATCTTGAAAAGCTTCTGGCGCGTGATCAGGCGGCGCTGGTTTATGCGGTACGCCGGTCCTGTGCCAACAAGGCGGAAGTCGTTGCTGCCGATGAACGGGAGAGCGGAGAGCGTGCCTTGCTCAATCTGGGTCATACCTTTGGTCATGCCATCGAAACCGGCATGGGGTACGGAGAATGGCTTCATGGCGAGGCGGTGTCTGCGGGCACGCTCATTGCTGCAGAGTTGTCGCGTGCTTTGGGTTGGATTGATGCGGCAACGGTGACTAGGATTGAGCGTATTTTTGTTCGTGCCGGATTGCCGGTCCATGGGCCTGCTCTTGGCGTCGAGCGCTATGTCGCGTTGATGAGCCATGACAAGAAGGTTCAGGATGGAAAGTTGCGCCTGGTTCTGTTGCAGGGAATAGGCAAGGCCATAGTCTCCGATGTCGCAAGCCCGGAGCAAATTGCTGCGGCAATCACCGCGCGATGCACCGATACGGGGACCGATTGACGCTCGGTGGGCGAGTTTGGTGCATTGCAGCATCTTGATTCGACAGGGGTTTGCCAGTATATTTAATGGTTGCCTCAAATTTTCGTACAGGCCGAAGCGTCGAATATGACGTTCGGCTTTTTTCATCATTGGTCCTGATGCAGGAGGGCCAAGTACTTTGAAGGAATGCGTGTGATGGAACCGGCAGTACCTGATCGGCAGGGTTTGTACGACCCCGCCAACGAGCACGACGCTTGCGGCGTGGGCTTTGTCGCTCATGTCAAAGGCCAGAAGAGCCACAATATCGTCGAGCAGGGTTTGTTGATCCTCAAAAATATCGACCACCGCGGCGCCGTCGGCGCTGACCCGCTGCAGGGTGACGGTGCCGGTATCCTGATCCAGATTCCGGATCAGTTCTATCGCGAGGAAATGGCCAAGCAGGGCGTCGAGCTGCCGCCGAATGGCGAGTACGGCGTCGGCATGGTCTTCCTGCCGCAGGAGGCTGCTTCGCGCCACGCCTGCGTCGAGGAAATCGAGCGTTCCGTGCTGGCCGAAGGCCAGATCATCCTCGGCTGGCGCGATGTGCCGGTCAATGCGGACATGCCGATGTCGCCGACGGTCAAGGCCAAGGAGCCGGTGATCCGCCAGATCTTCGTCGGCCGCGGTCCGGACGTCTTCGTCACCGACGCGCTTGAGCGCAAGCTGTACATCATCCGTCGCCGCGCCGCCAACGCCATCAAGTCGCTGAAGCTGAAGCACGGCCAGGAATTCTACGTGCCGTCCTTCTCGGCCCGTACCGTGAACTACAAGGGCCTGCTGCTGGCCGACCAGGTTGGCGTGTATTACCTCGACCTGCAGGACAAGCGTACGGTTACTGCCTTGGCCTTGGTTCACCAGCGTTTCTCGACCAATACCTTCCCGACCTGGGATCTGGCCCACCCGTTCCGCTACATCGCCCACAATGGCGAAATCAACACCGTGCGCGGCAACGTCAACTGGTTCAAGGCTCGCGAACAGGCCATTTCGTCGCCCATTCTCGGCGACGACCTGAAGAAGGTCTGGCCGTTGCATTACCCCGGCCAGTCGGACTCCGCGTCCTTCGACAACGCCCTCGAACTGCTCGTCATGGGCGGTGGCTACTCGTTGGCCCAGGCTGTCATGCTGATGATTCCGGAAGCCTGGGAAAAGCATACGACGATGGACGAGAACCGTCGCGCCTTCTACGAATACCATGCCGCCATGATGGAGCCGTGGGATGGTCCCGCCGCCGTGGCCTTCACCGACGGCCGCCAGATCGGCGCCACACTGGACCGTAACGGCCTGCGTCCGGCCCGCTACCTGGTCACCGACGACGACCTCGTGGTCATGGCCTCCGAATCCGGCGTGCTGCCGATCCCGGACAAGAAGATTGTCAAGAAGTGGCGTCTGCAGCCGGGCAAGATGTTCCTGATCGACATGGAGCAGGGCCGCATCATCGACGACCAGGAACTGAAGAACTCCCTGGCCAACGCCAAGCCGTACCGCGAGTGGATCGAGAAGATCCGCATCAAGCTCGACGAAGTGCCGGCCGCCGATGAAAAGTGCGCCGCGTCGTCCGCCTCGTTGCTCGATCGCCAGCAGGCTTTCGGCTACACCCAAGAAGACGTCAAGGTCATTCTCGAGCCGATGGTGCAGAACGGCGAAGAAGCGACCGGTTCGATGGGTACCGACTCCGCACTGCCGGTGCTGTCGGCCAAGAACAAGACCCTGTACGCTTACTTCAAGCAGCTGTTCGCCCAGGTGACCAATCCGCCGATCGACCCGATCCGCGAAGAACTGGTCATGTCGCTGGTGTCCTTCATCGGTCCGAAGCCGAACCTGCTGAACACCAACGACATCAACCCGCCGATCCGCCTCGAAGTGTCGCAGCCGGTCCTGTCCTTCGCCGACATGGAAAAACTGCGCAACATCGAGAAGTACACGTCGAACAAGTTCCGCTCCTTCGAACTGGATATCTGCTATCCGGTCGCCTGGGGCAAGGACGGCATTGAAGCCCGTCTGGCCTCGCTGGCTGCCGATGCCGAAGATGCCGTACGCTCGGGCGCCAACATCCTGATCGTCTCCGACCGTCAGGTCAGCGCCGAGCAGGTTGCCATCCCGGCGCTGCTGGCTACCTCCACCATTCACCAGCATCTGGTCAAGAAGGGCCTGCGCACCAGCGCCGGTCTGGTCGTCGAGACCGGTTCCGCTCGCGAAGTACATCATTTCGCGCTGCTTGGCGGTTACGGTGCCGAAGCGGTGCATCCGTACCTCGCGCTGGAAACCATCGAATCCCTAGCCAAGGGCGACGCCGAAAAGGCCGAAAAGTTCACCAAGAACTTCATCAAGGCCATCGGCAAGGGCCTGTGCAAGGTCATGTCCAAGATGGGCATCTCGACCTACATGTCCTACACCGGCGCCCAGATCTTCGAAGCGATCGGCCTGCAGAAGGATTTCGTCGAGAAGTACTTCACCGGCACGCCGTCCAACATCGAGGGTATCGGTGTCTTCGAGGTGGCCGAGGAAGCCATCCGTCTGCATACCGAAGCCTTCTCGGCCGATCCGGTGCTGGCCACCATGCTCGATGCCGGCGGCGAATACGCTTATCGCACCCGTGGCGAAGAACACGTGTGGACCCCGGACTCCATCGCCAAGCTGCAGCATTCGACCCGCTCGGGCAAGTACGAGACCTACAAGGAATACGCCAAGCTGATCAACGATCAGACCAAGCGTCACCTGACCCTGCGCGGCCTGTTCGAATTCAAGCCGCAAGGCGGTCCGATCCCGCTCGACGAAGTCGAACCGGCGAAGGAAATCGTCAAGCGCTTTGCCACCGGCGCCATGTCGCTCGGCTCGATCTCGACCGAAGCGCACACCACGCTGGCCATCGCCATGAACCGTATCGGCGGCAAGTCGAATACCGGTGAAGGCGGCGAGGATGCCAAGCGTTTCCAGCCGCTGAAGGCAGGCCAGAAGCTGTCGGAAGTGGTCGGTGCCTCGCGCATCGAACGCGACTACGTGTTCAAGGAAGGCGACTCGCTGCGTTCCGCCATCAAGCAGGTGGCTTCCGGCCGCTTTGGCGTGACCACCGAGTATCTGGTCAATGCTGACCAGATCCAGATCAAGATGGCGCAAGGCGCCAAGCCGGGTGAAGGCGGCCAGTTGCCGGGCCACAAGGTGTCCGAGTACATCGGCTTCCTGCGTCATTCGGTGCCGGGCGTTGGCCTGATCTCGCCGCCGCCGCACCACGACATCTACTCCATCGAGGATCTGGCGCAGCTGATCCATGACCTGAAGAACGCCAACTCCAAGGCGTCGATCTCGGTCAAGCTGGTGTCCGAAGTCGGTGTCGGTACGGTGGCCGCCGGTGTCGCCAAGGCCAAGGCCGATCACGTCGTGATCGCCGGCTTCGACGGCGGTACGGGCGCTTCGCCGCAGTCCTCCATCAAGCACGCCGGTACGCCGTGGGAACTCGGCCTGTCCGAAACCCAGCAGACCCTGGTGCTGAACCGCCTGCGTTCGCGTATCCGCGTCCAGGTCGACGGTCAGATGAAGACCGGCCGCGACGTCGTTATCGGCGCGCTGCTCGGTGCCGATGAGTTCGGTTTCGCCACCGCGCCGCTGGTCGTCGAAGGCTGCATCATGATGCGCAAGTGCCACCTGAACACCTGCCCGGTCGGCGTCGCCACCCAGGATCCGGTGCTCCGTCAGCGCTTCTCCGGCCAGCCGGAACACGTCGTGAATTACTTCTTCTTCGTTGCCGAAGAAGCACGCGAAATCATGGCTCAGCTCGGCATCCGCAAGTTCGACGACCTGGTCGGTCGTGCCGACCTGCTCGACATGCGTGCCGGTATCGAACACTGGAAGGCGAAGGGCTTGGACTTCACCAAGGTCTTCTACCAGCCGAACGTCCCGGCCGAGGTGTCGCGTCGCCATACCGAAGGCCAAGACCATGGCCTCGAGAAGGCACTCGACCACAAACTGATCGAACAGGCCAAGCCGGCCCTCGAAAAGGGCCAGAAGGTTCAGATCGAGACGACCATCATCAACGTCAACCGCACCTGCGGCACCATGCTGTCGGGCGAAGTCGCCCGCCGTTATGGCAACGCCGGCCTGCCGGACGATACCATCCACATCAAGCTGACCGGCACCGCCGGCCAGGCTTTCGGCGCCTTCCTGGCGCGTGGCGTTACCCTCGACCTGACGGGCGAAGGTAACGACTACGTCGGCAAGGGCCTGTCGGGTGGCCGCATCATCATCAAGCCGAACGCCGATTTCCGTGGCGATACGCAGCAGAACATCATCGTCGGCAACACCGTCATGTACGGTGCGACCGAGGGCGAGGCCTTCTTCGCCGGTGTCGGTGGCGAGCGCTTCTGCGTCCGCAACTCCGGCGGTACGGCTGTTGTCGAGGGTGTCGGTGACCACGGCTGCGAATACATGACTGGTGGCACCGTTGCCGTGCTGGGCATGACGGGTCGCAACTTCGCGGCCGGCATGTCGGGCGGCATCGCCTATGTTCTCGATGAGGACGGTTCCTTCAAGAGCCGTTGCAACCTGGCTCAGGTTGCCCTCGAGAAGGTTCTGCCGGCCAATCGCCACGCCGCGGGCGAACCGCTGCACCGTGGTCAGGCTGACGAGACCCAGCTCAAGGAGCTGGTGACCCGTCACGCCGAATACACCGGCAGCAAGACCGCCAAGGCCATCCTGGCCAACTGGGATGCCTATCGCGAGAAGTTCGTCAAAGTCTATCCGCACGAATACAAGCGGGCGCTCACCGAGATGGCCGCTGCTGCACAGAAGGAGGCCGCATAATGGGCAAGCCGACTGGATTCATGGAGTTCGAACGCCTCGAAGAGGCCTACGAACCGGTCGAAAAGCGCCTGACGCACTACAAGGAGTTCGTCCAGACCCTGTCTGACGACGCTGCCAAGACCCAGGGCGCACGCTGCATGGATTGTGGCATCCCGTTCTGCAACAACGGCTGCCCGGTGAACAACATCATTCCGGACTGGAATGACCTGGTGTTCCGCGGCAACTGGAAGCAGGCACTGGACGTGCTGCATTCGACCAACAACTTCCCGGACTTCACCGGCCGTATCTGCCCGGCTCCCTGCGAGGCCGCCTGCACGCTCGGCATCAATGCCGCGCCGGTGGGCATCAAGTCGATCGAGCATTTCATCATCGACAAGGGCTGGGAAATGGGCTGGGTCGTGCCGCAGCCGGCCGCCGTCAAGACCGGCAAGAAGATTGCCGTCGTCGGCTCCGGGCCGGCCGGTATGGCTGCTGCCCAGCAGTTGGCGCGCGTCGGTCACGACGTCACCGTGTTCGAGAAGAGCAGCCGCATCGGTGGCCTGCTCGGCTTCGGCATTCCGGACTTCAAGCTGAACAAGTCGGTCATCGACCGCCGTGTGTCGCAGATGCAGGCTGAGGGCGTGACCTTCAAGACCAAGGTCATCATCGGCGACAAGAACATCCCGGCCGGCATCAACAACGATGCCACCGAAACCATCTCGGCCGAACAGCTGAAGAAGGATTTCGACGCCGTGATCCTGGCTGCCGGCTCGGAAGTGCCGCGCGACCTGCCGGTACCGGGCCGTGAACTCAAGGGCGTCTATGCCGCGCTCGAGTTCCTGATTCCGCAGAACAAGGAAGTCCAGCAGGGCGTCAAGAACCCGATCAACGTCAAGGGCAAGCACGTCGTCGTCATCGGCGGCGGCGATACGGGTTCGGACTGCGTCGGTACCAGCTACCGTCACGGCGCTGCTTCGGTGACCCAGTTCGAACTGATGCCGGCCCCGCCGGAGCAGGAAGACAAGCCGCTGGTCTGGCCGTACTGGCCGTTGAAGATGCGTACTTCGTCGTCGCACAAGGAAGGTGAAACCGTCCGCGAATTCGCGGTGGCCACCAAGTCCTTCATCGACGATGGCAAGGGCAACGTCAAGGCGCTCAAGGCGGTTCGTGTCGAGTGGCAGGGTGGCAAGATGGTCGAGGTCGCCGGTTCGGAATTCGAACTGCCGTGCGATGCCGCCTTCCTGGCCATGGGCTTCACCAATCCGGTGGGCAGCCTGCTGGATGCTTTCGGCGTCGAGAAGGATGCACGCCAGAATGCCAAGGCGACGACCGACGGCGAAGGCTGCTACAAGACCAATGTCGACGGCGTCTATGCCGCCGGTGACGTGCGTCGTGGCCAGTCGCTGGTCGTCTGGGCGATTCGTGAAGGTCGCCAGGCCGCTCGTGAGGTCGATGCCTTCCTGATGGGTTCGACGACACTGCCGCGCTAAACAGCCGACTGTTGCGCCACCCCGAGGCCCTGCCGCGCGAAAGCCGGCAGGGCCTTTGTTTTGGCCGTTGGTCGGAAAATCTGTCATTTTGCGAACTCGTCCGGCTGCAGTCAGTCGAATAGAAAAACAAAAGCAGGGACCGGGTATGTCGTCCTGTCGCTTGGCTGCCAACGCTTTTTGGCCGCAGCATGATTCGAACGGGAAGATAGAACCACCGATAGCTGTACCGACCACCCATTCAGCGGAGGTAGTCATGTCGATCTTCACGCGTTACCAGAGTCGCTACGAAGCGGCGCAGGAAGAGGAGCTGTCGATCCAGGAATATCTGGATTTGTGCCGCAACGATCCGAGTGCCTATGCCAGCGTCGCCGAGCGCATGTTGATGGCCATCGGTGAGCCGGAACTGGTCGACACCCGGCTGGATCCTCGTCTGTCGCGCATCTTCGCCAACAAGATGCTCAAGCTCTATCCGGCCTTCCGCGAGTTCTACGGCATGGAAGAGGTGATCGAGCACATCGTCTCCTACTTCCGCCATGCCGCACAGGGGCTTGAAGAAAAGAAGCAGATTCTCTACCTGCTCGGCCCGGTCGGCGGCGGCAAGTCCTCGCTGGCCGAACGGCTGAAGGCGCTGATCGAGAAAGTCCCCTTCTATGCGATCAAGGGCTCGCCGGTGCACGAGTCGCCACTCGCCCTGTTCAACATCGACGAGGATGGGCCGATCCTCGAGCAGGATTACAGCATTCCCCGCCGCTATTTGGGCGGCATCATGAGTCCGTGGGCGGTCAAGCGCCTGCAGGAATTCGGCGGCGACATCACCCGCTTCCGCGTCGTTCGCCTGTGCCCCTCGGTGCTGTCGCAGATCGCCGTGGCCAAGACCGAACCGGGCGACGAGAACAATCAGGATATTTCCTCGCTGGTCGGCAAGATCGACATCCGCAAGCTGGAAACCTACTCGCAGAACGATCCGGATGCCTACTCCTACTCCGGCGGCCTGTGCCTGGCCAACCGCGGCATTCTTGAATTCGTCGAAATGTTCAAGGCGCCAATCAAGGTGCTGCATCCCTTGCTGACCGCGACGCAGGAGCAGAACTACAAGGGCACGGAGGGCTTTGGCGCGATTCCCTTCGACGGCCTGATCCTCGCCCACTCCAACGAGGCCGAGTGGCAGGCTTTCAAGAACAATCGCAATAACGAGGCCTTCCTGGACCGTATCTACATCGTCAAGGTGCCGTACTCGCTGCGGGTGACCGACGAAATGCACATCTACGAGAAATTGCTGGCCAATTCGTCGCTGGCGGCGGCACCCTGCGCGCCGGACACGCTGCGCATGATGGCCCAGTTCTCGGTGTTGTCGCGCCTCAAGGAGCCGGAAAACTCCAGCCTGTTCAGCAAGATGCGCGTCTACGACGGCGAGAATCTCAAGGACACCGATCCGAAGGCCAAGAGTTATCAGGAATATCGCGACTTTGCCGGGGTGGACGAAGGCATGACCGGGCTATCCACCCGTTTCGCCTTCAAGATACTGTCCAAGGTGTTCAACTTCGATCACCGCGAAATTGCCGCCAACCCGGTGCACCTGATGTACGTGCTGGAACAGCAGGTCGAGCAGGAGCAGTTCGCACCGGAAGTCGAGGAGCGTTACCTGCGCTTCCTGAAGGAGTTCCTCAGCCCGAGATACGCGGAGTTCATCGGCAAGGAAATCCAGACCGCTTACCTGGAAAGCTATTCCGAATACGGCCAGAACATCTTCGATCGCTACGTGACCTACGCCGACTTCTGGATTCAGGATCAGGAGTTCCGCGATCCGAATACCGGCGAAATGCTCGATCGTTCGGCCCTCAACGACGAACTGGAAAAGATCGAGAAGCCGGCCGGTATCAGCAATCCGAAGGACTTCCGCAACGAGGTGGTCAACTTCGTGCTGCGCGCCCGGGCCAAGAACGATGGCAAGAATCCGGCATGGACCAGTTACGAGAAGCTGCGGGCGGTGATCGAGAAGCGTATGTTCTCGAATACCGAAGACCTGCTGCCGGTCATCTCCTTCAATACCAAGGCCAGCGCCGACGAGCAGAAGAAACACCAGGACTTCGTCGATCGCATGAGCGACAAGGGGTATACCGAAAAGCAGGTGCGCCTGCTTTGCGAGTGGTATCTGCGCGTCAGAAAGAGCAGCTGAGCAGCCAGGTGGCGGGGCGCTTGTCTGGCGGGCGCCGCCCGCCAGCAGGCAGCGGACAATGGGAGGCGTCATGACCGTACGCATCGTCGATCGTCGGCAGGACAGCAGGAACAAGAGTTCGATCAATCGTGGCCGCTTCATTCGCCGCTTCAAGGGGCAGATCAGGAAGGCGGTGGCGGATGCCATCGCCAAGCGGGGCATTCGCGACCTCGAGAATGGCGAGAAGATCGGCATCCCGGGCAAGGATATCGGCGAACCGCATTTCCGCCATGGGCGGGGCGGTCGGCGCGAGACCGTCCATCCCGGCAACGATCGCTTCGCGCAGGGCGACCAGATGGACAGGCCGACCGAAGGCGGTGGCGGCCAGGGCAAGGGGCAGGCGAGCAACGAAGGCGAAGGACTGGATGATTTCGTCTTCACCCTGACCCGCGACGAGTTTCTCGACATCTTCTTCGATGAACTGGCCCTCCCCAATCTGGTCAAGCGCCAGCTGGCGCGGATCGACGAATACAAGCGGGTGCGGGCCGGCTACACGCAAAGCGGGGTGCCGACCAACATCAATCTGGTGCGAACCATGCGCAGCGCCGCCGGACGGCGCCTGGCCATCGGCGGGCCGTACCGCCGCCGGTTGCGCGATCTGCAGAACGAACTTGAGTCGCTGCTCGACGAAGCCAACCCCGACCCGGACGAAATCGCCCGGCTGCGCCACGAAATCGCGATTCTGCGCGCCAAGCAGGAAGCCATTCCGTTCATCGATCCCTTCGACCTGCGCTACGCCAACCGGGTGCGCATCCCGCAGCCTTCGACGCAGGCGGTGATGTTCTGCCTGATGGATGTCTCCGGCTCGATGGACGAGGCCACCAAGCAGATGGCCAAGCGCTTCTTCATGCTGCTCTACCTGTTCCTCAACCGGAACTACGAGCACATCGAAGTGGTGTTCATCCGCCATCACACCATCGCGGAGGAGGTCGATGAGGACACCTTTTTCCATTCGCGCGAGACCGGTGGCACCATCGTCTCGTCGGCGCTGAAGCTGATGGTCGAGATCATCCAGGCGCGCTACTCGAGCAGCATGTGGAATATCTACGGTGCCCAGGCCTCGGATGGCGACAACTGGGATTCCGATTCGCCGGGTTGTCGTGAGCTGCTCTCCGAATCCATCCTGCCCGTGGTTCAGTATTTCGCCTACGTCGAGATCACCGAGGCGGAGCCGCAGAACCTGTGGCGCGAATACGAAAAGCTGGTCGCCGCCCATGCGGGCGTTTTCGCCCAGCAACGCATCGTCGCGCCGAGCGATATCTACCCGGTCTTCCGGGAATTGTTCAGGAAGAAACTGGTATGAGCCGGAAACGTCAGCCCAAGATCGCCGAAGGGTCGGACTGGACTTTCGAGGAACTCGACCGTGCCGATGCCGAGATCGGCCGCGTCGCCCGCGAATATGGCCTCGACTGCTACCGCCACCAGCTGGAGATCATCACCGCCGAGCAGATGATGGACGCCTACGCCGCCATCGGCATGCCGGTCTATTACCACCACTGGTCTTTCGGCAAGCATTTCCTGGAAACCGAGAACCGCTACAAGCGCGGCCAGATGGGGCTGGCCTACGAGATCGTCATCAATTCCGACCCGTGCATCGCCTACCTGATGGAAGAGAACACCATGGCCATGCAGGCCCTGGTCATCGCCCATGCCGCCTACGGCCATAACTCCTTCTTCAAGGGCAACCACCTGTTCAAGCAGTGGACCAGTGCCGACGCCATCGTCGACTACCTGGTCTTCGCCCGGAATTACATCGCCGAGTGCGAGGAGCGCCACGGCGTCGATGCCGTCGAACAGTTGATCGACGCCTGCCATGCCGTGTCCAGCCTCGGTGTCGACCGCTACAAGCGTTCGCCGCAACTGTCCCTGCAAAAGGAGCGGGAGCGCCAGCGGGAACGCGAGGCCTACCTGCAGTCGCAGGTGAACGAACTGTGGCGCACGCTGCCCAAGCATGAAGCGGCGGCGCAAAGCGGCGAAGAGGCACGATTTCCGGCCGAGCCGGAGGAAAACCTGCTCTATTTCGTCGAAAAGCACGCTCCCCTTCTCGAGCCGTGGCAGCGCGAGATCATCCGCATCGTGCGCAAGATCGGCCAGTATTTCTATCCGCAGCGCCAGACGCAGGTCATGAACGAAGGCTGGGCGACCTACTGGCACCATACCCTGCTCAATACCCTGTACGACGAGGGGCGCGTCGGCGACGGATTCATGTTCGAATTTCTGCAGTCGCATACCAATGTCGTCATGCAGCCGCCCTACAACAGCAACTGGTATTCCGGCATCAATCCTTATGCCCTGGGTTTCGCCATGTGGCAGGACCTGCGCCGCATCTGCGAGGCACCGGACGATGAGGATCGTGCCTGGTTCCCGGAGGTCGCCGGTTCAGACTGGCGGGAAACCTTCGATTTCGCCATGCGCAATTTCAAGGACGAGAGCTTCATCGCGCAGTTCCTGTCGCCCCGCCTGATGCGCCAGTTCCGCTTTTTCGCCGTGCTCGACGACGATGAGCGGGACAAGCTGGAGATCAGCGCCATTCACGACGACCCGGGTTACCGCGCCTTGCGTCTCAAGCTGTCCGACCAGTACAACCTGGGTAGCCATGACCCCGACATCCAAGTGTGGAATGTCGACCTGCGCGGCGACCGTTCGCTGACCCTGCGCCATTTCATGCACCGCCGCCGGGACCTGGCGCCCGACTATGAGCGCGTCCTCGAGCACCTGGCTTATCTGTGGGGTTTTGCTGTGCGTCTGGAGCAGCAGGACGAAAAAGGCGAAGTCAGCCTGCTCGCCGAACGCATGCATGACCGCCGCCGGTCGACGGACGGGACCTCCTGAGGTCATGCCGATGCCTTCCCCTGTGTGCCGTAATCATGTGAAAATGGCGCAGGATAACAAGGGGGATTTATGTCGGCTGAGCTGCAACCTGCCTTGCAGGTGACGACTCCGAACGGAGCGCTTGATGGGCACATGCTGCTCGTTCTCGGTGTCATGGTCCTGGCCGGCGTGCTGGGCGGCGTGGCCAACTACTTCCTGGCTGACCGTCAGGGCGAGCCCGCCCGGCGCGACTGGGTCAAATACCCGGTTTTCGGTGTGCTGGCGGCGCTGACGGTGCCGATGTTCCTCAACATGATTTCCAGCACCCTGCTCGAAGGGGCGCGCACCAAGCCCATCGATTACTACGTTTTTGCCGGTTTCTGCCTCATCTACGTCGTCGCCTCGCGCCGCCTGTTCGAGAACATGGTGCAGCGCCTGATGGGGCAGATCGATCAGGTTCGTCGCGATGTCGGGCATCTCAAGCAGCAGAAGCGCGAGGAGCCGGTGATGCCGGCTCCGGCGGCGGCCAAGCCGGAACCCGAGGTAGCCAAGAGCAGCGAACCGGACCCGCGCGAGGTGCTCTCGTACAACGATGTCGAAATCCTGCGCGCCCTGTCCGAAGAAAGCTTCGTCTACGGCAATCTCGCGGCCATCTGCGACAGTACCGGGCTGGCCCGCGAACTGGTCAGCCAGCGTCTGACCGTCATGAAGACGCTGGGCGTCATCGAAACCCGGATCAACGAAAAGAATGTCCTGCACTGGGTGGTATCGACACGCGGCAAGGCCGTGCTGGCCGACATCATCGGCGGGCAGGAACAGAAAAAGATCGCATGAATCTGCCGGCACCAGCCGGCCCTTAACCTGAAGCCAACCATGAACATCGTCATTCTCGCTGCCGGCCAAGGCAAGCGCATGCATTCCAATCTCCCCAAGGTGTTGCACCCGATTGCCGGCAAGCCGCTGGCACAGCATGTCATCGATACCGCCCGCAAACTGGCGCCGGAAAAACTGATCGTCGTCTATGGTCACGGCGGGGACGTCGTCCGTGCCACGCTGGCCGCCGACGACCTGGCCTGGGCCGAGCAGGCGCAGCAACTGGGCACCGGCCATGCCGTGGCGCAGGCTATCCCGGAACTGGGCAGCGCCGCGCAGACCCTGGTTCTCTACGGCGACGTCCCGCTGACCACCGTGGCGACGCTGAAACGCTTGCTGCAGGCCGGCAAGGACGGGCTGTCGGTACTCACCGTCGATCTTGCCAACCCGACCGGCTATGGCCGCATCGTGCGCGACGCGGCAGGCCGCATGGTCAGCATCGTCGAGGAAAAGGACGCCACGCCGGAGCAAAAGGCAATCCGCGAGGTCAATACCGGGATCATGGCCATCCCGACGGCTCGCCTCGCCGACTGGCTGGGGCGGCTGAAGAACGACAACGCCCAGGGCGAGTACTACCTGACCGACATCGTCGCGCTGGCCGTGGCCGAGGGCCTGCCGGTGCGCACAGCGCAGCCGGAAGGCGAATGGGAAGTGCTGGGCGTGAATAGCAAGGTGCAGCTGGCCGAACTGGAACGTCAGCACCAGCGCAATCTGGCCGACCAGTTGCTGGTCGCCGGCGTGCGTCTGGCCGACCCGGCGCGCATCGACATCCGCGGGCAGCTGACGCACGGGCGCGATGTCGCCATCGACGTCGGCTGCGTCTTCGAGGGCAAGGTCGAGCTGGCTGATGCCGTCGAGGTTGGTCCCTACTGCGTGCTGAAGAACGTCAAAATCGGTGCGGGAACCCGTATTGCGGCCTTCTGCCATTTCGAGGATGCGGTGATCGGCCCGGACGGCGTGCTCGGCCCCTACGCCCGGCTGCGTCCGGGGACCGAACTTGGCCCCGAGGTGCACATCGGCAACTTCGTCGAGGTCAAGAAGAGCAAAATCGCCGCGCAGTCGAAGGCCAACCATCTGGCCTACATCGGCGACGCCGAGATCGGCGAGCGCGTCAATGTCGGTGCCGGTACCATCACCTGCAACTATGACGGTGCCAACAAGCACCTGACGGTGATCGAGGACGATGTGTTCATCGGCTCCGATACCCAGCTGGTGGCGCCGGTGCGCGTTGGCCGTGGTGCCACGCTGGGCGCCGGGACGACACTGACCAAGGATGCTCCGCCCGATGCGTTGACGGTGTCGCGCGCCAAGCAACTGACGCTGCCGGGGTGGGTACGTCCGCAGAAGGTGAAAAAATAATGGATTGGGGATTCATGGCTTTTGCCGTCGCCTCGACCCTGTCGCTGGCGGCGGGGGGCGTGCTGCTGCTGGCCGGCTATATCGGTACCGTGCCGGCCGCCTTCAGTTTCGGTTGGAAAACCGGCCTGCCGGTGTTGCTGCTGCCGGTGATCGGCCCGGTGTGGTTCGCGTTGAGCCGGGGCGCGGAGTTTCGTCGCCAGGCCGTCCAGTTGATCGTCGGTGTGGCGCTGGTCGCCGTGGCAAGCGCCCTGATTCTGGGTTTGGGACCGTATTTCGCAGAAAAACTGGTGGCCGAGGCTGTCGAGGCCGCCAAGAACCGCTGATTTTATTTGTTCAGGGAGAACAAGATGTCCAGATACGCAAGCGAGGCCCTTCGTTCTATCGCGTTGGTTGGTCATGGCGCAGCCGGCAAGACCAGCCTGGCCGAAGCCCTGCTGTTCGCGACCGGCGCGATTGCCGCCAAGGGGAGCATCGAAAAGGGCAATACCGTGGGCGATTCCGACCCGCAGGAAAAGGAAGCCGGTCACTCCCTGAACTCGGCCGTGGTCAATTTCGGCTATGAAGATACGCATGTCCACCTGATCGATACCCCGGGCTATCCGGATTTTGCCGGGCAGGCCATTGCCGCGCTGGCCGGGGTCGATACCGCCCTGATCGTAGTCAATGCCCAGACCGGCGTCGAACTGATGACCGAGCGCATGATGCGCCACGCCGCCGAACGCAAGCTGTGCCGGATGATCGTCATCAACAAGATCGACGCCGACAATCTCGACCTGCCGGGCCTGGTCGCCGATATCCGCGAGCGTTTCGGCAAGCAGTGCATGGTGCTCGACCTGCCGGCGCACGGCGGAGCCGATGTCGTCGAAGTGCTAGAGCACGATGCCGGCGATGCTGATTTCGAATCGGTCGCCGCCGCGCATCGCGCACTGATCGACCAGATCGTCGAGGAAGACGAAGACCTGCTCGCCCAATACCTCGAGGATGGTGCAGACCCGAGCGCCGCCGCACTGCATGCGCCGTTCGAGAAGGCGCTGCGCGAAGGTCACCTGATTCCCATCCTGTTCACCTCGGCCAGGACCGGGGCCGGCATCAAGGAATTGCTGCACGTGCTGGCTTCGCTGGCACCGAATCCGGCCGAAGGCAACCCGCCGCCGTTCTACAAGGGCGAGCCGGGGGGGGCGACGGAGGCCTTCCACGCCGTGCCGGATGCCGGCCGGCATGTGCTGGCCCACGTCTTCAAGGTGGTCGCCGACCCGTACATGGGCAAGATCGGCATCTTCCGGGTACATCAGGGGACGGTGAAGAAGGATATGCAGCTCTTCGTCGGCGACGGCAAGCGTCCGATCAAGGTCGGCCACCTGTACCAGCTGCAAGGGAAGGATACCGTCGAGGTGGATGAATTGCTGCCGGGCGATATCGGCGCCATTGCCAAGGTCGACGAGATCGAGTTCGACTGCGTGCTGCACGACTCGCACGACGAGGACCATATTCACCTGATGCCGCTCGAGTTTCCGAAGCCGATGGCCGGCCTCGCGGTGGAGACGAAGAAGAAGGGCGACGAGCAGCGCCTGTTCGACATCCTTGGCAAACTGTCCATGGAAGACCCGACTTTCGTCGTCGAGCGGCACCCGAGCAGCAACGAAACGGTTATTCGCGGCCTCGGCGAAATTCACCTGAAGGCCAAGCTGGCCAAGATGGCCAGCCAGTTCAAACTGGAGGTCGACACCCAGCCGCCGCGCATTCCCTATCGCGAAACCATCACCGGCCAGGCCGAGGCCATGTATCGCCACAAGAAGCAGTCGGGCGGCGCCGGGCAGTTCGGCGAGGTACATCTGCGCATCGAGCCCAAGGGGCGCGGCGAAGGCTTCGAGTTCGTCGATGCGGTCAAGGGCGGCGTTATCCCGGGCGTCTTCATGGCGGCGGTGGAGAAGGGCGTGCGCCAGGGGCTGGAGGGCGGTGTCGTGGCCGGTTACGAGGTCGAGGACGTCCGGGTCACGGTGTTCGATGGCAAGACTCATGCCGTCGATGGCAAGGAAGTGGCTTTTACGATTGCGGCCCGCAAGGCGGTGATCGAAGCCGTCCGTAACGCCAGGCCCATCGTGCTGGAGCCGATCGTCGCCATAGAGATCGTCGTTCCGGAAGGTTCCATCGGCGATTTGACCGGCGATCTGTCCAGCCGTCGCGGCCATATTACCGGCACCGACGGCCGTGGTCATGGCATGGCGGCGATTTCCGGCGAAGTACCGCTGGCCGAACTGAATGACTACCAGTCGCGGCTGAAGTCGCTGACCGGCGGGCAGGGCAGTTACACCATCGAATTTGCCCGCTACTCGGCCGTACCGCCGAATGTGCAGCAGCAAATGGCGAGCAAATTCCAACTGCACGACGAGGACGAGTAAGCGCGTCCTGTTTGGAAAAAAGGCCGGATTTCCGGCCTTTTTCTTTTAGGGCGAAACAGGTTCAGGTTGAGGGAAAAGCCGCTTCGATACTGGCGAGTACGTGTTCGAGTTCGTCTTCGAAGGCCGCGAGGATTTCGTCTTGCGCTGGCCGCGATTCCTTCATGGCTTCCTCCAGATCCTTGGCCAGTGAGGCAAGCCGGATGGCGCCGATGGTGCCGCCGGTACCCTTCAGGCTGTGGGCCAGGCGGGTGGCCGTGGCATGGTCGCCTGCGGCCAGCGCGTCACGGATGCGTCCCGGCTCGCCGGTAAAGCGTTTCCTGAAGTCGCGGAGCACGCGTTCGTAAAGCACCGGCTTGTGCATCATGCGCCGCAGACCATCGCCGGTATCGATACCGGCGATTTCCGGAAAGGGGGGCGTGTCGGGCGAGGGAGGCGTTGTTGCGGGGTAGGCCTCGGGGGAGAGAGGAGCCGGTTCGGCATGGGGAAAACGCTGGATGATCCGGATCAACTGACATGGGTCGATCGGTTTGGTCAGGAAATCGTTCATCCCGGCATCGATTGCCTTCTGGCGTTCGTGTTCCAGCGCGTGCGCAGTCAGCGCGATGATCGGAATGTCGGGGCGGACGCTGCCTTTGCGGATCAGCCGGGTTGCCTCCAGGCCATCCATTTCCGGCATCTGGATATCCATCAGGATCAGGTCGAATGCCGATGCAGCAGTGTTCAGCGCCTCGATCGCCAGGCGCCCGTTGCTGGCCAGCGATACCGTTACGCCGAGAGATTCGAGCAGGTCGCGCATGATCATCTGATTGGTCGGGACGTCCTCGGCGACGAGAATCCTCGCACCGGCCAGGGGAGCGGCAGCCGGTGGGCCGGGAAGCGCCTGCACAGGCGGCTCGCCGCGTAGGCGGTCGAAAATGCCGGCCAGGCGGGCATAGGTGACGGGTTTTTCAATCACCTCGTCGAAGTCACCCAGCGCGTCGTGCAATTCCGGTGCATTCGGATTGTCTGCCGTGATCATCACCAGGCGGGTATGGCGACCCAGTCGTGAGCGAATCATGCCGGCCAATGCCAGACCGTCGATCCCGGGCATGTTGAGGTCGATCATGATGCAATCGAAGCGATTCTTGTCCTGGCGCAGCCGGTTCAGCGCGGCGCTGCCGGAGTCGTCCGTTTCGACCGAGCAGCCATGCTTTTCGAGGAGCTTGGCGAGCACCTGGCGGGCCAGGGCGTTATCGTCCACAACGAGGACGCGGTAGTTGGCCGGTGCTTGAGGCAAGCGATCCGGCTGGCCGATTTCTAGGTCAAGATGAAATGAGAAGGTCGAGCCGACTT
Source organism: uncultured Azonexus sp. (assembly GCA_937983545.1). Lineage (GTDB taxonomy): Bacteria > Pseudomonadota > Gammaproteobacteria > Burkholderiales > Rhodocyclaceae > Azonexus. Next base: position 22,502 of record CALJZP010000162.1, read on the forward strand.
GCGGCGCGCTGTCGACCTGGATCGCACCGCCCATCATTTCGATCAGCCGTTTCGTGATGACCAAGCCCAGTCCGGTGCCGCCGAATTTGCGGGTCATGGAGCTGTCGGCCTGGGTAAAGGGCTGGAACAGGCTGGCCATCTGCTCGGGCGTCATGCCGATGCCGGTATCCTGGATACGGAAGAAAAGTTCGGCGCGACGGTCTGCCTTGCGGGTGCAGCTTGCACTGAGGGTGATGCTGCCGCTGGCGGTGAACTTGATGGCATTGCCGATCAGGTTGATGAATATCTGGGTCAGGCGCAAGGCGTCACCGCGCAGGTTTTGCGGTACGTCGGGGGCGACCACGTATTCGAGAACCAGTTTTTTCTCCTGAACCCGATTGCGGAGCAGGCTCGACACGTTGTCGAGGATATCGTCGAGCCGGAAGTCGGCGACCTCCAGTTGTATGCCGCCGGCGTCGATCTTGGAGAAGTCGAGAATGTCGTTCACCACCCCGAGCAGAAGCTTGCCGGCGCCTTCGATGCGGCGCACATACTCCTTCTCGCGCGGTGGCATCTGACTTTGTGTCAGAAGATAGGCCAGGCCGATCACGCCATTGAGCGGGGTCCGGATTTCATGGCTCATGTTGGCCAGAAAATCGGCGCGTGCCTTGGCCAGCTCTTCAGCCTCCCGGCGGGCCTGCTCCCGCAGTTCCCCCAGGGCACGTTCGCGGTCCTGTTCATAGGCCAGTCGGTTGCGCAGCGATTCCAGGCCCTGGATCAACTGGGCGGTTTCGTCGCTGCCCCGGACGTCGAGCGGCGTATCGAAATGGCCCGACGAAATGGCGCGCATGGCCGGCAGAATCTGGTTGTTCAGCGGCGTCAGGACCAGCCGGCGCATGAGCAGGACGATGCTGATGAAGATTGCCACCACCATGGCCAGGCCGCCAGCGACGACGACCCAGACGACCCACTCGGTGAGCGCGGTGAATTCATCGACCGACGTCCCGCCGGCAATCACCCAGCGCGGATTGTCCAGGGTCTGGAAAATGACCAGCTTCTCGCGTGCCTGGGTTTCCCCTGCTTCCTCGTTTTTCCAGCGGTAGAAGAGTTCGCCCGATTTCATCCGGGTCAGCTCGCCCACGATGTCGATGCCGTCCTCCGATCGGAAATCCGCGAGATTCTGGCCTTCCTTGTGCGGATGCAGGATCAGGTGCCCGAAACGTTCGCCGGGGGTCGCGTCGATGATGTAGTAATAGCCGCTGGCGCCCACCTGCATGCCGCGCACTTCGTTGTTCAGGGCGCGGAACTGTTCGTCGAGATCGATGCCGACGACCGTGGCACCGATGACCTGGTTGTCGGCATCGACCAGTGGCATGAAGGTGGCGAGGTACTGGTGCCCGAGGAAAATGACCTGCCCGCTGTGTGGACGGCCGGTGATGAGATCGTGGTAGGCGGGGTGTTCGGTCGTCAGGTAAGTGCCGATGGGGGTGTTCCCTTGCGCGTCGCGGGCGGTCGATACGCGGCGCTGGAAACCTTCGGCGGTCAACAAGAAAATGCTGCCCGGACCGCGCAGTTCGCGCAGGAAGGTATCGAGCGGCTGGCCAGACCGGGAGTCGTTGTCGGCCAGCAAGGCTTCGAGGCCCGCACGGGTCGCCTTGTGCTGTCCGCCCAGCGACTCGTTGATCTGGTCGTTCAGCAGCTTGGCGTATTCGAACGCCTCGGTGCGGGAGCCCTCGAGGCGGGAGGCGACGGCAGCGCGCAGCAGCCCGACGCCATGGGCCAGCTGATGGCGGGCGTTGTCATTGAGGGCGCGGGTCAGGTGCGTTGCCAGCAGATAAGTGGACAGACTCAGGACGACAACGGCGGCGACCAGCGAAGCGAGGATCAATTTGTTGCCGAGCGACGCCCGGGCGATCGTCCGGCGCAGCGACGATCCGGTCTGGCGGCGACTGGCGATGCCGTGTTCGAAAACCAGGTCGGTCGCGTTGCCTTGCTTGAATTTGTCGTAAGTCTCCGCCGCCGAAGCAATCTGCGTACGGCTTGCCTTGCGGCTCATGGACATGTAGCCGACCACCGTCTCGTTTTCCCAGAGCGGCGAGATATGCGCCTCGACCCAGAATTCATCGCCGTTCTTGCAGCGATTCCTGATCATCCCGATCCACGGCCGACCTGCTTTCATATCGGCCCACAGGTCGGCAAAAACCACGCTGGGCATGTCGGGATGGCGGACGATGCTGTGGGGTTGACCGATCAGTTCGTCTTCGCTGAAGCCGCTGATCTCCGTGAATTCCCGGTTGATCAAGGTGATCAGTCCGCTGGTGTCGGTCCGCGAAATGACGACCTGCGCATCGCGCAGTTCGATTTCGTGGCCTGTCAGCGGTCCGTTATCGCGCATCGAGTCGGCTGGCTATCGCGTTGTCCAAAGGCCGGAAAGGGCGTCCGGAAAATGTCGAATGCCCAATTTTAAGCA
>CALJZP010000163.1 GCA_937983545.1 uncultured Azonexus sp.
TGCAGGCCGAACTCAAGGAGAACCTGAAGGCCATCCAGCAGGATGCCGATCTGGTCGCCAACCACGAGCTGGGCGAGAGCGCCAAGGCGGCACTTGAGGCCCTGAAAACCGTCGATCTCGACAGCCATCATGTCGATGCCGCCCTTGCCGCCCTCAAGCCCCAGGAGCCCGAGATTCTGGAGCCCTCGGTGGAAACGCAGCAATTGGCCGATTCCTCGCACGAGGAAATCGATGCCGAGCTGCTCTCCATCTTCCTCGAAGAGGCGCAGGAAGTCCTGCAGACGATGGGCGAACAGAAAGCGCTGCTGCTTGCCGATCCGCACGATGTCGAGGCACTGACGACCATACGGCGCAATACCCATACGCTCAAGGGTAGCGGTCGGATGGTGGGTCTCAACGATCTGGGCGAAACCGCCTGGGAGCTTGAGCAGACGCTAAACCTGTGGTTGCGCCAGGATCAGTGGGCAACCCCCGAATTGATGGAGATGATCGACGGCGAGCACGCCCTGTTCTCGTCCTGGGTTGAGCATCTGGCCAGCGGGCAGGGGCAGGCGCCGGACCCCTCGGCGGTTGTAGCACTCGCCGGCCGGCTGCGTGGCGTTGAGCCGCTTGCAGCCCACCCGGTCGATGTCAGGCCGGCGGTTGTCGAGCCTGCCGTGGAGCCCTTGCCGGCATTGCAGGAGGAACCTGTTTCGCTCGTTGATGCCGAGCAGGTGCCGCCGGTCGAGGCGATTGAGATCGTCCAGCCAGTACCGGAAATCGAGAATATTGATTTTTCGTTACCGGCATTCTTTGATGAACCGGCATTGCCCGAAGAGGCCGAGCCGGCTATTTCGGAGCCTGTTGAAGAGCCGCTGGCGCTGGTTGAGGCGGCGGTGGTGGATGCGGTCGAACCTGCCGAGATCGTCGAGGAAGTTGCCGAGGAACTGCCACCCACGGTCACGGCATCGCCGACGCTGTTCGACATCTTCCGTGAGGAAGCGCGCGGGCATCTGCAGATGCTGGTCGACAGCTATGCCGTACTGGAGGCCAATCCCGGTGCCCCCATGACCTTCGAGATGACGAGGGCAGCCCACACACTGGGCGGGATCGCGGCAACGGTCGGCCTGATGCCGATCCACCATCTGGCGATCGCCCTGGAGCATGCCTTGTTGCGTCGCGATGGCTCGGCGCAGCCGGCCAGTATCGAAGGCCTGGAAACCGTACGGCAAAGCATCATTACCCTTGAAGACATGTTTGTCGGGCTGGCTCGCCAGGAGTCGCCGGTTGACCAGCCGCAGTTGATCGATGCACTCGACGACATTTTCCATCCGGCGCCCGTCGTGGAGGAAGTCGCCGAGCCGCCCAGTGCGGAAATCATTCAGTTGCCCGGGACGCTCAGCATTTTGGCCGCCACCGAACCGGAATCCGGTGCCGAGCCCGAGGTGGCTGCGGCCCCCGCTCCGGCGCTGCCTCAACTCACCGACGAACTCGACGAGCAGTTGCTGCCGATCTTCCTCGAAGAGGCGGTTGATCTGACGCGTGACTTGACCACACAACTGCGCGCCTGGCGTAACGAGCCATCCAGTGGCGCCGCTGCCCACGCGATTGCCCGCCTCCTGCATACCTTCAAGGGCAGTGCCCGCATGGCCGGTGCGATGAACCTGGGCGAAGCGACGCACATGCTGGAGACCCGCGTCGAGGAGGCCATGCGTGCCGGCCCGGCGTCGCCTGCGTTTATCGAGGATATCGAGTCCGGCTGCGACATGCTGGCGCAGGCGGTCGAGCGTCTGCGCGAAGGACCGCAGGAGCCGGCCGTTGTCGCCGAAGCACCGGCACTCGAAGAGTCCGGACAAGACGAGGCGCTGGCACCGGTGGCGACGCCGCTCAGCCCGGTCGAGCACGAAGCGGAATCCGATGCCTCCGGTCAGCGGGCTAGCCTGCGGGTGCGCGCCGAACTGATCGATCGCCTGGTTAACGAAGCCGGCGAGTTGTCCATTGCCCGAGCGCGGATCGAAGGCGAGATGCGCAGCCTGAAAGGCTCACTGCTCGAACTGACGGAGAACGTGATTCGTCTGCGCCGCCAGTTGCGCGAGATCGAAATTCAGGCCGAAACCCAGATTCAGGCCAAGGTGACGCATGCGCCGGGCGGCGAGGTCGAATTCGACCCGCTCGAACTGGACCGTTTTACCCGTTTCCAGGAACTGACCCGCTTCATGGCCGAGTCGGTCAACGACGTGGCAACCGTCCAGCAGAGCCTGCTGAAAAACCTTGATGATGCCAACGCGGCCATTCTTGCCCAGTCGCGCCTGAACCGCAGTCTGCAACAGGAACTGATGGGCGTGCGCATGCTGCCATTCGCCAGCCAGACCGAGCGTCTCTATCGCATCGTTCGCCAGACCGCGAAGGAAGTGGGCAAGCGCGCCAACCTCGACATCGTGGGCGGGCAGGTCGATATCGACCGTTCGGTGCTCGACAAGATGCTGGCCCCGATCGAACACATGCTGCGCAACGCGGTTGCGCACGGGATCGAGGACCGGGAGCAGCGGATCGCCGCCGGCAAGCCGGAGGTGGGTGAAATCACCGTCAAGCTGGCGCAGGAAGGCAACGAAATCATTCTCGCCCTGTCCGATGACGGCAAGGGGCTCGATGCGGAACGCATCCGCGCCCGGGCCGAGGCCATGGGCCTGCTTCAACCGGGGCTGGCGGCCGACGAGGCTGCCTTGTACGACCTCATTTTCCAGCCCGGTTTCTCGACGGCAGCCGAGTTGACCCAGCTCGCCGGCCGGGGCGTCGGCATGGACGTCGTGAAGACCGAAGTCTCCGCACTCGGCGGCCGCATCGAAATCGTTTCCGAAGCCGGCAAGGGAACGACCTTCCGCCTCTATCTGCCGCTGACCCTGGCCGTCACGCAAACGCTGCTGATCCGCGCCGGTAGCCACCTCTATGCCGTGCCATCAACCATGATCGAGCAGGTCATGGAAATGAAGGAAAAGGGGCTGACCGCCATTCGCGAACAAGGCGAAGTCAACTGGCAGGGGCATCGCTATCCCTTCCATTACTTGCCGCATCTGTTGGGCGATGCCGAGGCAATGCCCGAAGCCCACCGTCAATACTGGGTCTTGCTGCTGCGCTCGGGCACGCAACGCGTCTCGGTCCTGGTCGATGAGCTCAAGGGCAACCAGGAAGTCGTGGTCAAGAACATTGGCGCTCAGCTGGCCCGTGTGGTCGGCATTGCCGGCGCTACCGTGCTGGGCGACGGACGGGTCGTGCTGATCCTCAATCCGGTGGCCCTGTCAAGCCGGACGCCGGTGGTCAGTGTCCAGTCGGCTGTTCCCGTGGCACCGGAACCGGCGGTGGCCGAGATGGAAAACCTGCCCACGGTGATGGTGGTCGACGACTCCCTGACCGTGCGCTAGATCACCAGCCGTTTGCTGATGCGGGAAGGCTATCAGGTCATCCTCGCCAAGGACGGCGTCGATGCGCTGGAGCAACTGATCGACGTCATGCCCGACGTCATTCTCTCCGACATCGAAATGCCGCGCATGGACGGTTTCGACCTGGTGCGGAACGTTCGTGCCGACGAACGTCTGCGCGCCTTGCCGATCATCATGATCACGTCGCGGACGGCCGACAAGCACCGCAACTACGCGCTGGAGATCGGGGCCAACCATTATCTGGGCAAGCCCTACGATGAAGAGGAACTGCTCGGGCTGGTCGCCGGGTATACCCAGGCCCGGCGCACGCGCTAGTCGGTTTTTCTGACCACGCCATAGCGAGCCAGGGTTTCTTCCCTGGCTTGGGCGTGATCGACGATCGGCGCCGGGTAATCCCGGCCGACCAGCACACCGATTGCTTCCTGCTCGATGCGCCCCATCCGCCATGGCGCATGGATGAATTTGTCGGGAACGGCCGCCAATTCCGGCACATAGCGGCGGATGAACTTGCCTTCCGGATCGAATTTCTCCGACTGCGTGACCGGGTTGAAGATACGGAAATACGGTTGGGCATCGCAGCCGGTCGACGCGGCCCATTGCCATCCCCCGTTGTTCGCCGACAGGTCGAAATCGTTGAGTTGCTCGGCGAAATGGCGTTCGCCGAGGCGCCAATCCAGGCCAAGATCCTTGGTCAGAAAGGAGGCGACGATCATGCGCAGCCGGTTGTGCATCCAGCCGCTGGCCTTGAGTTGGCGCATTGCCGCATCGACCAGGGGATAGCCTGTCCGCCCCTCCTGCCAGGCCGCGAATCCGCCCGGCCAGTCGGCCCAGCGGATTGCTTCGTACTCCGGTTTGAAAGACTGGCCGACCACATGCGGGAAGCGGTCGAGGATCATGAAGTAGAAATCTCTCCAGATCAGCTCGTTCAGCCAGCTGCTTGCCTCGCTGGCAAGGGCGGTACGGACCGGTTCGCGAATCGACAGCGTACCGAAACGCAAATGGACGGACAGATAGGAAACGCCCTTGATCGCCGGGTAGTCCCGCAATTCGCCGTAGCGCGCAATGCGTCCGGCGCGGAAATCATCCCACAGCGCGCGGGCACCGCTCATGCCGGGGCGAATGCCGATTTTTTCCAGGTCCGTGTGCCGGAAGCCCAATTGTTCGAGTGAAGGAACGCCGCTTGCTTCGACCGCTGCCAGTTGCCCGTCGCACGGCCATTCGGCATGGTCGGCCGCCGTCAGGCGTTTCAGCCAGGCATTCTTGTACGGCGTGAAAACCGTGAAGGGCTTGCCGGCCTGCGTGAGTACTTCGTTACCGTCGAAAATCGCCTGGTCCTTGCCATCAATGAAGGAGACGCCACGTGTCTGCAAGCGTTCGGCAACGGCCGCATCGCGCGCCTTGGCCGCCGGTTCGTAATCGCGGTTGGCGAAGACGGCGGCCACGCCAAGCTGGGCGGCAAGCGCCGGAATTTCGTCGATCGCCCGGCCGTGCCGAACGATCAGGCCGCCACCCCGGGAACGCAGGGCGGCATCGAGTTCGACCAGCGATTCGCGAATGAAATGGACGCGCCGGTCCTGGCGGGACGGCAGCGCATCAAGGATATCGGTATCGAAAACGAAGGCGCAGTAAACGTGGCGGGCATTGCTCAGGGCCGCGCTGAGGGCGGCGTGGTCGTGGTCGCGCAGGTCGCGGCGGAACCAGACCAGGGCTTTTTCGTGGTTCATGGTTGGTTTGTACCTCCCCGGCGATTAAAATTCCACTTATGGACAACGTCAACCTGACCGACCACTTCCTGATCGCCATGCCGGCGCTGGAAGATCCCTATTTTTCCAACACCCTCGTCTATGTTTGCGAACATAACGAGAATGGGGCCTTGGGTATCATCGTCAATCGGCCGATCGACATGAACGTGGCCGGGTTGTTCGAAAAAATCGACATCAAGCTGGAGGCGGAAAGCCTGGCCAACCTGCCGGTCTATTTCGGCGGGCCGGTGCAGCTGGACCGCGGATTCGTGCTGCATCGTCCGGTCGGGCACTGGCAATCGACGCTGGCGGTCAACGGCGACGTCGGGCTGACCAGCTCGCGCGACGTGCTCAGTTCCGTCGGCAAGGATGGCCTGCCCTCCGAAATCCTCATTTCGCTGGGCTATGCTGGCTGGGATGCCGGCCAGCTCGAGGATGAACTGGCGCAGAATTCCTGGCTGACCGTACCGGCGAAAGCCAGCATCCTGTTCGATTTGCCGCCGGAGGAGCGCCTGCCGGCCGCGATGCAGAAGCTGGGCATCAGCTTTGCCCAACTCTCGGACGTGGCAGGGCACGCATGATCGGATTCGGTCGCTGATGGGCACAGTCCTCGCGTTCGACTTTGGCGAGAAGCGTATCGGCGTCGCCACCGGCGAGACATTGCTGGGCAGCGCCCATCCGCTGACCGTGATCCATGCCGAATCGAACGACGACCGTTTTGCCGCTATCGGCAAACTCATCGCCGAATGGCAACCCGAGCAACTGGTGGTCGGCCTGCCGACCCATGCCGACGGTACCCCGCATGAAATGACCCGTCTTGCCGGCAAATTCGGCGAACGACTGGTCCGCCGTTTCAATTTGCCGGTTGCCTATGCCGACGAGCGGCTGACTTCGCTCGATGCCGAGGCCCGCTTGCGCGAAACCGGCCGCAACAGCAAGACCGCCAAGCCGCTGCTCGATGCCGTGGCGGCACAACTCATTCTCCAAACCTGGTTCGAAAGTTCGCAGCATGCCATCCCTACCCAACCCTCTGCCTGATGCCGAGGCCCAGTGTCGCCAGCTGGCCGACCTGATCCGTCCGCAACTCTCCAAGAACCCGGCGCTGGTCGGCATCTATAGCGGCGGCGCGTGGATTGCCGAGCGGCTCAAGGAACTGCTCGGCCTGGCAGACGATATCGGCCTGATCGACGTTTCCTTCTATCGCGACGATTTTTCCGAGAAAGGTCTGCATCCGCAGTGCCGGCCGACCGTCATCCCGTTCGATGTCGAAGGCCGCCACATCATCCTGGTCGATGACGTGCTCTACACCGGCCGCACGACGCGGGCCGCCATCAACGAACTGTTCGACTACGGCCGTCCGGCTGCTGTCGAACTGGCCGTGCTGGCCGACCGCGGTGGCCGCGAGTTACCGGTGGCCGCGACCTACGGAATCTGGGATGTCCCGCTCGGCGATGGCCAGAACCTGGTTCTCGAGCGCAAGGATGGTGCCCAACTTGCCTGGAGGCTGGAACATGTATAACCCGCAGTTGAACAAGGATGGCGATCTGACCCACCTGCTCTCGATCGAGGGCTTGCCGCAACGTATTCTGACCCAGATTCTCGATACGGCCGCATCCTTCATGGAGGTGTCGGCGCGTGACGTGAAGAAGGTGCCGCTGCTGCGCGGCAAGAGTGTCTTCAACCTGTTCTTCGAGAACTCCACGCGCACCCGCACCACTTTCGAGATCGCCGCCAAGCGCCTGTCGGCCGATGTCATCAACCTCGATATCAACAAATCGTCGACGGCCAAGGGCGAAACCCTGCTCGATACCATCGACAATCTGGTGGCCATGCACGCCAACCTGTTCGTCGTGCGCCATGCCTCGAGCGGCGCTCCTTTCCTGATTACCGAGCACCTGCGGCGTATCGGGCGCGACGATGTGCATGTGGTCAATGCCGGCGACGGGCGCCATGCCCATCCGACGCAGGGCCTGCTCGACATGTACACCATCCGCCATTACAAGAAGGATTTCACGCAATTGCGCGTGGCCATCGTCGGCGACATCCTGCATTCGCGCGTTGCCCGTTCCGACATTCATGCGCTGACCACGCTGGGCGTGCCGGAAGTCCGCGCCATCGGCCCGGAAACCTTGCTGCCCAAGCATCTCGACAAGCTCGGCGTGCATGTCTTCCATGACATGAACGAAGGCCTCAAGGATGTCGACGTGATCATCATGCTGCGCTTGCAGAACGAACGGATGAACGGCGCGCTGCTGCCTTCGGCCGGCGAATACTTCCGCCATTATGGTCTGACACCGCAGAAGCTGGCGCTGGCCAAACCGGACGCCATCGTGATGCACCCGGGGCCGATGAACCGGGGCGTCGAAATCCACTCCGCCGTGGCCGACGGCGAGCAGGCCGTCATCCTGCCCCAGGTCACTTTCGGCATCGCGGTCCGCATGGCCGTCATGAGCATCGTTGCGGGGAACTGATCATATGAATATCGAAATCAAGAATGGCCGCGTCATTGATCCGAAGAACGGTGTCGACCGCAGCAACACCTCCCTGTTCGTTGCCGAAGGAACGATCATCGGCCTGGGCCAGACGCCGGCCGGCTTCGTCGCTGATCGGACCATCGATGCCGCCGGCTGTGTCGTCTGCCCCGGCTTGATCGACCTCGGTGCCCGCCTGAACTCGATCGAGGCCGAACTGGCCGCCGCGGTTGCCGGTGGGGTGACCAGCGTTGTCGTGCCGCCCGATGCCGACCCACCGCTTGACGAACCGGAGCTGGCCGATCGCCTCGTCCATCGCGGCGACGAGATCGGCAAGGCCCGTGTCCTGCCGCTCGGTGCGCTGACTTTGGGGCTCAACGGCGAGCGCCTGGCTGAACTGGCCGGCCTCAAGAAGGCAGGCTGTATCGCCTTCTCACAGGCCAACCGGACGGTGGTCGATACCGAGGCCCTGCTGCGTGCCATGGAGTACGCGACGACCTTCGGTTTTGCCGTCTGGCTGCAGCCGCAGGACTACTGGCTGTCGCGCAACGGCATCGCGCACGAAGGCGAAGTCGCCAGCCGTCTCGGCCTGGCCGGTATTCCGGTCGCCGCCGAAACCATCGCCATCGGCACGATCATCCAGCTGGTACGGATCACCGGCTGTCGCGTGCACCTCACCCGTATCTCGTCAGCCGCCGGCATGCAGCTGGTGCATCGTGCCCAGCACGACAATCTGCCGATTACCTGCGATGTCGGCGTGCATCACTTGCTGCTGACCGAAAACGATATCGGCTACTTCAATACGCATGCCCGTTTTTCTCCCCCGCTGCGTACCCAGAACGACCGGCAGGCGCTTTCCGATGCCGTCGTGGCGGGCTGGGCGGCCATCTGTTCCGACCACACGCCGGTCGGGGCCGATGACAAGCTGCTGCCTTTTGGTGAAGCCAAGCCGGGCGCCACCGGTCTTGAGGTCCTGCTGCCGCTGACGCTGCGCTGGGCGGAGGCTGCCAAGCTTGACCTGCCCGCCGCGCTCGCCCACATTACCGCTGCGCCCGCTGGGGTTCTTGGATTGAACGCGGGTCATCTGGCCGTCGGGGCAACCGCCGACGTGTGCGTTTTCGACCCGGATGCCACGTGGCAGCTGACACCCGAATCCCTGAAGAGCCGCGGGAAAAATTCGCCATGGCTGGGCTACATGATGACCGGCAAAGTCACGTCGACGCTGGTCGGCGGACGCGTGGTTTATTGAATCCGGCCGCAGCGGGCGCTCCCAATGCAAAACGGCGGGTTTCTCCGCCGTTTTGCATTTAAAGGTATGTTCGTTTGCGGAAATCGAGAGAGCTAAAAAAGAAAACCCCACGAAGAATTAACTTTGTGGGGTAAAAAAGTTCTGGAAGAGACAAACTCAATTTCAAGCTTGCGTTGACGAATTATCCATATGAACCTGCCATGAAGCTGACGAACAGGGCGATGGATGAAGATGTCAGCGTTGTGAGGCGAGTGCCTCGATGGCGATGCGATCGACCCCCTTCACTTCCAGCACCTTGCGTCGTGAAGTACTGCCGCTTTTCAGGGTGACGCCTGTTTTAGCCATGCCCAACTTGTCGGCAATGAATTTCAGCAGGGCTTCGTTGGCCTTACCGTCCACCGGTGGGGCGGCCAGACGAATCTTCAGGGCATCGCCGTGCAGCCCGGCGAATTCGGTCTTCTTGGCGCCGGGCTGGATGTGCAGGGTCAAGGTGATGCGACCGTCGCCGGCCACCCGATACCAGTCGCTCACAGGAACATCAGGGCGACCTGCAGGAGCAGGATGGCGACCAGCGGCGACAGGTCGATGCCGGAGATGGTCGGCAGGATGCGGCGGATGGGATCGAGGATGGGACGCGTCAGCTGGTAGGCCGGCGCCGCCAACGGCGAATAGGGATTGATCCATGACAGCACGGCTTGCAGGATCAGCGCACCGATCAGAATATAGACCGCAAGGCGGAGCAGGGCCTTGACGGCGAACCAGAGGATCATCAGGCCAAGAGTCCCGACATCGTTGCCGATGGCCGGGCCGGCGAGGCCGATGATAAGGCCGGAGAGCAGCAGTTGCACGGCAAGCGCGGCGATCAGGCTGGCCCAGTCGAAGCCGCCGAAGCCGGGGATGAACGCGCGTAACGGCTTGACCGCCCAATTGGTCAGCTTGACGACGAAATCGCCGATCTGCCCGGCGAAAGATACGCGCATGGCCTGCATCATGAAGCGCAGCAGGAAAAGCGTGCAGAAAAAGCTGGCGACGGCGTCGAGCAGAAAGGCGATGGCTTGCATCAGCCGGCTCCCAGTATCTTGCCAAGCTCCTGGCCGCGGGCTTCGGCGGCCTTGCAGCCGGCCACGATGCCTTCCTTGACGCCTCTTTCGGCCATTACCCTGAGGGCAGCCTCGGTAGTGCCGCCCTTCGAGGTGACCCGCTCGCGCAGGGTGGATGCCGGTTCAGCGGATTGGGCGGCCAGCGCGGCGGCGCCTTGCACGGTTTCGATGGCCAGCAAGCGACCCTGTTCCGGTGTGAAGCCGAGGTCGGCGGCAGCCTGCTGCAGGGCTTCGATGAACAGGAAAACGTAGGCCGGACCGCTGCCGGAAATGGCGGTGACGCCATCGATCTGCGCTTCATCGGCAATCCAGACAGTGGTGCCAACGGCTTTCAGTACGCGGTCGGCAGCGGCGCGCTGGTCAGCGCTCACTTCGGGCAGGGCGCACAGCCCGGTGATGCCGGCGCCGATCAGTGCCGGCGTATTGGGCATGCAGCGGACGATCTGGCGATGGCCGCCGAGCCAGCGCGATAGCGCGGCCATGTCGAGTCCGGCGGCGATGCTGATGACCAGCGCGTTGCCGAGCTTGGGAACGAGCGGTGCGACAGCTTCCTTCATTTGCTGCGGCTTGACGGCCAGTACCAGGATGTCGGGGGCGGCCGGGACGTTGTCGGCGCTGGCGTGGCAGGTGACGCCATAGCTGTCGGTCAGCCTGGCGCGGGCTTCGGCGCCGAGGTCAATGACATCAATGTCGGTAGCGGCGAAGCCTTGCTTGACCATGCCGCCGATCAAAGCGTTGGCCATGTTGCCACCGCCGAGGAAAACGATTTTCATGCGTAGTTTCTTTCACCAAAAATAGCCGTGCCGATGCGAACGATGGTCGCTCCTTCGGCAATGGCGGCTTCAAGATCGTGGGACATGCCCATGGAGAGTGTGTCGAGCGGCAGTCCGGCCGCCCGTATCCGTTCGCCGAGCTGGCGCAGTTGCCGGAACGGCTGGCGCTGAGCCAGTGGATCGTCGATCGGCTCGGGAATGGTCATCAGCCCGCGCAGTTGCAAACCCGGCAGCGCAGCGACGGAGCGGCAGAGCGCAAGGGCTTCGTCGGGCAAGCAGCCGCTCTTGCTGGCTTCGCCGGAGACGTTGACCTGAACGCAGACCTGCAACGGGGCTAGATAAGCGGGGCGTTGTGCTGACAGTCGTTCGGCAATTTTCAGGCGTTCGATCGAATGCACCCAGTCGAAGTGCTCGGCGACTGGTTTGGTCTTGTTGCTCTGTAAGGGGCCGATGAAGTGCCATTCAAGATTGCGTCCGGAGATCGAAGCGATCTTGTCGATACCTTCCTGCACGTAGTTTTCACCGAAGGCACGCTGTCCCGCCTCGGCGGCATCGACCACGCAGGAAAGCGGCCAGGTCTTGCTCACTGCCAGCAGGCGGATCGATTCCGGTGAACGGCCGACAGCCGCTGCTGCTTTGGAAATGCGGGCCTGGACGGCTTGCAGGTTGTCGGCGATTGCGCTCATAATCCATTAGGAATTAACAACAATTCAAAGTATACACGCGCGCCGAGGACGATCCGCATGGACATCACCGAACTGCTGGCCTTCAGTGTCAAGAACAAGGCCTCCGACCTTCATCTGTCTTCCGGCCTGCCGCCGATGATCCGCGTCCATGGCGACGTGCGCCGCATCAACCTGCCGGCGATGGAGCACAAGGATGTGCACGGCATGGTGTACGACATCATGAACGACGGCCAGCGCAAGGTGTATGAAGAAACGCTGGAATGCGATTTTTCCTTCGAAATTCCCAATCTGGCGCGTTTTCGCGTCAATGCCTTCAACCAGCATCGGGGCGCCGGTGCGGTATTCCGGACCATTCCGTCCAAAGTGCTGACGCTGGAAGAGCTCAATGCGCCCAAGATATTCAGGGAAATCTGCGAATACCCGCGCGGTATCGTGCTGGTCACCGGGCCGACCGGCTCGGGCAAGTCGACGACGCTGGCCGGCATGGTCAACCATATCAACGAGAACGACTACGGCCATATCCTGACGGTCGAGGACCCGATCGAATTCGTGCACGAGGCCAAGAAATGCCTGATCAACCAGCGCGAGGTCGGGCCGCACACGTTGTCTTTTGCCAACGCCCTGCGCTCGGCGCTGCGTGAAGATCCGGACGTGATCTTGGTCGGCGAAATGCGCGATCTGGAAACCATCCGCCTGGCGCTGACCGCAGCCGAGACGGGCCACCTGGTATTCGGTACCTTGCACACCTCGTCAGCGGCCAAGACGGTGGACCGCGTGGTCGACGTTTTTCCGGCGGCCGAAAAGGAAATGGTGCGCGCCATGCTCTCCGAGTCGCTGCGCGCGGTCATTTCGCAGACCCTGCTCAAGACCAAGGATGGCACCGGCCGCGTCGCGGCGCACGAGATCATGATCGGCACTCCGGCCATCCGCAACCTGATTCGCGAAAACAAGATCGCGCAGATGTACTCGGCGATCCAGACCGGCCAGAATTTCGGCATGCAGACGCTGGACCAGAACCTGATCGATCTGGTGCGGCGCAATGTCGTCTCGAGCGCCGAGGCGCGCTTCCGCGCTGCCAACAAGGATTCCTTCCCGGCTTGATCCGGGGCTTGAAAGAACAAACGAGAGGAAGGTATGGAACGCGACCAGGCAATGAAATTCATGCACGATCTTCTGCGCCTGATGGCGCAGAAGAAAGGCTCCGATCTTTTCATTACCGCCGGTTTTCCGCCAGCGATCAAGATTGACGGCAAGATCACACCGGTTTCCAACCAGGTGCTCACCTCGCAGCACACGGCGGAACTGGCCCGTTCGATCATGAACGACCGTCAGGCCGCCGAATTCGAAGCCACCAAGGAATGCAATTTCGCCATTTCGCCGGCCGGTATCGGGCGTTTCCGGGTCAATGCGCTGGTCCAGCAAGGGCGCGTCGGCGTTGTGTGCCGGACGATCAACATGACCATCCCGACGCTCGACGACTTGCACTTGCCACCGGTTCTCAAGGATCTGGCGATGACCAAGCGCGGCCTGATCATCTTCGTCGGCGGCACCGGTACCGGCAAGACGACATCGCTGGCGGCCGTGGTCGATTACCGTAACGAAAACTCGTACGGCCACATCATTACCATTGAAGATCCGATCGAGTATGTGCATGAGCACAAGAACTGCATCGTCACGCAGCGCGAGGTCGGCGTCGATACCGACGACTGGGGACCTGCACTGAAGAACACCCTGCGTCAGGCGCCGGACGTCATCCTGATGGGTGAAATCCGCGATCGCGACACCATGGACTACGCCATCGCCTTCGCCGAAACCGGTCACCTGGCGCTGGCGACGCTGCATGCCAACAGCGCCAACCAGGCCATCGACCGCATCATCAACTTCTTCCCGGAAGAGCGGCGCCAGCAACTGCTGATGGATCTGTCGCTCAACCTGCGCGCCATGGTCTCGCAGCGCCTGATTCCCAAGAAGGACGGCAAGGGCCGGGTTGCCGCCATCGAGGTGATGCTCAATTCGCCGCTGATTTCCGACCTGATCTTCAAGGGCGAAGTGTACGAAATCAAGGAGATCATGAAGAAAT